>CAYHFE010000224.1:0-11172 GCA_964355375.1 uncultured Verrucomicrobiota bacterium
GATGAATCCGCCCATCATGATCGTCTGACCATCCTTGACCGTCAGGGTCGCCTCGGCGGTGCGCTTGCTCACAATCGGATTCGGATTGCCATCGATGATCACGTCGCCCCCCTTCTGGTTGGCCTCCTGCTGAATCTCCATCACCACCATGCCTTCCGGCGTGATGAACGGCGTCACGCTCAAGGTCACACCCACGTCGATGCGCTCGACAATGGACTGGTTGCCATAACCGCCGCCGACGCCTCCGAGGCCATAACCGCCGTAATTGGGATAACTGCCCGAAATGAACGGCAAATTGTCGGCCACGACAAATGTCCCCGGAATCGCATGGGACGTCTGAATGCGCGGTCGCGACACGACGTTGACGGTGCTGTTCTCCGCGATAGCCGCAACCGCCACATCGAGATCGGTCCCCGCGAATTTCAAGCTCGGAAAATACCCGAAGCCGCTGGGCAATCCGGACGAAAGGTTGGTGATGTTGTTGAGAAAACTTTGCCCGTTGTTGATGCCACCGGCGCCGCTCATGGTATTGCCGAATTGCCGGGGTTGTTGAAGCATGCTCACCCCGATCTTGCCCGAATCCCGGAGTTGGACTTCCATGATGACCGCCTCGATCAGGACCTGCGCGAGCAGGACATCGACCTTGGCCACGATATTGGTGATCATCTTGATGTCGCGTTTGTTGGCAAAGATCAGCAGGGTATTGGAGCGCTCGTCCGGCACGATGCGCGCGTCCTGGAGCAGCTCGACCTCCGCGCCCTGGGCGGCTCGGCTGACGATTTGCTGCAACCGGTTCTGGAACGTGTTCTGAGCCGCGCCCGGAGCCACGGGTTGTTGTTGTTGCTGCGGTTGCAAGGGCGACCCCATCCGGCCTCGCCCCGCCTGCCCGAGTTGGCTGCTCGTCCCCAATCCCCCCGTCGCCCGTCGCGGCTGGGCCGAGCTCGAAGAGAACCCTCCCCCGGCCGACCCCGAGATCAGCGCGCCCATCGTGCTATAAAGGTCCGCCACCTTGCCGTACTTGATTGGAATGACTTCAAGCCGGTAGTCGGATTCCACCTGCACATCGACCTTTTCGATGACCTCGAGCATTCGTTTGACGTTGGAGGCGTGGTCACGGAGGACGATGGTTTGGTTGTTGTCGAAGGGCGTAATGCCATTGGCCACTTTGCTGAACGTGGCCAGAAGCTGGGCCAGTTCGCTGGGCCGGACCGTCTTCAACTGCACGATCTGGGTGACGAACTGTTCGGTTTCCGAAAAATTGCCGGGAGTTAACTTCGACATCTCGGCGCCCTCGGACGCCGCCATCTGCGCCGCAACCGCCTTCACAAACTTGGAGTTCACGGGAATCATCGCGATCTGGTTCAACGCCAGCACGGCGTCCATCGCATAGATCGCTTCCTTCACCGTCATTTCCGACTGCGCCTTCAGGGTCACGCCTTGGATGCCGGAGAGCGCCACCGGCCGAAGCACCGTTCGACCGGAAACCATGGAGTAGATTTCAAAGAACTGTTCCAACGGCATGTTGTTGATTTGAATCATGCCCGCCGGAATGATTCGTTCCGCCTCCGGCTGAGCCTCGACCGGCGGCGCGGGAATCGCTGGAAACTGGGGCGCGGGAAAACTCGGCGCCGCCACCGCCCCCACCGCCGGAGCGACCGGAGACGGAGCCGCCGGACCACTCGAGATCTGACCTGCCGGCACCCCTGGCGCACCAGCCCCAGCGGCCGGAATCTGCCGGAGAGTCGGCGGCGGCGCCACGGACGGAACCGCAACTCCAGCGGGCGCGACGCTCGGAAGTTGAGCTGAAACCGCGGGCGGGCCGACGGGCGGCGAGATGGTCGGAGCTGCCGGAGCCGCGCTCGCTGCTGCAGCCGGAGCACCGGAAGTCGCATTGGTCATGACTTGGCGGAAGGCGCGCAACATGGGATCCCCTTGGTTGGTCGAGGAACCGGTCGGCGCCGCCGTCTTGTTGTAGAACTCGGGCGGTCCCGGCGGCGGTCTTTGGGCCACAAGCCAAGTGCCCAGCAGGAGCACGATCGCAATCAAGAGAGAGATCAGGGTTTTCACGATAAATTCGACGAGTTTAACCGCGCGGCGCGGCGTTCGAGTGAGAGCGGGTCGGGTCAGAGTTCATTTGGCGGGCGGGGCCTTGGAGACCGGCTTCGGCTTGGTGGCATCCACGGGCGCGCCCGGCTTGACGCCAGCTCCGGCTTTGGGCGGTGTCGCCACCACGGCGGGTTTCGGCGGCGGCCTCTTCTGATAACTGGCCACCAAGGTGAGATTGCCACTCAGGCGGTAGCCATTGGGCGCCGGCTGCAAGCTCATTTCCTGCACGCGAATCAACGAGTTGGTCGAGGCCAGGCTGACAAGAAAATTGACCAGCTCATCGTTCCCCGCTTCCACCCGCATGTTTTGCGTCTTTTCCTCGAAGAACTGGTTCGTCTCCGTGTTACTGGTCTTGGGCCGGGGATCGGACTGCTGAACCGTGACATTGTTGGCCAGGGTCAATGTTTGCACGGTCCGCACCAAATCCAGATCCTGCTCTTCGGGGATGACGTGCGGACCTTCGCTCTCCAGCTCTTTGAGCCGGACTTCGTAGCTGGGCACGCGGGCGATTTCCTTCTGGTAAGCGAGCAACTCTCGGCTGCCTTTGTCGTAGTCGATTTGAATCATCTTCCAGTCCTTGAAATGCGGCCAGATGAACCAGACGTTGAGCACGACGAACACGAAGGCCGCCACGAGGACCACCAGCCGGCGTTCCTGCGGGCGCAGATTCAACTTGTCCCAAAACGAACTCATTCCAACTCCTGATAATTCAGGTCGCACGTGAACCGCCAGGCGATCTGTTGCCCGCGCGCGTCCCACCGCGGCGGTTCCACCTTGGTGAACAGCACTTCCCCGCGGACGGTGGCCTTGCTTAAGGCGGCGTTGTACTCGGTCAGTTGCGCGGATTGGTCCTGCGGCGCGACCCCTTCCAAGGTCAGCTTTCGGCCCTTGGCGAAGGCGAAACGGCTGAGAGTCAGCTCCGGCGGCAGGAGCTCGGCGGCCACCCGCAATGAATCCAAAGCCGCGTATTTCAAGTTCCGCTGGCCCTGCAGCACCTCGGCCCGCGCCTTCAATTTGACGGCATTGGTATATCCCGGGCTCAGCGCCGTGATCCGCTTCTGCAAGGAGTGATGCTGGAAATTCAGCACCTGGAGCGCTCCAAAGTAAATGGCGACACCGACAAAATAGGCCGCGACCAACGCCCCCAGACCGCTCATCCAAAGATGGTCCACCCACTGTTGCTTGTAGCGGACCGGGAATTCGGCCGGGAGCAGCCCCGCCTTCGACGGATCGCGCGCCGCCCGATCGGCGGTGAATTCAGCCAAGGCGGGCTTGCCCAGCGGCTCCGTCACCGTCACCGGCGCTCCGGCCCAAGGCCCCAGCGCCGCCTCCCACGAGGCGGCCGTCGCCAGGTCGGCGACGAGATGACACCGCAGCGGCCCCGTCAGCCAGCCTTCCATCTCGCCGGCCCAGGCGATCTTGGTCAGTTGCTCCACCAACATCGAACCGGCCTGGCTCGATTGCGGGAGATGCAACAGTTGCAATTGATGCAGAATCCCGACGCACCACCACGCCACCAGACAGAGGTTTTTTCCGGCTTCGACACTCGTGAAAATCCAGACCCCGTCCTGCTCCACCCGCGTGGCCAAGAGCTGTTGCAGGCTTGGCAATTCCAGGCGGTCGGGCAAAAAGCCGTCGCCCTCCAGGCGACCGAGAAACTGTTCGATCCCGTCGCGGGCGGCGATGGCGATGATGACCGTTTGCTGCTTTTGCGCCGCGTGCGGCAACACCTCGAGGCTCCACACGATTTGATTGACCGGCAAGGGCGACAGCTTCTCCAACTGGAATTCGACCATCGAGACCGTTTCGGCCCAGTCCGAAGCCGGCAAGTGAATGACCCGCAAGAAAACCTGATCCGCTGGCAGCAACGCCACATTCAGCTTGCGCTGCCAGAGCGAGCGCCAATCCTTGCTCACCGTTCTCGGGGGCAAGGGCTGGCCGATCTCAATCGTCCGATCGGCACCCAGCTTCAACTGCTCGTCACTCGTCTGAAATTGCCAGAGTCGCCGGTTTTCCGGATTGACCTCGAGGACATTGCAGGAATGCAGGCTGATCTTCTTCACGCGTTCGTTTAAGTCTCTAATTTTCCATCACCGACCAGCGCGTTCAGATGCTCCTCGGTCTGGGTCACCCGCAACACTTCCTCAATCGTCGTCAGCCCGTCTCGGACCTTGTTCCAGCCGTCGGTGCGCAAGGTGCGCATCCCCTGTTCCATGGCCCGCTGGGCGATGGTGCTGGCGGCCGACCGGTTCAAAATCAAGGGCCGCAAGGCCTCATTCAAAATCAAGAGCTCGTAAATTCCCATTCGCCCCTGGTAGCCCATTTCCCGGCACGCCTCGCAACCTCGGCCGCGCCAAAACTTGGCGGTCTCGATCTCATCCTCCGGAAACCCGATCTTGCGCAGATAATCCCGTTCGACCCGTTGCTCGATTTTGCAGTGCGGACAGATCGTGCGGACCAGGCGCTGAGCCATGACCGCCTCCACCGACGACGCCACGAGGAAGGGCTCGATCCCCATGTCGATCAAACGCGTGAAGGCGCTGGGCGCGTCGTTGGTGTGGAGCGTGCTGAAGACCAAGTGACCGGTCAGGGCCGCGCGGATGGCGATCTCGGCGGTTTCCAGATCGCGAATTTCGCCGACCATGATGACGTTGGGATCCTGGCGCAGGATGTGCCGAAGACCAACCGCAAAGGTCAATCCGATATCCGAGCGCACGGCAATTTGGTTGATGCCCTTGAGCTCGTACTCGACCGGTTCCTCGATCGTGATGATCCGCTTTTGGACCGAGTTAATCGTGCTGAGGAAGGCGTAAAGGGAAGTTGATTTGCCCGAGCCAGTGGGGCCGGTGACCAGCAGAATGCCGTGCGGTTTGATGATAATCTCGCGGAGAGCGTCCTCCTCCCGCCGGGAAAAACCGAGCTTCTCCAAACTGAGGAAAATCTTGCCGCGCGTGAGCAAACGCAGCGAAACGCTCTCGCCATAAACCGTCGGCACTGTCGAGACGCGAATATCCAATTCCTCGCCCTTGATCCGGACGTTGATGCGGCCGTCCTGGGGCAGGCGCTTTTCGGCGATATTCATGCCGGACATGACCTTGACGCGGGAGATCAGGGCGGCTTGGTATCGTTTGAGCTGGGGCGGCATCGGCGTCTGATGGAGGATGCCATCGATGCGGTAACGGATGCGCAATTCGTCCTCGGCCGGTTCAAAATGGATGTCGGTCGCCCGGTCCTTGAACGCTTCCCAGATGATCTGATTGACGAACTTGATGACGCTCGCTTCCTGATCGCCCTCGGTGATTTCTTTGTCCTCGCCCACCAACAACTCGAGCGGTTCATCCTCCGCGATCTCGTCGAGAGTCTCGGCGCCCACGCCGTAGTATTTTTTCAGAGCCTTCTCGATTTCGGCTTTCGGGGAGAGGCTGAACCGGACCGGGCACTGGGCATCGAACTGGACCGCGTTGAGCAAGGCGGTGTCGAACGGATTGCTCACCGCCACCTCGAGCACGTCATTCTCGAATTTAGTCGGCAGGACCGTGTGTTGGAATGCGACCTTGGTCGAGATTCTTTTCTGGGTCTCGGCGGAAACCGTGAGGTGGGGCAAATCGAGGAATGCCCAGCCCAGCACTTGGGCCAACCGCTGCAGGAAAAGCTCTTCGGATTGGCCGGATTCCCGGCTCAGGAAAGCGATCAACGGCTCTGGCGAGCCGTTTTCCGACGCGATGCGCCATTCCTTGGTCCAGGCCTCAAGCTGGTTCAAACTGAGCAAACCCGCTTGCGCAAGAACGTTTTTTATCGATACAAAGGCCATTCAATAACGTGACTGTCCGTCTTTTCTTATACAAATGAAACTAAGAAAAGTTGCGGGACGGGTCAAAACATTCGGAATCATGAAACGATTTGCCACCATTACCGTCATCGGCCGCGACAAAACCGGAGTGATCGCGCGGATCACCAGTTTCCTCTTCGAACAACGGGCCAATATCGAAGCCCTGGAGGAGCAAGTCACCCGGGGTCAGTTCAGCATGACCCTGCAAGCCTCGTGGAAACCGCGGGATTTCATGTCCGATTCCTTGAAGAGCGGACTCGATCAACTGGCCCAAGCCTTGGGCATGGAAATCACCCTCCGCTTGACCGAACCGCGGCAACGCCGGCGGGCCGCGATCATGGTCACCCGCGAGCCGCATTGTCTCGAGGCCCTCCTCGCCGCCTTCCGGCGCGGCACGCTCCGAGCGGAGCCGGCCCTCATCCTGTCGAATCGCGCCGACCTCGAGCCGCTGGCCCGGAAAGCTCGCATCCCGTTCGAGTTGGTGCCGTGGCAGGAGCGCGTCCCGGCCGAACAGAAGGCCCTGCAATTGCTCCAGGAGCACGACATCGACTTTGTCATCCTGGCCCGGTTCATGAAAATCCTCTCGCCGAATTTCGTCTGGCGCTACAAAAACAAAATCATCAACATTCACCCCTCGCTTTTGCCGAGCTTTCCCGGGCCGCAGGCCTATCGGCAAGCCTACGAGCACGGGGTCAAGATCATCGGCGTGACCGCCCATTTCGTCAGCATGCATCTCGATGAGGGGCCCATCATCGCGCAGGCCAGCTTTCCGGTGCGGCCGACCATGGAGCTTCCGGAAATCGTCGCCGCCGGACAAAAACTCGAAAGCCAGCTCCTAGTCAAGGCGGTCCGCCTCTTCCTCACCAAGCGCCTCGATGTCTATTGGGGAATCGTCAAACAGATCTGACGCACCGCGCCCGCGCGCACCGCCCGCGCCCGCGCCGTGCCCCATCGAGGCGCCGCGCTTGGGCGCAAACCGGTTCAGGGCAAGTGGATCGTTCAGGGCGCCACGACTTGCCACGTTCCGCCGGGCTGGGCCGGACTGATGGGACTGGCGCTGCTCCGGTTAATGCCCTCCATGAACCAGACGAGCAACGAACCGTCGCCACGGTGTTGAAAGAGCAAATCCGGCCTGCCGTCCCGATTCCGATCAGCCGTGCTCACAACACGCCAGGCCGGATGGCCAGAATTCTGCGGGTTCAGCAGAACGCCACGCGCCACAAAGTTGTCGAGATACCAGACCGCTAAATCGCCGTTCGAATGCTGGAAGACCAGGTCCGGCTTTCCATCACGATTGAAATCTCCCGTCCCAACAACCTTCCAGTTCGCGTCGTCAGGACCGCTGGGAGTGAGAGAGGCGCGTCGCGTGCGCCGGATTCCGTCCATGATCCAAATGTCGATTGTTCCGTCCGTGTTCTGTAAAACGACATCCGATTTCCCATCGCCGTTGAAATCGGCCCCGGCCACGACTCTCCAATCGACACTTTCCGGACCGCTCGGATCGAATCCAGCCGCCTCCCTCAAACTCGTGTCGGCCATGAACCACACCGCAAGCGTTCCGTCGGCATTTTGGAACAGGATGTCCTCGCGTCCGTCGCCGTCGAAGTCGCCACTGCCCGCGATCCGGTACCGAACATCGCCCACGTTGCTCGGCTCGAGGAAGCCTGCCGAAACCAAATTCACGCCATTCATAAACCATCCTGCAAGGTAGCCCGCGGCGTCTTGGAAGTTGTCTGGCCGCTGGGCGACACCGACTGATTGAAGGTGGCCACCAGATCATTGGAGAGAATATCATCATCCAGAAAGCGCCAAACAATCAAAATATTACCCATGAAAGCAACGACCATGACGTTGACCGAGAAGCGGCAGACGGTGTTTCCCCTGGAATGGTGCCGCCGCGAGGGTCTGGAGCGAGGCGGACCGGTGAACGTGTTTGATTTAAGGCCCGCCGGCCTGCTCATCCGGCCGGTGAAAGCGCCTACTCCCACCGAGGTCGCAACTCTGCTGGCGGAGACACCTGCGGGCAGGCATCCTCCCAAGGAGGCACGGAAGATCGTGGAGCGAGCGCTCCGCGAGGTGCGGACAGAGTGACGCCAGTCGTCATGGATACGGGGGTGTTTGTGGCGGGCATCTTCTGGCACAGCGAACCACACAAGTGCGTCAAGGCTTGGTTGGCCGGTTTGGTGTCCCTGGTGGTATCGGATGCCATTTACCAGGAGCATGACCGGACGTTGCACAAAGTGAAGGCTGCCCAAGGTTTCAACACCAATCTGGCACCGTGGCTCGCCTTGGTGAGGAACTACGGGAAGACGAGGTTGCGGCGGCGGGTGGGTCATCCGTCGTGGATGGTTTGCTCGCATGAGGTCTGATCGGAGCGGGCGGATGGAGCGGTGCGCTTCTGGCGGAAGGTGAGACGAAAGGGGCCTATATCGATCTTGTCCCGGTCGCAGAGCAAGACGGGTTGCGTGACGCGGCGGCCGTTGAGGTACGTGCCATTGCTGCTTCCCAAGTCCACCAGCCAGAACTCGTGCTGCTTCTGCACCTGCACCAGGGCGTGGCGACGGGAAACCTTGTCGTCCGGAAGAGTCAAGTCGTTGGAGGGGGAGCGTCCAATCGAGCACGTCCTTTTGATGCGAATGCGATCGCCGCTGGATTTCTCCAACTCGGCGTCGGGCATATTCGCCTTGATCCAGGCGGTATCAAAGACCTGAAAGTAGATGCGATTGCGCATGACCAGGAGTCCGCCTTGCCCGCCGACGATTCCCGAGAGGCGCAGCAGGTTGACCAGTTCGTTGGCGTCGTCGTCGCGCACGGATTCTCCGTTCCGGACTTGCTCGTAGAGGCTCAGGAGACTGGACAAATCGGCTTCGCTGCGCAGGATTCGCTCGCGCACGAAGAGCAGATTGTCATCGCGTTCGCGCGCACGGCTGCTCAAGAACAATTCTTCAGCCCAGGCATCGACCCATTCGGGAGAACAGGGGCTGAGGGGTGAAGGTGGGCGTTCGAGAGGCGTGATTGACGGCGAACTTGGTGGCGGGTCGGTCATCGAACGCAGCAGTCGTTGGGTCAGGTAGGGATGGCCGTTCGTCCAGTAAAGGATCCGATCGAGCAGGCGCTCGGCTTCGCTCGGGGAACGAGGGGCGTTTGGCCCGGCCAATCCCCGAACCAAGGGTGCGGCTTCATGGGGGGTGAAATCACTTAGTTCAATGCGATGGCCGATGTTAAACGGCGTTGTCCTCGGGTCGCGAATGAGGTCTGCCGGCGTCGCCACTCCGAGCAAACAGAAGGTCAAGTGATTCAGCTCGGGATCCTCGGTTCTTCGGTTGTAGGATTCGCGAATGGCGGAGAAGAACTCGTCGGTCGAGAAGGGGAGACTGCGGACCGAGTCGATCTCATCGACGAAGATCACGAGCGGTCCCGGGCGCTTGGGCAGGGCCAATTCCCGCAAGGCGGTGAACAGTCGCTGCACCGGACTCAAGCGATCGTTGGCCATCCAGAAACGTTCCAGTTCATCCTCGAGGCGCAATTGTTGGCCAATGCGCAGCAGCATGCCGCCATACCATTGTTCCGGGGTGACATTCTGGCCGATCGCGGTGAGATCGAGGGCGAAGACATTGACCTCCCGCTGACGCAGGCGATTGGTGATGCGGACCATCAAGGATGATTTGCCCATTTGCCGGGCGGTCAGGACGTAACAGAATTCACCCTTCTGGAGACTCTCGATGATTTCCTGGTCGGCTTTTCGCTCGACATAAGACGGCGCGTCATGCCGCAGAGTGCCACCGATGACGTAGAAGCTACTCTCGGATTTCATGATCGAGGATTTGTCGGTGGGGTGGTAGTTTCGGTCTCATCCCGATGTGGGTCCGGCGCGCGGCGGTTCTTTAGTTCGGGATCAGGACGCTCTTGGCCGATTCCCAGCGGGCCGTGGTGGCAAGCGCCTGATTGGCCTGATCGAGCGAGAATCGGTGTGTGACCATCGTGTGAAAGGGGAATTCGCTCTGACGGGTTTCGAGGAATTCGAGGGCTGCCTTCAAGTGACGTGGCTCGCTCGACCAGGAACCGATGACTTGCAGTTGTTTGCGGGTGATGACTTGCGGATTCAGGGAAACGGGACCCGCATCGCAGTAATGGCCCAGAATCAAATACTTGCCCCCGTCGCGGCACATTTCCATGCCTTCCGGGACGGCGCTCGGGATTCCCACGCATTCCAGCACGACGTCGGCTCCAAAACCGCGAGTCAGATCGCGGACCGCACCGAGACGTGCCGCGGGTTCTCTCATTTCATCGATGTCGATGGTATGGTCGGCCCCGAATCGGTGGGCGATTTCGAGGCGGTTTTTGGGGCCGCCGATCACGATCACTTGCCCGGCGCCGGCGCTCCGCGCCACGGCCAGAGCGGAGAGGCCAACCGGTCCGGCCCCTTGCACCACCACGGTGTCGCGCCACGCGATTCCGGTTCGCTCGACACCATGAATGGCCGTGATCAAGGCGCAGCCGGCACCGATGACCGATTCCGTTGGCAAGCTCTCGGGCAGCTTGAAGATGTTGGTGCGGGGGCGGAGATAATGAAATTCAGCATACCCTCCCAGAAAATGGGGCGGCTGGTCCGACCGATAGCCAATGCCATAAGCCCGCCTCTGTGGGCAGCGGGTGGGCTGACGCTTCTCCGCGCAGTAAAAGCAATGACCGCAGGACGTAGTGGAATTCCAGGTCACGCGATCTCCGAGATGGAGAGGCTGGCCCGCCCAATCCTGGTCCAGCCCCTGACCTAGGCGCTCGAGGCGGCCCACCGTCTCGTGGCCGAGGATCACCGGCAGGGCGATGGGCAGTTGGCCCTTCCATAGATGCACATCCGTCCCGCAGATTCCGGCCATCTCGGTTCGCACCAGCGCGGCGCCCGGCTCAATTTGCGAGGGCAAGGGCAATTCCCGCAGCCGGAGTGGTTGTTCGAATTCCTCGAGGACGGACGCTCTCGCCAAAGTTGTCATGAGCAAACTGTGACGTTCGTCCGGCGAACATTCAACTGTGAAGAGCCTGCTCGGCGCGCTTCCCATGAACCATGGAATCCGGAAACCGTGGATAATGAAAGAGGGTTTGAAATGGCTCCTGCGATCAAGACAACATCACCTCCTCCCCGTTGGAGCGGGTCGTTGTTGGGCAGTTGAATTAAGCTGGTCCACCTCCACGAGTCACGAGTGTTCGGCGGGACGTCGAACACGGCAGGCGAGACGCCC
>CAYHFE010000225.1:0-11142 GCA_964355375.1 uncultured Verrucomicrobiota bacterium
CGGGCAAGCCTCCGGGCGATGGTCTCAAACCCTTGCCTCCGGGTGGCCAGCCAGGCAATCCGCCGCCGGGCAAGCCGCCGGGCAAGCCTCCCGGTGAGAAGCCCCCGGGCGAGAACCCAGTGCCCAAGCCGTAACTTAGCCACGGCGTAATAATCGTTCATTCCGAGTTCGGGACGCCGTAATTCCAGAATCTCGGTTTCATTCAGAGGCGCGGTCACGAGACAGTGGCTGCGCCTTTTTTTTGTGGTTCAAGCGCAACTCCGCTCACGGCGGATTAGCCCGGTCCGCTGACAATGGGCCAGAGAAGAGCGCGGCGATTACGGTGGGATCTGGATGCCTGATCACTGCGCTGCGTATTCCACAAGCGGTTCGAGCAGATCCAGCGCGAGTTCCGGCTTGGTTTTAAGGGTGATTAGGTTGAGCTCACCCTAATTGGATGACAGGGGACTCGAAATTCTGCCTCCCCAATCCGGAGCAGTGTTTTCCGAGCTGGAGGTGTCTCTTCCGGGCGTGACATTCCGGGCCATCGGCTGTCGAATGGGCAGTGGAATCCCTAACGCAAGATCTTGTGCAATCGGAGAGCGGAACGCCCTTCAAACAACCGGTCTGGCCCTCGAGCGAGTTTGGCGCGATTTACGAGGCCCACAGCCAGACCATTTATTACCTCGCCCTCCGGCTCTTAAGCGATCCGACCCAGGCGGAAGACGCCACCCACGACGTCTTCCTGAAGGCGTATCGAAAGATGGACCAGTTCCGGGGCGAGTCGGGCGTGCGGACGTGGCTTTACCGGATCACGATCAACCACTGTCATAACCTGCTCCAAACCTGGCACCACCGCCACATGGTGAGCAATGTGGACGACGCGATCTGGGAATCCACTGGCACGAATGGGGACAATCCTCTCCGGGTTTTGGAAACGAAGGAATTGGGGCAACGCATTCAGAAGACCCTCGAGACGTTGCCGGAGGAATATCGTCTTTTGCTGCTCTTGGTGGCGGACGAAAAGTTGAGCTACCTGGAAATCGGTGATCTGACGGACCAGAGCGCCGACGCGGTGCGCGGGAAGCTCCATCGCGCGCGCAAGGCCTTTGCCGCCGCCTTTGCCAAGTTCGCCTGAATCCGGTTATGAACCCTGACTCCTCCAACCCCATGCGCCAACAGCAAACCCACCAGGAGGCCGCCGAAAGTTTGCAAACGCAGCAAACCCAAGCGGGCCAGGAATTCGCCTCGGTGGAAAAGCTCATTCGCCACGACGCCCAAAACACACCGGTGCCGCCCGCGCTCACCGAACGCCTGCATAAATCCGTCGCCCTCGAACCCAGCCCGGCGCGCTCGTGGTGGCGAAAGTTCCTTTCTGGAGGCGAATAGACGACCGAACGCCTTTCCTCCGGGTCGGGGGCGGGATGGAGTTGCGTTACTCCGACGCGGATGGCTTTGCCTTCTCCGCCGGTTGAACTGTTCTTCTTAGCCGCGTCTATGCAGTGGGTTCAGGGTGGACCGGGCAACCTGCCCGTTCTTGTGGGCGACCAGTCCACAGGTTTTTGCTACCAGAAGTCTCACGGAACGGTGAGTCGAATGGCCGGGCCGTGCCACCCATTTCACTTGCATGCTTACGGCCGACCGCCTCATTGCCGAAAAAGAAGATTTCGTCCCACGCCCCCTTCGGCTAGCGTGGGGGATCCAGTTCATGAACCTGCGCCAAGAAATTGAAACCCTGATCCGCGCCCGCTATCCCTTGCTCTACATCGTGTCGCCCGAGGAATCGCGGGTGCTGAGCCTTCTGGCCGAGATTGCCCAGCGCCGGCAGAAAAAAATGTTCGAGTGGAGCTGCAGCACCGGCCTCGTGCCGGCGGGCACCTCCATCCAATCGGCCAAGCACCGGAGCGCGCCAACCCGCGATCCGTCCCTGGCTTTGGATCAGGTCATCGATCAGGTCGAGCCCGCGCTTTTCGTGTTCAAGGATCTTCATCCGTTTCTGACCCGCGCCAATGCGGCCGTGATCCGCAAGCTCAAGGAAATTGCCCAACATCTCAAGAACAGCCACAAGACCGTGATTTTGATCTCGCCGGTGGTGGAGATTCCGGTGGAATTGGAAAAGGAAATCACGCTGCTCAGCCTGCCGCTGCCGAATCTCGAGGAATTGGGGGAATTGCTCGACCGAATTGTCGTCGAGGTCAAACAGTTCAAGCAGGTGCAGATCGACCTGCCTGAGCTCGACCGCGAGCGCCTTCTCCAAGCCGCGCGAGGCTTGACCTTGACGGAGGCGGAGAATGTCTTCGCCAAGATCATCGTCCAGGAAGAGCGACTGAGCGGGGCGGACGTCGGCGAAGTTCTGGCGGAAAAGCAGCAAATCGTTCGGAAGAACGGTTTGCTCGAGTACTTCGTCACGCCGGAAACGTTTTCCCAAATTGGCGGGCTGGGCGTCCTGAAGGACTGGCTGCAGAAGCGGGCCGTGGCCTTCACCGAAGAGGCCCGGGCCTTTGGCCTGCCGGCTCCCAAGGGCGTCCTGTTGCTCGGGGTGCAAGGTTGCGGGAAAAGCCTCTGCGCCAAAGCGGTCGCCTCGCTCTGGCAGATCCCCTTGCTCCGATTTGACATGGGACGAATGTTCGGGAGCCTGGTGGGGTCGTCCGAGGAAAACGTGCGCCGGGCCATCGCCGTGGCCGAGTCCGTCGCGCCCGCCATCCTCTGGGTCGATGAGATCGACAAGGCCTTCTCCGGTTTTCAGGGCTCAGGCCTGACCGACAGTGGCACGACGGCCCGGGTCTTCGGCACATTCTTGACTTGGCTCTCGGAGAAGACGGCTCCGGTGTTTGTCGTGGCCACCGCCAATGAGGTGTCTCAGCTCCCCCCCGAGCTTCTCCGCAAAGGCCGGCTCGACGAAATGTTTTTCGTCGATCTGCCTTCCGATCCGGATCGCCTGGAAATCTTCCGCATTCATTTGGCGAGGCGAAACCGCGAGCCGAATCACTTCGATCTCCCCGCGCTGGCGGCGGCGAGCCGGAATTTCAGCGGCGCGGAGATTGAACAGGCGATCATCAGCGCCCTCTACGACGCCTTTTCCGAACAAGGCGAACTCCAAAACGCTCACGTCCTCCAGGCTTTGGAACAGACGGTTCCCCTCGCCGCCACCATGGATCAGCAGATCGAGCGGCTGCGCGCTTGGGCCGACGGCCGGGCGCGGCACGCCAGTCGGTCGCGCCCGTAGGCGGCTTCCGCCGAAAGTGGAGGGAGGCGAACGGCCTTCATTAACTCAGTTGGAGCATGTTTTAAAAGTAGGAGACGACGTGAGGAGGCTCACTTTTTTCCGGGTGACGCCGGCCTATTCCATCGAAGATCAGAGTCTCGTCACCTGACTCCTACGAGAGAATGGATTTTCAAACAGCCCGTGATCAACCAACACTCATGCTGCTTTACCTCGGCGATCACGGTGCAATTTTGGACTCCAACGCGTTTGTTAAACTCGCAAATGCAGCCCCTCATGTTCGCCACGCCGATGCTGAATTCGAGTTCTTCAACTCGGCTCATGCCCAAACTCTAGTCCCGGTCTCCAAGGCGTCAACTCCAGCGGGCGCGAAAAAATTGACAACCCATGTTCAACGGTGAAACTTTCCACCCAGGCCAGACGAGCCATTCAAACTCCGTGGGTCCCGATTCCAACGTTTGGGCCGGCACCTCATTGCCGACCCGCGTGTCTGTGGGGAAAGCCCATCTTCGAGGGGAGCCGCATCATGGTTTGGCAGGTGTTGGACCAAGTGGCCGAGGGCATGCCTTGGGAGCAAATCTCCTGGTCATGGCGCGGCAAGGTGAGCCAGGAGGCCATTGCCGAGGCCGGACGTTTGACCGCCGGCGAGTTCAAAACTCCGCGCCATGTTCATCATCGACGAGAACGTCTCCGAACTCGAAGTCTTGCGCCTGCGTAAGGCGGGCGCCAGCAATCAAATGACATCAACTGGATGGGAAGTGATCCAAACTTCCAACTGATTGAAACGCTGTTTCAGTTCCTCTTTGAGACGCTTGAAAAACTCTCGGTGCTCGGGCAAATCGGGCACGTCCACAACGAACCGAGTGAGATTATCCTGATAAACCGTGCCTTCGTGTTCCCATCCGCCCCGCACAACTTGAGTTTCCCAGGAGGCAGCTCCGAACTCTTCTCTCAACTCTATGAAAGTTCGCGACACCAACGCTTCGGGAACGGGGTTGCCGTCATTGAACACCAACGGGACCAAAACTTCGGACCGGCGTAATGAACTCATAGGGAGCAGGGCCAATGACGGTAAACTGGATTCCTTGTTCGGCCAAGAAGCCCAAAGCTTGGGTGGGCACGGCTGTTTCCCCAGTCGCCCAACTTTTTCCAGAGAATCGGGGAATGAGTTTGCCCAAGGCCTTTCGCTCGCTCTCTTGGTCTGGAAAACGAATGCGTATTTGCATGGCCCTAAACTAAATGGTGGCTGAAGTTATGGCAAGGCCACGGTTTGTTTTCAACTGACTGGGCCACTTCGATGCCTGCCGCACTGTCCGCGCGACCGGCGCGTGTTTGAAGCGCACGTAAGCGGCCGACACCGCGGTATCGATTTTGACCGTGGGCGATCGCCTGGTCCGCACCACGAAGTTCTCCGTTTGATCAACTTGCATCGTCTTCTCTCCAGCCCGTGATTTTTAGGCTAAACGCGGCTGCCGCCACGTCAATTCCATTCATCAATTCCATTCATTCGACTTGAGTCACGAAATAATGTAACCGAAGGTGGGCTGAGAATCGCATTCGTTCCCCAGCCACCAAAAGCCGGACCAAGCGGAGCTTGCGCATCAGCCACCTTTCAGACTTCAATCCTCCGGTTCGGTGGATTGGACCAAGGCGTACATGATCGGGCCGGACGGCAACGAGGTGCCTTACCAAGTTCTGCAAGGCGGCAAGATCGCCGTGCAAACTGACTTGCCGTCCAACATTTCGGCAGGGCTTTGAGTTCACACCGCCCGTGCGGCGAGAGTTGATCCATCGCCGTCTTGAGTTCTTCGACCCGGCTCAAGCGCGGATTTCAGCCCCGATCACCTCGGCGTCGGCGTCAGAGTGCGCTCCAGTCTTCCGTTATTTCTGAGGTTCTCTGTTTTCAGTGGAATAGGACGAGATGCCCCGCAGGGGCAAGGGAGATTAGCCGAGGGCAAACGAGTCTGCGAGTGCCGCCCCCGGTCCCGGCGATGCATGTCCCGCGCCCCGGACGGGGCGATGGATTCGTGCGTCGGACGGTATCTGAAACGATGGCCAGCATGGATGACACGAGGCTTGGATGAACGGCATCTTGGGGATCCGTGATCCATCGCCTTTCCAGGGCGTGAACCGTATTCCATCGCCAACCAGGCGCGGCGCTCGCGGACTCGCTTGCACCTGGCTAATTTCTTTGGCCCCGCTGGGGCCGAGCCGACCTTCACGTTGGAGGGAGAATCCATTCCGCTGAAAACAGCGAAGAACCATTCCCAATCCGGACAAAACCCGGCGTTTCAGGACGCGGCTCTTTCGGCTTCAATCCCATTGGTTCCGAAAGAAGACTTATGTAATTGAAACCAACAACCGCCTCTGCCGCCGCCTCGTCTCAAGCCATTCGTGAGGAAAATCGAACCACGTTGCGGCGCAGAAGTAAAACAGACTTGTGGGCTTCGGCCGCTGTTGACTACGAAACTGGCAATTTCACCAAGAGACTGTGCGGAGGTATGCCCGCACTTGGACGTGCCGTGCGGATGGGACGCTTGCCCGCCAGCGCCTTGGAATCCCGTGCGCCAGCCAGCCTCCGATCCGCTTGAGAATCAGCGCTCCGCTTTCACAGATTATGAAAACGTCTGCTCCAATGATCCGTTCCCACCGCTTTAGCACCGTTTGCAGAGTCGAGGCGAACGCAAGGAGGCTCAGTTCTTCGATTGTGGAACGATTTCCCATTCTCAGACGGGATTCATCCGATGTTGAATCGTGGTGGGGCCGTGAACCAACTGGGACGCGCGGAGGCCGACCTCTTGCTCCGCGAAACGTTTCCTGCGGAAACAAACTTGATCAGCCGTTATGAACGTATCATCTCACAGGAAGCAAACCGCACACCCGGAAGTTTTGTCGATAATCGATCCTTCAAGGTGGACGGCTGGGGCTACGCCATGCTCCGTGGACCTGGTCCTTGGGACTCGCGCATGGAGACGCTGCTTTCATCCAAGAAGCTCTACCAGAATCCTGGAGACCATGTGTCGAATGACGCCTTGGGCCTATGCTTGTTCGCACACGGTGCTTTGATGACGCCTCGCTATGGATACCACTGGCTCGGCTATCCTGCGCTCCTGTTGAATCGGGTCGATATTGATCGGACAGAATCTCTGAGCGGAAAGCCGTTCGTTTGGGGAGATTTCCTGCATTTTGACGACAATCCGCAGTTGCCTTCGGCCATCGCTTACACCGATATGGCCGAGCCCTACAAATCCGTTCCCGGACTGGCCCGGCAGGAGCGCTGGAATATCCAACTGCCAGAGTATCTGTTCGACGCCTATTTCGTGAACGCGCGCGATAACCAGCCGCATACCATCGAATGGGGATTCCGCAACCTCGGAGTAGTCGAGATCGTCTCGCCACAAGTGTCACTGTCTCCCGCCAAAAACGACGACGGCACGCCTTGGGACCCCTTCGGATACTACCGGAGTGAGTCCAAGCACGAAGGCCAAGGATTTCAAACCGACCAGATGTGGCAAGCGGATTGGACGATGAATGAAGGAAATATCACATTCGATGCGAAGTATCCGAATCCGCCCAAAGGCAGCAGGCTTCGTTTAACGATGGCGGCTGAGCCGAATACGAGAATCGTGACCGCTTGGGTAGCCGGCCCTGGACGCAATGAGACCGTTCAACTTCGTCAGGATTTTGCTGTCGTGAGACGCGACGGAACGAATGCCTCATTCATCAATACTATGGAACCGATTTCCTCGGCGCCAATGGTTCAAAGTGTCGAGGTCACGGAGAAGGCTGCGGATGGTTCGCTAGCGGTTAAAGTCACGACGCGCGAAGGAACGGACTGGTTCCTGGTCGGTAGTCGAGATTTCAAGGGACTTTTGGGAATTCGCCGAGTCGGCCCATTCAACACGGACGCAAAGTTGGCATTGGTGCGAGTCAAGAAAGGCGATGTGACTCGAGTCATGTATTCGGGCGGATCGTCTCTCGACTTCACGAACGCTGGTGTCGCCTCACATTACGCCAATAACAGCTCCAACCCTTTCCACTACGTCACTTTCAGCGAGGTGAATACGGCACCGAGATTGGCGGCCATTTCTGACCAAACGATCGACGAGGGGCAAAAGTTGACTTTTAGCGCCACAGCTACGGACGGGGACACGCCCTCGCAATTGCTGACGTTCAGTTTAGGCGCGGGTTTTCCAGCGGGCGCGAGCATCAGCGCGGCAGGTGTGTTCTCGTGGGCGCCGACCGAAAGTCACGGACCTTGGGTGTATCCAATAACAGTGATCGTGACGGACAACGGCACGCCGCCGCTGAGCGCCACGCGGACGTTTACAATTACTGTGCGCGATGCGAAACCACCTACCAAGAGCTATGCCGCGATGGTCAAAGCGGACGGACCGGTCGCGTATTGGCGGCTGGGTGAATTATCCGGCAGGACGGCCAAGGATGAAATGGGGGGCAATCATGGCGCCTATCTCAACGGTGTAACGCTCGGCGTTCCCGGGGCCATGCCAACCGATGGCGACACGGCGGCGAGATTTCGCCGCGTCCCGGGCCAGCGGGTTGAAGTCCCATGGTCGGCCGTGATCAACCCGCCGAGATTCACTGCGGAGGTCTGGGCACGAGTGACCGGCGGCGAAGGCAACCACCGCTCTCCGCTTATGTCGCGCACCGAAGACCTTCTTATGCGTGGTTACAACTTTTATGCCATGCCTGACAACACCTGGCAGGTGTGGTGGTTGCCGGAGAGCATTCAAGGCCCGCGCGTGGAGGTGAATAATTGGACCCACCTTGTCGCAACCTGTGACGGAACGACCAAGCGGTTTTATGTGAACGGAGTCGAAGTGGGCTCCTCAATGACGCCGTTCACGGCGAACGACGAGCGGGTTTTTTACATCGGCGACGGCTTCGAAGGCGACCTGGATGAAGTCGCAATCTACAACCAAGCGCTCACGCGGGAACAAGTCGTCCTCCACTATCTCGCTGGCACAGCGGCATCCACCCCGCCGGTCATGGTTTCAATTCAGGATAAAACGATCGATGCTGGAAGATTGCTCGACTTTATCGTGGAGGCAAAAGATGCAGAGTCTTTCGTTCAAAAGCTCACCTTCAGTCTTGCACCTGGCGCTCCGTCCGGAACGAGCATCGATCCGCGAACCGGGCGGTTGACCTGGACGCCTGATTTGTCGCAAGGAGGAAAGACCCATTCGATTACCATCCGAGTGACCGACGACGGGAATCCACCGCTGTCGGCCGAAACGACGTTCCGGGTAACGGTGGTCATAAAGCCGAACACACCCCCAACATTGTCGGTGATATCAGACGTAATCTCGAATGAAGGCTTAGCGGTTTCTCTGACTGTGAGCGCGACGGATGCGGATGTTCCGGCACAGAACTTCACCTTCAGCCTTGATGCTGATGCGCCCATCGGCGCGGCAATCAATGCTACCAACGGTGTATTCACCTGGATACCCACCGAAGCCCAAGGTCCTGGAACCTACCCGATCAAGGTGCGCGTGACCGACGATGGTTCACCGCCACTCAGTGCCACGAACACGTTCACCGTCACGGTCAACGAAGTGAGCAGTGCGCCCGTCCTTGCTGGCATCTCAAATCAAGCCGTAGAGGAGGGACGGGAGTTGGTCATAACCGCTTTGACGACGGATGCGGATCTCCCGCCGAACACCCTCACCTACGCTCTCGCTCCCGGCGCACCGTCTGGCATGGCAATTGACTCAGTCACGGGCGCAATCAAGTGGACACCGACCGAAGCGCAAGGCCCTGGCAATTATCCGATCACGGTGAATGTGACCGACAATGGCTTGCCGCCGCTCGGTGATTTGAAGTCTTTCACCGTCGGGGTCAACGAAGTGAACACCACTCCAGTGTTGACCTCTGTCCCAGATTTTAAGGTGGATGAAGGGGCCACGTTGAGCTTCACCGCACTCGCGACGGACGCGGACGTTCCAGCGAACGCGGTGGCATTCAGCTTGGGTGCCGGCGCGCCGGCGGGGGCGGCTATCGATCCGACGACCGGCGCTTTCACTTGGACACCGACAGAGGCACAGGGTCCGAGCACCAACGTCATCGTGTTGCTCATCACCGACAACGGCACCCCACCGTTGATCGATACGAAGACGTTCACGGTTGTTGTCAATGAACTGAACCAAGCGCCGGTGTTGGCCTTGATCCCCGACAAAACCGTGATTGCCGGATCGCCTTTGACGTTTTCGGTCACGGCGACAGATGCGGATCTGCCGGCAAATACGGTCAATTTCGTCTTGGACCCAAACGCACCCTCGGGCGCAGCCATTGATGCGGCATCGGGCTTGTTTGCCTGGACACCGACTCTCGCCCAAGAAGGAACGACCAACCAGATCACGGTTCGCGTCTCGGATAACGGCTCGCCCGCTCTGACGGATTCGAAGTCGTTTGCGGTGACGGTGGATGTCGCTGCGGCCGTGCCGGCGCAATTGAACGCGGCGTTGCTGCCGAACGGCGACGTCTTCTTGATCTGGACCACCACGCTTGGCCGACGATATGTGCTGGAACGTTCGGCGGACCTGATCGTTTGGCAGGAATTGGTCGCTCTGAATGCGACCGGCAACGAATTAGAGCACATCGATGCGACGACACCCGGCAGCCCGATGCGCTTCTACCGTGTCGTGCAGCGGTGAGAGCGGGTCGATGGTTTGTGATTCGTGCCGGGGGGTCAATCGGCGGGTTTGACGGACGACGATCGAATCGTCGCGTTCGAGCGAGTCACCGTTCAGTGACCCAATGGGGCTTCCGGCCCGACCGGCGAGGCGCCGGTCGGGACACGCGGGGGCGCGTGTGCTCCCCAAATCTGACTGCGCAGATACGGCTACGGATTGGCACGGCGCGCGCCCCGGAAACTCTCCGGCGGGCCGAGGTAGCTGGGTTTCACGCCGCCGGTATTGACGACGATTTTCGTTAGCACGACGGCGGGATCGACCATCCAGATTTTCAGCGTGTGGTAGCCGGGGCGGTCCAGAATGTGGGTGGATTTGATTTTGCGGCCGTTGTCGCGGACGGACGCTTCCCAGTTCCGATTCCCATTTTGGGCGCTGAAATGGGCCGGTACGAGGGTCATGAGTTGCGGCGGTTCGTCATCGAAGGAAACCGTGTAGCGTAGCCCCCGACCGGGGACGAAATTCAACGTCGGACCGACCGCCGCCGTTGAGCGTGAGGGAGCCCGCGCCAGCGCCTTGCGGGACGCGGGTCCAATCCACTTCGACCCAGAGGCGTTGGTCTTTTTCCACAGTGCCCCGGGCAGGACGGATGAGAATCCAGGGGACGCTCGCGGTGGCGGAGAACTCAAACGGCGTCTTGCCTTTGTTGAAGACCTCGAGGGAGCGGCGTTGCCGATTGAAGACGTCGATCGTGGGCAGGACGGGCTCGGTTTCCGGGCCAGGCCAGGCCGCCTCGGAGCCTTCCACGGCCACACCCATCGCCGCTCCTTCCGGCACTTCGACTTGGGTCAAGCGGAGGGCGTTCAGGTTGTTGCGCGGTGGATCGGCCCAGCTCGTATATCCAATGTGGGATTGATCCATGAAGTGATTCCATTTGCCGCCGGCGAAGGTGCGATTGAAATAATCCATCAGGTGGGTCTGGGCCTGGAACAGAGCCCGGGTCCGCGCCGCTTGGTCGTTGGCGCTGGCTCGCCCTTGTTTCGCGGACCAGGCATTTCTCCCGGCGGCGAGATAGAGCTCGTTCAGTTGGGCGCACGCTTTGGCCGGGAAGAGCGCCAGTTGGTAGAACGCGTCGCGCTTCGGCTCCGGCAACTCGTGGAAGAGGCGCTCGGCTTTCGCGGCCAGAGCTTGATACTCCGCCACCACCGTTTCCGCCTCCCGGTAATGAATGAGGCTGTAAGAGCCTGTTTGAAAATTCAAAAGGGTCCTGTTTTCGCGGAAAAGGCCGCT
>CAYHFE010000226.1:0-170 GCA_964355375.1 uncultured Verrucomicrobiota bacterium
ACGCGGTGGACACCGTCCGTCCCGCCCTGGCCTCCTCGATCACGATCTCGGACACGGCGCTGAAGATCGGCGAAACCGCCACCGTTACGTTCACCTTTACCGAGGCGGTGACCGGTTTCACCGCGGCCGACTTGGCCGCCCCCAACGGCGTCCTTTCTAATCTGTCCTCC
>CAYHFE010000226.1:270-4154 GCA_964355375.1 uncultured Verrucomicrobiota bacterium
TCCGACGGTGGCATCACTTGGACGGCGACCTTGACCCCGAACGCCAGCACCACGGACAGCTCCAACGTCCTGACCCTGGACTATACCGGGATCGCCGATGCGTCCGGCAACGCCGGGACCGGGACGGCTGACAGCGGCAATTACGCGATCGACACCGTCCGGCCGTTGCTCGCCTCCTCCATCGCGATCTCGGACACGGCGCTGAAGGTTGGCGATACGGCGACCGTCACGTTCACTTTCACCGAGGCCGTGAGCGGGTTCACCACGGCCGACGTTTCGGTGCCGAACGGCGTACTCTCCAATCTGTCCTCCTCCGACGGTGGCATCACTTGGACGGCGACCTTGACCCCGAACGCCAGCACCACGGCCAGTTCCAACGTCCTGACCCTGGACTATACCGGGATCGTCGATTTGGCCGGCAACGCCGGTACCGGCTCAAGCACCAGCGGCAATTACGCGATCGACACCAGTATTCCGGACGCCCCAGCCAGCCTGGATCTGGCGTCGGCGAGTGACTCGGGCAGCTCGAACACTGACAACGTCACGAAAATCAACACGCCCACTTTCACTGGAACCGCCGAAGCAGGAGCGACCGTCGAATTGTTCCGCGGCGGAACCACGTCGCTGGGGACGACGACCGCAGACATCAGCGGGAACTGGTCGCTTACGACAGCAGCGCAGGCGGATGGAGTTTACAGCATCACGGCGAAAGCCACGGATCCCGCAGGCAACACCAGCCCTGCGACCGGCGCGCTCTCCATAACCGTGGACACAAGCGCGCCGAGCATCAGCGGCATCACAGACCCAATCATCAACGAAGACAGCAGCACGGGAGCCGTGGTGTTCACAGTGAGTGATTCGCTGGCCGCGTCTGCCGATTTGTCCGTGGCGGCGGCTTCGAGCGACACGACCTTGATTCCTCTGGCCAATGTTGTCTTGGGCGGGACCGGGTCGAGCCGGAGTGTGGCGATTACGCCGCCGGCTAATTTGAATGGCGCTGCCACGATTACGCTGACGGTTACGGATCCCGCGGAAAACAGCGGCAGCAAGGCGGTCCAGGTTACGGTGACGGCGGTGAATGACGCGCCGACCGCGACCAATCTGACCCAGACCAAGAGTTACACCGAAGAGGCCGCGAGCGTGGCGTTGGATGACATCGTGGTCAGTGACGTCGATACGGGCGAGACGATTACGGCGACGCTGACTTTAAGTCCGAGCAGTGCGGGAAGTTTGACTACGAGCGGGACTGCGGCTTACACCAGCGGCACGGGCGTGTGGACGATCACGGGAACGGTGAGCGCCGTTAACACGGCTTTGGCGGCGGTGAGTTTCACCCCGGCGACAGACAACGATGTGGCGGCCACGATTGCGACGCGCGTGCGGGACGTGGCCAACACTGGACCGACCGACGGCGCAATCACGCTCAACGTGACGGCGGTGAATGACGCGCCGACGGCGACCAATCTGACCCAGACCAAGAGTTACACCGAAGGGGCTTCGAGCGTGGCGCTGGACGATATCGTCGTCAGTGACGTCGATACGGGCGAGACGATTACGGCGACGCTGACCTTAAGTCCGAGCAGTGCGGGAACACTGACGACGAGCGGGACGGCGACTTACACGAGCGGCACGGGCGTGTGGGCGATCACGGGAACGGTCAGCGCGGTCAACACAGCTTTGGCAGCGGTGAGTTTCACACCGGCGACAGACAACGATGTGGCGGCCACGATTGCGACGCGGGTGCGCGACCTGGCCGACACCGGACCCACCGACGGCGCTATCACGCTCAATGTGACTGCGGTGAACGACCTCCCCACTCTCTCCACCATCACAGATCAAACCACCAACGAAGACACGGCGACGGGGGCGATTCTCTTCACGGTGGGTGATGTTGAGACGACGGCGGGGAATCTCACATTGACGGGGGTTTCGTCCAACACCAGCCTGGTGGCGAACTCGAGCATTGCGTTCACTGGCAGTGGCGCAAACCGCACGGTCACCATCACGCCATCGGCGAACGCCAATGGCAGCACAACTATCACGCTCACCGCGACGGACGCCGACAACGGGACTGCCACGAAAAGCTTTGCCTTGACCGTCGTCGCAGTGAACGACCCGGCCACGCTCGCGGACATCGCAAATCCCGCCGCCGTTTTGGAAGACGCGGGCCAACAAACGATCAATTTGAGCGGCGTCAGCGCCGGTCCGAGTAACGAAAGCACTCAGTCGCTCACGGTCACAGCCACCTCCAGCAACACGAGCCTGATTCCTCATCCGACCTCTAATTACACCAGCCCTAATGCGACTGGAACGCTGACTTACACGCCGGTGGCCAACGCCAATGGGACCGCGACGATCACGGTCATCGTCAAGGATGACGGCGGGACCGCGCGCGGAGGAGCGGAGGCCGTGACCAACACCTTCGTCGTCGCCGCGACGGCGGTCAACGATCCGCCGACCTTGGCCGCGCTGGTCGATCGGGCGATCGTGGAAGACGCGCCCGCTCAGACGGCCTCCTTGACGGGGATCTCGGCCGGCCCGGTCAATGAAGTCCAGAATGTGACGATCACGGCGACCTCGAGCAATCCGGCCTTGATTCCTCATCCGTCCGTCAATTACACGAGTCCGAACGAGTCGGGCACGATCGTCTTCACCCCTGTGCCTCTCCGCAACGGCACCGCGACCATTGCGGTGACGGTGAGCGATAATGGCGGGACAGCCAACGGCGGGGCGAACACGGTCACGAGGTCGTTCCTGGTCACGGTGAATCATATCAATCACGAGCCGGTCCTGCAGCCGATCGGCTCCAAAACGCTGGCGGAGTTGACGGAATTGCGCTTCGGCCTGTCCGGCAGCGACCTCGATCCCGACGTGCTGACCTACAGCCTCGATCCGGGGGCGCCGGCGGGAGCCTCGGTCAACCCAAGCACCGGCGAGTTCAGTTGGACTCCCAGCGAAGCCCAAGGACCGGGAATCTACACCATGACCGCGCGCTTGCGGGACAATGGAACGCCCAATTTTCAGACGGCGCAGAGTTTTCAGGTCACGGTCAATGAAGTGATCTTGCCGCCGACGGTCGCCCCCATCGGCTCGCCATCGGTCCGCGAAGGAGAGACCTTGAAATTCGTGGTCGCGGCGTCCGATCCGGATGTGCCGGCGAGTCCGCTTCTCTTCAGCTTGGAGCCCGGGGCTCCGGCCGGGGCTGCGATCCATCCGACGACCGGAGAGTTCACTTGGACGCCGAGTGAGGCGCAAGGTCCGAGCACCCCTGGGCTGACGATTCGAGTGGGCAAGAGCGAATCTCCGAGCTCGTTCGTGACCCGCTCCTTCACCGTGGTGGTGGGGGAACTGAATCAGGCGCCCGTTCTGGCCGGCCTTTCCGATCGCATCATCAGCGAGGGAACAGAACTGATCGTGACCACTGGGGCGGTGGATCTGGATGCGCCCCCGAACCAACTGACCTTCGCGTTGGGTGCGGGCGCACTTCCGGGCATGGCGATCGACCCGGCTTCCGGGCGCTTGAGCTGGACGCCGAGCGAAGCACAGGGTCCGAGCACGAATGCGATCACCGTGACCGTGACGGACGACGGCACTCCTCCGTTGAGCGCTTCGCAGACCGTGATCCTCGTGGTCAGCGAGGTCAACGCCGCGCCGGTTTTGGCCGCCGTCGCCGATCAATCCCTGCGGACTGGCGAGACGCTGCGGATCACCCTGTCGGCGACGGACGCCGATGTGCTGGCCAATCGACTGACCTTCAGCCTGGCGGCCGGCGCACCGGCTGGGATGGTCCTCGACTCGGCCTCCGGAGTACTGAGTTGGACGCCCGCTCGCGGGCAGGGTTCGAGCACGAACCGAGTCACCCTGACCGTCACGGACGACGGGAG
>CAYHFE010000226.1:4254-11103 GCA_964355375.1 uncultured Verrucomicrobiota bacterium
CCGCCGCCCCGCCGCTGGCCTTTTCCGTCAGCGACCCGGAAACCGCGCCGGAGAAACTCGTCGTGACGGCAAAATCATCGAACTCAGCTTTGATCAGCAACGAGGCAATCCAAATCGCCGGGGTCGGCCCGAACCGCACGGTGACCGTGCGGCCGACTCCGGGTCAGGCCGGCAGTGCCACGATCACCCTGACGTTAGCGGACGGAGACGGCGCCAGCGTGGAGGGGAGTTTCCTGGTCCAGGTTCAGGCGGCGCCGCCCGAGATCTTGACTCCGAAATCCGAGCAGACCGTTCTGATCGGAGGGAGCGTGGGCATGGTGGTCGGCGCGCGGGGCACCGCGCCGTTGTCCTATCAATGGCTGCGAAATGGCGGGCCGATCGCCGGCGCGACCAACGCGACGCTGAACTTGACAGGAGCGCGGCCGGCCGACGCCGGGACCTACGCGGTGACCGTGGCGAACCGAGCCGGATCGGTGACGGGCGATATCGTGGCGCTGCGCGTGGATGCGGAATTGGGAATTACGCGGGAACCGCTCGATCAGGCGGTCGTGGAAGGAAGCGCCGCCACCTTTGTCGTGGTCGCGGCTGGCACCGGACCGTTTACCTATCAGTGGAAATTCAACGGCCAGCCGATTGCCGGAGCCAACTCCGATTCCCTGGTTTTGAGCAACGCGCAATCCGGTCAGGCGGGGTTCTACTCGGTGGACGTCACGGGCCTCGGGCGAACGGTCCCCAGCCGCAGCGCTCAACTGACGATTCAGATCGGGCCGCGTTTTGTCTCGCAGCCGGTGGACCAGTCTGTGCTCGCCGGAAGCCCGGTGATACTGACCGCCGTCGCGAGCGGAAGCGAACCATTGCGGTATCAATGGCGATTCAACGGCGCGAACCTCGCCGGAGCGACCGGATCAGAACTCGCCCTAAGCACGGTGGAGGCCGCGCAGGCGGGAGTTTACGACGTGGTGGTGAGCAACGCCGTTGGATCGGCGACCAGTTCGGCCGCGACGGTGGGCGTCAATACGCCGGTCCAAATCTCCGTCAAAGGACCGTCTGACCTCCTCGTGGCGACCGGAGATCCCGTTTCCTTCAGCCTGTCGGCGACCGGTAGCGGTTCGTTGACCTATCAGTGGTTCTTCGAGGATCAGGCGATTGTGGGGGCGACGGGGCCCGACCTAGTTCTGGCCGCGGCGCGGCGGAGCGACGCCGGGCGCTACCAGGTCGTCGTCCGAAATGCGGCCGGGCCGGTGGCTGGGCCAGAGGCGCGATTGCAGGTCATTGACCCGCTGATCATCACCGTGCAACCGCAGGGGCAATCGATCAAACGGGGCGAGGCCGCCACCTTCAACGTCGGGGTTTCCGGGACCGGGCCCTTCGGCTACTCCTGGCAAGTCAACGGGGTGACCATTCGCCAGACAGTCTCCGGTTCCCTGGTCCTGCCCGGGGTCGATTCCGGAGCGGCGGGCAGCTACCGGGTCATCGTGACCAACGCGGTCAGTTCCGCCGCGAGCGAGTTGGCAGTTCTGAAAGTCTTGGGCCCGCCGTCCCTGAGTCCGCTGCCGGAGATTATCCGGACGAACCAGACGGCCGACGTCACCTTCACGATCAAGGCCGAAGGCGCGCCGCCGTTTCAATATCAATGGATCCGGAACGGGGTGAATATCCCTGGCGCGACCAATGACACCTACACGATCCGCAATGTCCAGCCGAAGGACGGCGGCAATTACAGCGTGGTGGTGACGGATAGCGGCGGTGCGATTACCAGCAATACCAGCAGCCTGATCGTGATCACGCCGCCGCTGGCGGTCGGGGATAGGCTGGCCGACGCCTCGCTCAACACCGCGCCGGAAGGGACGTTCAGCGGGAGCAACGCCGGGGCCAGCAGCGAGCCAGGCGAGCCCAGTCACGCCCCGGGCAAACCCGCCCGCCGATCCGTTTGGTTCGCCTGGAAAGCGCCCGGCGACGGCATTCTCGCCATGGACACGGCGGGCAGCGGCTTCGACACCATCGTCGCGGTCTATACCGGGCGCCAGGACGACATCCTCAGTCTGTCCCAAGTCGCGAGCGACGGCGACGGCGACTCCGGCAGTTATCTGGCGAGCGCCCTCTCGTTCAATGTCACAGCCGGCACGACCTACTATGTGGCCATCGATGGGTTTGACGGCGTCGAGGGCAACTTCAACGTTCAATGGAAATTCGAAGCGACGAAAGCGAAGCTGCCGCTCATTCTGCGGCACCCGATCAGCCACAACGTGTTTGTGGGGACCGACGTTGCTTTTGCCGTCACGGCGACCAACGTCTCCGGTGGCCCGTTGCTTTACCAATGGAATCTTGACGGCGTGCCCATCCCCGGAGCGACGAACGTCAATCTGATCTTGCGCCAGGTGAAGGAAACCGACGTGGGCCATTACAACCTGAAGGTGCGGGATCCGGAAGAAGCGGGGCGGGAAGTGGCCAGCCTCGACGCCATTCTGGAGGTCAATCTGATCGAGACAGGCTCGGAAGGCCCGGGCATCGAAGTCGTCGATAAACTCGGCGCCACCAGCCAGACCGGGCAGCAGGTCGTGGTGAAAAGCGTGGCCCGGCGCCGGGCTAGCACCGAACCTTCGGCTCTCGAATTGCGCGGCTTCCGCGGCTCCAAGGCGTTCAGCACCCGGCTGGCCGCGAAAGATGCCGGCGAGCCCAATCACTGCCGGACGACCGGGGGCGCCTCCGTCTGGTTCATCTACAAGGGCGTGACCAATGCCGTCCTGCGGTTCTCCACGGAAGGCAGCGATTACGACACCGTCCTCGGAGTGTATACGGGGCCCAGTTCCTCCTACGCGACGATGCAGGAGGTCACCTGTGACGACAACAGCGGATTCGATGGCAAGTCCAGCGTGGTCCTATTCCCCACGGTCAGAGGCACGACTTATTACATCGCCGTGGATGGGGTGAATGGCGCCAAAGGCCTGGTCCGCTTCAAGTATGAAGTGGCGGCTCCGGCGGTCGTCGGGGTGTCCACTTTTGGCAAAGTGAATCCAGCCACCTGTCTGCCCCTGGCGGATCTGACCGATCTGAAGATTCAGCCGGGCGACAGCGTGAAGTTCTCCGCGGCGGCGGCCAATCCGCTCGCGCCGGTGGATCTGACGTTTCAATGGCGGGTGAACGGGTTCGATGTGACGGGCTCATCCGACCCGGCGCTGTGCGTGAAGAATCTGACCTCGCGTGACCAGGGCGAGTATGTGGTCGTGGTCGGCAATTTCTCCGGCGGCGTGACGAGCGCGCCCGTGCGCTTGGATTTCAGCCAGCCCGTGGCTTTGCTCGCGACGCTCGAGAACCAGACGGTCGTGGCTGGAAGCACCGCGCGCCTGGCGGTGGTGGCGGATGGCACCGGGCCCCTGGCCTATCGCTGGAGCTACGAGGGAACGGTGCTGCCCGGGGAAACCAACGCCACCTTGACCTTGGCTGGAGTTCGGCGCGCCCAGGCTGGCCGCTACAGCGTGGACGTGAGCAATCCCAATAGCAGCGCCCGCAGTCTGGCGGTCTTGACGGTCGCGGAGGCTCCCGTCATTGCGGTGCAGCCGGTCAGTTCAACCGTTGCCGCGGGGAGCATGGTCCAGTTGACCGGGAGCGCGTCCGGCACCGCGCCCTTAAGCTACCAATGGCTTTTCAACGGGGTGATCATCCCCGGCGCGACCACGCCCGTCCTCACCTTGAGCGGAGTTCAGTCCAGCGCCGGCGGTGAGTATCGCGTCGCCGTGACCAACCCGATCGGTTCGATTTCAAGCGACCCGGCGCTGGTCCGAATCAGCGCGCCGCTCAGCATCATCCTGCAGCCCGTCAATCAGACCGTCGTCGAAGGCGGCGAAGTGACCTTCCTGGTCGCGGCCACGGGCACGGTCCCGCTCCGTTATCAGTGGCGCTTGAATGGACAGGATCTTCCCGGAGCCACCGGGGCTCGTCTCGACCTGAACAGCGTGCAGCCGAAAATGGCCGGCACCTATCTCGCGACGGTCTCCGATGCGAACGAGACGATCGACAGTCTGCCCGCAACCTTGGGCGTGATCACAGCGCCGACGATCGTGGAAGCGCCGCGGAGCCAGAGTGTCGGTTCCAAGAGTCCGGCCAGTTTCAGCGTCCGGGCGACGGGAACGGAGCCCTTGACCTATCAATGGCGTTTGAACGGTACGGCTCTGGCGGACGCCACAGAGCCGATTCTCGTCCTGACGAACGTGACCGCCCAGAGCCTCGGTGCCTACACCGTTTTGGTGCAGAATGAGGCCGGCTCTGTGGTCAGCGCTCCGGCCATCCTGGACTTGCAGACCGCGCCCCAAATCACCCGGCAACCCACCGACGGATCCGCCACGGTCGGCGGAAGCACCAGCTTTACCGTGACCGCGACCGGTACCGCGCCGCTCGCGTATCAGTGGCGGTTCAACGGCGAGCCTATCGTCGGCGCGACCAATGACACCTTGGTTCTGCCCAAGGTCCAAGAGTCGCAGGGCGGTCAGTATCAGGTCCTGGTCCGCAACCCCGCCGGCAGTCTCCTGAGCCAGGAGGTGGGATTGTGTGTGGCCACCGATCGGACCGTCGCGCATATCCTCTCCGTGCGCGTGCAGCCGGACGGAACCAGCCGACTCCTCTTTTGCGGGATGGCCGGAACGAAAGCCTATCTGCAGGCGTCCACGGACTACAAGGTCTGGACGGTGCTGACGAATTTCACGTTCCGCAGCGACAACCTTTACGACCATATCGACCTCGATGCCCCGGCCAACCGCTGGCGCGCCTATCAAGTCGCCCCGCTCTTCCAGGTGAAACTCCAGAACCAGCCGGCGGATCAATCGGTCGCGGCGGGGACGGCGGCGACGCTCAACGTGGCGGCAGCCGGCTCGGCGCCGTTCGCTTATCAGTGGTTCCGCAATGGCGCGACCCTCATCGGCGCCACCCATGCGACGCTCGTTCTGACCAATGTGCAGCCCGACCAGGCCGGCGCTTACCAGGTGCGGGTCACGAATCAGGTCGGCCTCGTGTCGAGCCAGGAGGCGCAGCTCTGCGTGCGGACCGACGAGAAATCGGCCTCGATCCTCTCCGTCCGGTTGCTCCCGGACCGAGCCACGGCGCGGGTCGTGATTTGCGGGCCGGCGGGCCAGGACGCGGTCCTGCAGGGCTCGCGCGATTTGGCCGGCTGGGTGGTTCTGACCAACTTCACCTTCGCCTCGAATCTCTACGAGTACTTCGATCCGGAGGCGGGCTTGTATCCCTATCGCGAATACAAGGTGGCGCCGCGGCAGAAGATCACCATTACTCAGTCGCCCTTGGATGAGGCCGTGCCGGTCGGTGCGTCCGTCACCAAACGGGTCGCGGTCGCAGGCACCGGACCGTTTTCGTATCAATGGTCGCATCAGGGCCAGGTCTTGCCGGGCGCGACCAACGCCACCCTGGTTCTGACCAACGTCCAGGCAGCCCAGTCCGGCGCCTATCGCGTCCGTGTGACCAATGAACTCAGCAAAGTGACCAGCCCGGAGGCCTACCTCTGCGTCCTCGGCGCCGATCATGCGGTTCATGTGCTTTCGGTCAACCTGCTGACCAATGGCACGGTGAGCCGCGTGCTGATCTGCGGGCCCGCCGACACGAATGGCGTGCTGCAAGCCTCGGCCGGCAGCACAAATTGGACATTCCTGACGCGGTTCACCATTCCCGGCGGAAATCTCTTCGAGTATTTCGACACGGAGGCGGCTCGATATCCGGACCGGGAATACAAAGTGGCGCCGGTGCGGCGCGTCTCAATTCTCGAACAGCCGCTCGATCAGGCGGCTCGTGTCGGCGCCAGCGTCCGGCTGAGCGTCGCGGCCGAGGGCACGGGCCCCTTCACCTTCCAATGGCGGCACGCCGGAAAGGATCTGCCCGGGGCGACCAATGCGCTTTTGGTTCTGGCCAATGTCCAGGCCGCCGACGCGGGGAGTTACCAGGTCCGCGTCCGCAACCTGGCCGGAACCGTGGTCAGCGACGAGGCTCAGGTGTGCCTGGTGACGGATGACACCGTGCGAATCCTGTCCGTGCGGCTCCTCTCCGATCATACCTCGGCGCGGGTGATGATTTGCGGGCCGAGCGGGAAGAGGGGGGTGTTGCAGGGCTCGCGCGATTTGACGAGCTGGACCGCGCTGACGAACTTCACGTTCCGCGATGAGATCTATCAATATGTCGATCCGGAAGCGGGGAAACTGGGCTGGCGCTATTTCAAGGTGGCTCCGCCGTCGATCAAAGTGGGTCGGGGGATTCCGGCCGGGCCCGGACAATTCGAGTTCGCCATCGGCGGAGCGGGTGCGACGCCGGCGGACTATGAAGGCTTGCGGTCGATCGTCCGCGTGTCCAACGATCTGCAGAGTTGGGTTCCGTTGAGCACCAACGTGATCTCGAACGGCCAAATCAAGCTGACCGATCCGGACGCCCTGCGTTCTCCATACCGATTCTATCAGTTCGGAGTACAGCCTTAGTACTCTGTTGCATAAGTACGGTGACGTATAAAGTGACCTTGTTTCTCCCAGACTTTTAACCTCGCTGTATGCTTGGCCGATCTTCTACAGTTTTTTTGCGGTTTTGGGCCGATTTCCCGCATAGACGTCTTTGAAAGTGCATTCCTGTAGTGCCAACGGCCAGATTGAGTTTTTGTAAGATTCTTTCTTCCAAGAATTGGCGATTTGTCACTGTAGAAGATCGGTGGGGGCCCGCCACCGCTGGGGCGTCGAAACGGGGTTTCCCGTCGAAAAACACCACGGCTATCAATCCGAGCCTGGCTTCTCCTCTGATTGGGAGGCCCCGCGAGGTTATCATTATTTGATGCGCTTGGGCCATGCGCTCAACATTCTGGCCCGC
>CAYHFE010000227.1:0-11097 GCA_964355375.1 uncultured Verrucomicrobiota bacterium
GTCGTCGGCCTGTACCCGAACGTGAAGAGCTTCGTGAAGATCGCGCCCAACGCGGTGGGCGCGTCGGAAATTGCGACCAGTGCCGTGAGCAGCGACGAGATTCAGGACGGCAGCGTGGGAACGGTCGATCTGGCGGATAGCAGTGTCACCAGTGCCAAGATTGCCGCCAACGCCGTCACCACCACCAAGATTGCCGACAACAATATCACTACTGCCAAGATTGCCGACAACAGCATCACTACTGCCAAGATTGCTCCCCGTGCGATTGGCTACGACCAGATTGGCCTCCAGAGCATCCAATCCGGCAATATTGCGGCTGATGCCGTCAGCGCTTCCGAGATCCGGGCCAATGCGGTTTCCAGTGACGAGATCGCGGATGGCTCGATCACCGCGGCGGATATGGCCAGTTCCGTGGGTGTTTGGACGAAACAGGTAGGTGGTGTCAACTATTATGTCACCGGAGGGGCGGAGGTGGGAATCAATACAACGGGGCCGGATAGACCGCTCCATGTGACAGCGACAGCTACCACCCTCAACTCCGGCACCGGCCTTAACAACTATCTCTGCCTGCGTCTCGAAGCGGGTCCAAGATCAGATTACTGGGATATTGGTCTGGACGATGATTCGGCGAACAGTTCTGACGACGCCGATCTTGTGTTCATTTACAAATCCGCCCAGAAGGGATATCTCGACGCGACGAGTGGAGGTTGGAAGATTCCTAGCGATCGGCGGCTGAAGACGGACATCGAGACGTTGCCCCGAGAGACACTCAGCAGTGTCATGAAAATTCCCGCCGTTCGATTCCGAATGATTGATCAGCAGGCGAACTCCCCGAAACAAATTGGTATTATCGCCCAGGACCTTCAGGCGTTTTACCCCGAGTTAGTGGACGACAAACATGGGATGTTGAGCGTGGGCTATGATCGCATTGGGGTGATCTCGATGGCGGCAGTCCAGGAATTGAAAACCGAGAAAGACGCGGAGATCAGAGAATTGAAGACAGAAAACGCGTCTCTGAAACAGCAGATGGGTCAAATCCTGGAGCGGCTGCAAGCCTTGGAACAAAAGGGGCGTTAGAGCGGGTTGGCCTGTTTAGACGTGAATATTCATCAGAAAAAGCCCCTCACCCCGGCCCTCTCCCGCGGGGAGAGGGAGAAGGGTGCGCCGCTTTGGGAGGAAGCTGGGGCGGCTGAGACTCGTCTGCGGCGGCGATCGGCTTTCCCTCTCCTCGGGGAGAGGGGCAGGGTGAGGGGAAAGGGAGCGACCGGCAAAGCGAAGGGGTTGGAATGTATGAGCGCTTCCATTCCCCTCGCCCCGGCCCTCTCCCCATCCGATGGGGCGAGGGCGAGGCTTTCCCCCGTCGGGGACAAGTCACGTCACGGTGATCAATCGCGCCGCTTCGCGGTTGCCTCCTTCGCCTCTTGGGAAGGGGAGAAGGCCGGGATGAGGGGGGCTACGCATTGCATAGATACGGCTTAGACGTCGCGTGGGCGGCGAGTCGGTTTGATCTCAAACTGTTTGTTCTTATGATGCATTTTCTGTCGCGATTCCACCAATGGGATTCGATTATCCGCCGCGCGGTCCTCCTGGGTGCGGGCACGCTCGTGAGTTTCGCGGCTCACGGGCAGACCTTTGTGCAGTCCAACTTCGACGCGATGCTCTATCTCTCCAAGAACGACATTCAGCGCGGCATCAACTGGCATTCGCTTCGTGGCGTGCCGCTCTCGGGCACGGTCGGAACACCGACCGGGTCGGACGGACGCACGCCCGCCGGTTCGACGCCGACGCCGAACCAGTATAGCAGTGTCTTTTTCGTGGGCGGGGTGACCAAAGGGGCCGCACCCTCGGGGCTCGATGAGTCCAAGAGCTTCGCGGGCAACGCGGAAAACCTCAATTGGCCGCGGGCTCGCTCGGGCGGCGCGGTCGCCTTGGTGCTGCGCTCCCAGGTGGGTTCGCCCTACTTCGGGAGACCCGTATCGTTCCTGTTCGGCTCCGTCATCTCGCCGCCATCCACGGACGAAAACGGAGTCGCCCTGGCCAACGTCGCGCCGGCGGACTACTGGTTTGCCGAGCCCTATTCCACCAGTCAGCACTCCGGCGCTCCCTACTATTGGAGTCCGCATGCCGGGGTCGTATTCGCCAACCAAGCCGGACCGATTCAGATTACGTGGAAAAAGGTTACGCCGGTGGTGACCCAACCGTCGGATTTCACGGCCAACCCCACCCGCTACGTCTTGCAGTCAGGTCTCTATTTCACGCTCCTCAATGTCTCCTATATCGTTTCCGGATCGGCCGTAAAACCGCCGCGCAAGATGTACTGGACCGAGGGACCTTTTCGGGCGACGGGCAAAGCGGTCAGCGTGCCGACGGCGCGGGTCAGCGCCTTGAAAATCGTCTATAATTCGCTCTTTCCCGAGCGCGTGGAGTCCGAGTACATCGCGCCGGGCCAATCTATGATGGTGGCCAATCCGGCGAACCGTCTCCAAGAGTTGCGCACCCTGTGGTTCGACCACCAGCTTGGCCAAATCTATGCCTACAATCGCGAAGGCCGCGTCTTTGTCGAATTGTTGGGCGATCCGATCAACGGCGAGGTGCGAAGGCACTTGGGTTTCGAAATCGTCGATGTCTATCAGCAGGTGCCGCCGGCGGATGTCTCCGTGGAATTGGGTGAGCGGCTCACGCCCTATTCGGGGCAGGATGACCCGAGCCTTCATCCCGAACTGGTGCAACAAGGGGGCACGCAGTCTTTCACCTATTTGCACATGACCGAAGGGGCGGAGCGCGCCGTTTATTATGCGGTCCGCGAAACGGTGAATGTGAATGATGTGCTGGTTCATTGGCTCGAAACCGGCGAGCAGGGATTGCGCTGGCCGTTTATCTTCACGCGCTACAAGCAGGTCTGGCCCAATGACGTGGCCAAGTACAGCCATTATGTCCGCCCGCTCGTCTCCAAGGAATCAGAGGCCAGACTGACCGCGGTGCCGTTGCCCACGGACAACGTTCCGGCAATTCAGTACCAGGATCCAATCGGCGGAGGACGGGCGAAGTTGACGGAGAAGTTCGAGTTTTACACATTTCTTGACGCCGCCGTCCCGGCGCACCGGACCTTGCTTCGATTCACCGGAGGCGATCAGGTCGGTTTTGAACGGGTCTTTTCCTGGCTGGACGTCAAACTCAAATCGCCCGCCGGGTTTGCCGGAAGCGTGGCCACAAACCTGACGTCGTGGAACCCGAGTAGTCTGGTATTTGATTGGACGGCGGCTCCGTCCGCTTCGCCCCGAGTGATGAGCGGAACGGTCAGCGTCGGCAGTCGGATTTCGGCGCCAGGCGGAGAGTTGGGGGCAGGAGGAGAATCCTACTGGGCGGGTTACATTCTCCAGGCCAACGGGAATTCCTTCAACCCGAACGCCTACAAGGACCCGTTCACGGACGGGTTCGACGCCGCCAACCGCGGCGCGATCATTCCGGTGAACGCCATTCCCGGGCAGAACAATCTCGACGTTTGGTGGTTCCGCCGTGCCGCCACGAACGCCATTCGAAACGAGCTGAACGGTTTCAAGCCGATTTACTGGCCGGCGGTGATCGGGCGATACACGATTGAATGGCCGGCCAGTCCAAGCGAGATCATCTTGGCCAGCAATGACGGGACCGGCGGGCTCGAAAGCTTGCAGGCCACCGGCCAAATTTACGTTCAAAACAATCGGAGTCTGCCAGGATACAACCCCAATGAGGAACACGCGCTGATGCTGGGCGGGCAGGCTTACGCGCTCCGAGACGATTTGAACATCACTTCCGGGGAGAACTACTCCTCGCACCCGTTTGTGTTGTTGGAATATACCGAGGCCGACGGCCGTCCGGCCCTCCGCCCTTTCAAGGTCCTGCGTGAGAAACCGGAAGCCGGGATCGTGTTCGACTACGTGGTCGTAGCAGGTGGGGACATCGCTCAGTCGGGTGCCAGCCGTCCTTTGCAGGCCCCCATGCCTCTGCCCTTGCTGCCTGCGCCGGTGGAAGGTTCCGGAGCGGGGAGAAGGAACTACAATACGGAACCATCGGCGAATTCGGGTGACCTCCCCGTGGGGTGGAATCCATCTACGGATTCCCCGGGTCCTCGCGCGCATTATGCGAGTTTCACCTTCCGCGACCGCAAAGACAATTTCTGGGTCTATCGGGGATTGCACGCCGGACTGCCGCCGCTGGCCGCGGGGAAGTACAATTCGGCAGACAAATCCTTTGGTGACCTGCTCGCCGCCACGGCCGTGGTGAATCAGCCGTTTACCTACCACGTCCACGCCTCGCGCCAGTCCGGTTCGCTGGTCATGACGGCGCCGACCACCGGGCTGCCCGCCGGACTGACGATTAATTCTCTGAGCATCACGGGGATTCCGACAGTGCCTGGAGCCTACAGTGTGAGCTTGGTTGTTACCGACGTCGGTGATGGCACCAGCGTGACGAAAACTCTCGTGTTAAACGTGGTTGCGACAGGCTCGGTTGTGGCTCAAGGAGACATCGCGATCACGAGCGCGAATCCGTTTGCTGGCGCGAACGTGACATACATCGGACGCCCGCCGCACTTGGCGGAGACGCCAACCTCGGCGAATTGCTTCACCATGCGATTCTATTACAAGACGCAGGAAGGGTTCGCGTGGCCGGGTGTCGCCAACCCGCCCTCGGTAGGTTCCATCGTGCCGTACCTGCGGCCGCGCGAGGCCAACGGAGAACCCGTGGGCACCGCTTCATCGAAAAACACGGCCGCCCTGGACATTGTCTATCGTCCGGTTTGGGCCGGAAACCCGCCCAAGCTCCGCTACGGTGAGACCTTGACGGTGCCAAAGAACGGGCTTCCGGCGGTCCGTGGCCAGTCCAGCGCGGAAATCATTTACCAACAGTCGATCGGATTGAATCTGCCCGAAAGCCGCGCATCGGTCATCCTGCATGATCCGACCCGCGAGAAGTCGTATTCGCTCGGCGCCAGCACCCTGTCAAAAATCCCGGCGGGAGTACGAACGGATTCCTATCAGGGCAAACTCTACTTCCCCAATCTGGCGCCCCACCTGGCGCAACGGTTCTTCTTCGACCCGAGCCGCGGCGCCAAGGGTGCGCTGGTCTTTCGAGGCGAGTTCAAAGACGAAATCGTGGGCGAAAAATATCTCTTGCTCAACGTGGTCCGCGGGTCCGACCTGGCGGCCCTCAAGGGTCTTTGCCCGACGGGTGATGGCGACAAGACCGCGTGGAACACCGCCATCGATGGTCTGACCACGACCGTGAAAACTTTCTATGAGAATCCGTCGGTCCCAGGCCAGTACATTCCCAATCCTGCACTGACCAAGTCGGTGGGAGCGAGCACACTGGTGGAGGTGGGCGACGACGACACGGCGGTGGATTCCTACGCCTTGAGCGTCGTGGGTCCGGGCCATGGTTACGCCACCCTGGTCGTGGGCAACGGTTCGGCCTTCACACCGCCCGGCGAACCGGTCTCGGTCTATGTTTTCAAAGTGGTGGATGAACTCGTGACCGGCGAACTCAAAGTCCTGCCTTCGGAGAATCCTCTGAATGAATTGCTCACCCTGCAACACTCGGCCGATTTGGCCGGGAAATTTGCCGACTTCGAATACGAGTGGAAAATTGCCCCGCCGGTGGATGGCAAGCCTCTGGACGTGGCACCGGTGAACTCAACCATGTCTGGCTGGAATGCGCTCGTTCTGGGGGTGGATCAACCGCGCCACACCCTGGGTGGCAATGGAATTCAAGTGCTCGTGGACAACTATATCACCCTTCGTTACCGTCCGAAAAGCACCAGCCATCCACTCTACAACGTCTGGTCCGACTGGACCCCCCCGCAATTGGCGGAGGGCTGGATCAAGCGCGTCTTGGCCGGCATCAATCCCTTCAATCAAAGGGTGACCGATCTGTTCGGCAACTCGGTCAACACCGACGCCAGCATCCTGACCCAGGCGGGACGACGTTCGGAAGGCGACATCGCGCTGAATCTGGACACCATCAATAGCTACGGCCTGATCGAGATTTACGAGACGGTGCTGCGACGGGGCAAAGGATTGAGCATCGATTCCGGCATCAATTTTGGTCCCGCCAACGATGCCTTGCTCCTGGCGGTGGGCTACATCAATGACCTCTACATGATGTTGGGCAATGAAGCCTGGGCGGACGCGGCCAACCCGACCATCGGCATCGGCACCAAGGACAAGACTTACGGCGATGTCGCGACGGCTCTGTTTTCCTTCAAAGGACAGTTGCCCTCCCTGCTGGAAGAGGAACTGGCGTTGCTGCGGGGCCGGGATGATTTTCTCCAGCCGGGCGTGGTGACCACGCCGGTTTACAATCGGCTCTTCTGGAACTACACCCGCGGCATCGACGCCGGCGAAGTCATTTATGCGCTGAACTATAATATCGTCGAAAATCCCGGATCCGGCGGCAATGGCGTCGTGGACGCGGCGGACGCGGCCAAGCTTTTCCCCCAAGGCCATGGCGATGCCTACGGACATTACCTGACGGCGCTGAAGGGCTATCTGCAATTGCTCATGGACACCGATTTCGATTGGGTGCCGCGGACGGAAGCGGTGACGATCCTGGGCAAAGCGGTCCAAGTGGATTATCTGGATGAGCGGAAATTCGCCGCCGCCGCCGCCGCCACGGCCCGGGCGGCGCAGCAAATTTTCGATTTGACCTGGCGGAAAGATTATCGCCCCGGCCAGAACGTGGGCTGGGAACATCTGGCCACCAACCGCGTCAATCCCAGCCGGCAGATCATCAATGGCGCCATCACCGAAAACAGCGTGCGCCATTGGGGGGCGGATCATTGGGCGAGTCGAGGTTTCCAAGGGGCCTATTTCAATTGGATCGTGGGCAACGCCATCCTGCCGGCGATCGATCCCGATCCGTCCCATGAAGGAATTCAGAAGATCGATCGGACGACCGTGCCAGAGTTGAAAGAATTAGCCGCGGCCGCCGCGAGCCTGCAGACCGACTTGGACAACACCGAGGGGCGTCTGACGCCTCTGGGGTTGGCGGAGGGCAGCCTTGCTTTCGACATCAACCCGGATGCCATTACCGGCGCCAACAGCCAGACGCACTTCGAGCAAATCTTTGGGCGGGCCAAGGGGGCGCTGAACAATGCGGTGGCGGCTTTCGATGACGCCAAAGACGTGACCCGCCTGATGCGCTCAGAGCAAGACTCTCTGGCTGAGCTTCAAGCCGCCGTGGCCAGGCAGGAATTCGCCTACACCAATGCCCTCATTGAAATCTATGGCACTCCGTATCCGGCCGACATCGGTCCGGGCAAGACCTACAAACAAGGGTACGTTGGACCCGATTTCCTCCACTACGTCTATGTGGACAATGTCGAGCTGACCTTTCCTGGTCTGTTGGAACCGGAGAATGAGATCGTCTTCAAGATCGACATCCAGACACTTCCTGCCGAATGGCGGTCGGGCACGAATTCGGCGATCAATCTGAAAAAAGCGACCGACGACGAGTACTCTACGAACGGTGTGGACTTTATTGAGTATCAGCTTTCGCCACACGGATTCTTTTCGAAACCGAAATCGTGGCTCAGCCGACGGCAGAGTCCGGGCCGAGTTCAGCAGGCGATCTCGGATATCATCAAGGCTCGCAACCATCTGTTCCAAGCGTTGAACGGAGCCGAGGGAGCCAAAGCAGAATTGGACGGCGCATTGCGCCTCTTTGACAAGGGTAACGACACCACTGAGAAGACCGACGCCATCGATCTGGCCAAGTTCCGGGCGGAGCAGTCTGCCAAAGCGATTGAGCTCGCCAACGAACTTTTGGGAATCGTGACCGAGACGGCCAAGAAGGATATAGAAAAGGGGCAAGACGTCATTAAAGAAGCATTGCCTACAGATCTGATTGCCGGGCTGGCGGCAGGCGGTGACCTATCGTCGCCCGCCCGGGCCGCGGTCAAATCTGCCGGATGGGTCACGACCAAAGTCCTCGATGTAATCGACATCGCGCGCAAGACCGCCGTTTTGCTCCTCCGCTACGGAGTCGATACAGCGGCGGCCGCACTCGACCGCCAGATCGCGACTCTGAAGGATGAGCAGGCCACCCGAGAAGCCGTTTACAAGCTTGAACAAGCTCTCGGCAAGGTTCAGGAACATTTCACCACCATCAATCAACGACTTCAGGAGTATGACGACGCGCAGCGGAAATACCGGACCGTGCTGGCCGAAGCGGACCGGATTCAGCTTGAGCGCGAGAGTTTCCGGCAACGCGCCGCGGCGGTGATCCAGGGCTTCCGCACCCGGGACGCCGCCTTTCGAATCTTTCGCAACGAAAAGTTGGAGCGATACAAGTCCTTGTTTGATCTGGCGGCGCGTTTTGGGTATCTGGCCGCGACGGCGTTTGACTATGAAACCGGTTTGCTGGGGACGCGGTCCGGCGGGGAGTTTGTCAACCGCATCATCAGTTCCCGCGCTCTCGGTCTGGTGAAAAACGGCGAACCGCAGTACGCCGGCAGCAACACCGGCGATCCTGGCTTGTCCAGCGCCTTGGCGGAGATGAAGGCGGACTGGGACGTCCTGCGCGGCCGGCTCGGATTCAACAATCCCGAGGCCAACGGCACGACCTTGTCGTTGCGGTCGGAAAGCTTCCGCATTCTTCCCGGGACCGAAGGCGACGCAAGCTGGCAGGACATCCTGAATGTGGCCCGCAAGTCCAATCTGCTCGATGATGCCGACGTCCGTCGGTACTGCATGCAGGTCGATCCCGGCGACGGCTTGCCGGTGCCGGGCCTCATTCTCGAATTCACCACCACGATTGCGTCCGGCTACAACCTGTTCGGACAAATGCTTGCGGCCGGCGATCATGATTTCAGCCCGAGCAAATTTGCCACGAAGATCTTCGCCCTCGGCGTGGCCTTGGAGGGCTACAAGGGGATGGATGATCCGACGGCGAACAGCGGTGCCATCACCTTCGCCGGCGGCACGTCGCCGGGCAATCCGAGTGTCACGTTTCTCGACTCGAAGGCGCTCGCCGCCACTCCGGATATTTACCTGATCCCCGTCGGCGTGGACTCGATGCGCAGCCCGCCGCTCGGCGACGTGAGCCACATTCGCTCGTGGCTGGTCGATGATGTGACGATCCCGCTTCCGTTCAACATTGGTTCATCCGATTTCTCGACCAAACAACTCTATCAGTCCAGCGAGTCCCTCACGGAACCGCTTTTCAACATTCGCAAACATCCGGCGTTCCGTCCGGTTTCCACCACGGCGGCGTTCAGCGGCAATATCTACGGCCTCGGCGGCTCGCTCCAACGTTCGCAATACACCAACACCCGCCTCATCGGACGTTCGGTGTGGAACAGCAAATGGAAACTCGTCATCCCCGGCCACGAGTTGCTGAATAATCCGAATGAAGGCCTCGATCGCTTCATTCTGTCGGTCAAAGACGTCAAACTCCATTTCGTGACTTACTCCTACTCGGGCAACTGAAACTCCTTGAGTCGATCGACCCCGTGACTATGAAATCAATTCTCTCCAACCGCCGTTGGCTTGTGGCTGCCGCGTGGGCCGCGGCGCTGGTGTTGCCAAAGTCGGCAACGGCCTTTCCTCCGGCGCCGCACCATCTTTTTTTTGGCGTGGTGCGCGACGAATATGGCAATCCGCTCAACACCGACCAGGCGGAGGTCATTCTGGAAACGGAGGCCAACGTCCAGGTGAAAACCAAAGTCGTTCCCGGACTCGAGGCCGGCGTCAATTATCGCCTGGCGGTGCCGATGGACGCCGGAATCACGAGCGATCTCTACAAACCGACGGCGCTGCGCCCCACCGTTCCGTTCAAGTTCAAAGTCAGGATCGGAGCGGCCGTCTATCTACCCATCGAGATGGTGGCCGACTATTCGCGGATGGGGCGCCCCGGCGAAAAGACCCGCGTGAATCTGACCTTGGGCGAGGATTCCGATGGCGACGGTTTGCCGGACGCCTGGGAGCGGGCCCTCGTCGTCCAATCGGGCGGCACCAAAACCTTCAAGGATATCCGGCCGGGGGATGACGGCGACGGCGACGGCTTGAGCAATCTGCAGGAGTATTTGGCGGGCACCTACGCCTTCGATGACAAAGACGGATTCAGTTTGAAGGCGCTGCGGGCGGAGTCTTCCGGAACCGAACTGGAATTCCTGGCCATTCGCGGTCGGACTTACTCGATCCATGGTTCGGCGGATATGCAAACTTGGAGCCCGGTCCCTTTTCGCCTCAGCTCCGATAGTCCGACCAGTCCTCCCCGGCAAGTCTATTCCGCCTCCGATGTCTCGATCGTCCGGGCGCGAGTCACTACTCCGGCGGACGGCACTCCGGCACGCTTCTTCAAATTGATGGTGGAGTAAGAAGTGGGAGCGCGACCGGCGGCGTTCGCGGGAAACAAACTGAGGGATGAATTCAGCCCGAACTCGCCCGAAGCCAGGTATCTTGGCCGGCAGTAAAGCCAGGGCTGGATGGCGTCTTGCTCCACCCAGGGCAAGGGAAAGTGACTCGCGGCGCGCAACTCCGGATCCCGCAGGGATCAGAGAAGGTAGCCGGGGGTTGAGCGAAGCGATACCCCCGGATCGACGTCGCCAAAGCGACCGCACCTCGACGGGGTGCCAGAAGTCTCGGGCCGTGGGCTCTTCTGGCACCCTGCCAGGGTGCGCTCTTCCAAGACCGAGATTCCCCGGGGTATCGCTTCGCTCAACCAAGGGCTACCGTCCTTCATCCCTCCGGGATCGGGTTCAGGGTCTTGGCTACCGGACGAAGCGTCCTCTCGCCCCACCCGGGTTCGTGGGGAGCCTCCAAATCCGAAGGACGCGCATTGGGACCAAGAACCCACCCCCGGCCCCTCCAAGGAGGGGAGCTCGGCGGCGGGCGCGGCTTGTCAGTTCCCCTCCTGGGAGGGGCGCAGGGGTGGGTCGGTTCATGGGTAGGGAACACCTCCAACGATTGGACGTGAATCGGTGCCATGAACCTGAACGTGCGATGGGGAGCGCGGGCGTCTCGCCTGCCGGGTTCGGCGTCCCGCCGAACCCTCGTGGCAGCGCACCGGGTTGTTTCCGGTCGGCGAGACGCCGACCGGTGCAGCCGGGACGGCCGCGCT
>CAYHFE010000228.1:0-11060 GCA_964355375.1 uncultured Verrucomicrobiota bacterium
TCTAAGGCTGGGTTCCCCTACTTGGCGGCCTTGGTGTAGATGTCCATGCTTGGCTTCTGATCACGTTCTTTGTCAAAATTAGCGACCATGGTCCACTTGTTTTCACTCAGCAGATAAATGAAGGTGTGGTCATCGTCGATCGGCTGGATGTCCGACTCGCTAACTCCGCCTTTGATGTTGACGAATTTTGCGACGTTAAACGGGCCGAGCTTCTCGAGTTTGACCTCCCCTTCCGCGTAGATGAAAAGCTGGTTGTCGGCGCTCAGCATTCGGAACTTGAACTTGTCCTTCTTGACTTCGAGAACCTGAGTGTAGGTTTGGCCATCCTCATTGGTTTTCTTGACGGACCACTTCCCTTCTACCTTGGCCAGATCATCCGCCAAAGTCGTCAGAGTCGAAAAAGCCAGCAACGAAATAAAACCCGCCAAACTGAGGATACGTTTCATAGTGTTCGATAATGTTAATTAAGAGTTTTCGCGGGAGGAGTCTTGGCCCGGACCGAACTGCAATTCAAGCGGAAAACTCTGGGAAACTCCAACGGGCACCGACTCAAGCGCAGCAATTCTCATTGCGGCGCGGAGGGAGTCCCGGCTGCGGCCAGGTGAAAACCGGCTCAAGCCGGGACTGCCAACGGCGAACAGAAAGTCTTCTGGGCCAAGATGAGAATGGCTGACTAAAACGAGAGTTGTACCAAGCGGTCCTGAATCTGCGCAGCCCAGCGGGTCAGGTAGCTCAGCTCGCGATAGATTTGCTCCAATCGATCCAAAGGAAGGAGGTTGGGCCGTTCCGGATTTCCCCGGGGCGGCGCCGATTCCCAAAGCGCGTTGAGCGTTCTCAGCTCTCCCATTAACATCTCGCGTCGGGCGGTGATGGTCTGGAGCCAGCCGTTCAACTTGCCCATCCACTCCGCGCTCTTCCCCAAGGCCTGCACCTTGAGCAGAGGCGAGCTGACCCGGGCGGACTCGCGGAGAAACGCGTCCACCGCCCGACACACCCCGCCCAACTCGAAGAGCAGGTCCATGGCCCCGGACGGAATGCGCTCAATTTCATTCGGCTTCTCCCCGCGCTCGAGTTCCAGGAGATGACGAAGTCGCTCCTTGGGATCGCGCAAACGCTGGTAGGCTGCGTTCAGCTCTGCATAGCGGCGATTCGCCGCTTCTTTCTCGGCTGATGGCCCACCGTGAACCCGGTCGGGATGAACCACGGCGGAGATGGCGAAGAACCGCGCCTTTAACACTTCCGGATCAAGCCAGGGACGAGGCACTTCATCAAAGAGAGCGAAATCGTCGGTCATCAGACTGAGGTCAATGGTCGGCGCCGCAACCTCCGCGCGGTTCCGGCTAAGCCGTAAAACTCTCGCCGCACGAACAACTCGTCGAGGCGTTGGGATTCTTGACCTTGAAACCGCCGTCCTGAAGCGCATCGGAGTAATCGAGCTCGGAGCCAGTCACATAGAGCGCGCTCTTGGGGTCCACGACCACTTTGATCCCGCAGGTTTCAACCAGAATATCGCGGTTGGCGGGACCATCCTGCAGATCCATCTTATATTGGAGACCAGAGCAGCCGCCTCCCACCACCGCGACTCGGAGAACCCCCGCCGACCGCCCTTGCTTGACCAGCATGGCGCCAACTTTTTTGGCGGCGCTCGGCGTGACTTTGATCAGTCGCTCATCCCCGACCCGAATCTTGGGCGGGGCCAGGGTGGAGGTGGTGTTGGGTGCAATCATAATTCCGACGCGGGGAGAATACCGTTGGCCGTCGCCCTCGTCAACTCAACCACCCCAGAATCCAGCAGTTCTCATTTTGACTCAGGACACGGTCCGTTCCACGCAGGTAGTCCCGGCTTCAGCCGGTTTTCATGTGGCGACCGGCTGAAGCCGGGACTACATACTTGTCAAAATGAGAAATGCTGCCGAGAATCCTTCGGCTGAGGTTGGCCAAGACGCGCCCGGTGAACAAGATAAGCTTGCGCGGGTCGGGCAACTGGTTTACTTCGTCTCTTATCGACTATCGAAGCTACCGGCGCTCCGGAAGGTTGAACTCAATGAATAACCGCGCGGTCAAGGTAGAATACGGGTGTAACCCATGAGTGAACCTTTTGCCTTTCGGAATCGGTCGCGGCGCGGAGGCCGCCAAGGTCACAGCCACGAAACCAGCTTTTTGAGGACCTTGGAGCTTGGTTTGCTCGAGCGCATCGAATTCTTCGAAGCATTCATCCGCGAACCGACGACGGTCGGCGCCCTCAGCCCCAGCTCCAAAGCACTGGCCAGAGCTATGATCGAGGGAATGCGCTTGGGCTCGGCCGACGCGGTGGTCGAGGTCGGGCCCGGCACGGGCGCGTTCACCGGGCTCATCCGGGAACGAATCGGACGCAAGACCACGTTGATTGCCCTGGAACTCGATCCAGGTCACACTCGCAGCCTCAAACGGCGGTTCCCGGACCTGATCGTTTACAACGATTCCGCGGAAAAGATGACGGAGTACCTCGCTCACCACGGCAAACATCGGGCCGATTACATCATTAGCGGTCTGCCGTGGGCGAGCATCAGTCTGGCCGTGCAAGAACGCATCATGAAGGCAGTCCTCGTTTCCCTCGCCCCCGCCGGCGTGTTCACGACCTTCGCCTATTTCCACGCCCGCTGGCTTCCCAACGCCCGGCGGTTCCGTCGTTCTCTGGCCCAGCAATTTCAACAAGTCGAAACCAGCCCAATCGTCTGGAGAAATCTGCCGCCGGCCTTCGTTTACCGCTGCGCCAAGCCAATTCGATAAGCCGCCCCCCCTGGCCGCGTCACGGCGAGACGGCTCGGAAAAAAAGAAATCCTCCACTCGAGGGAGCCAGGTCTGGCGTTGTCAACGCGGCCTTCGGTCCGACCACCCTCTTCAGATCGACCCAAATCAGCAGGTCCGTCGATCCTTGGATCCGATAACTCCGCCCCGCTTCTCCGCTGAGTTGCAGCTCATACTGGCCGCCCGGCAATCGCGCGGCGCTCAGGACCGGTCGCGTCGAACCGGCCACAGCCATCATGACCTCGGCCGAACTCGCGCCCCGCCCCCCGTTCGCCTGCACCGTCCCAACCTGACGGAGGGAGCCTTCCGCCGTGGCCGTCATGGTCCAGGTCGTTTCCACCTGCAGCGCGCTGGTCATGCGACCGATGTGGAAGACGACCGAGTGCGAACCCGCATCATAGGACCACGTCCCCTGGACCGAATTCGCGCTGACAAAGCGCGCGCCGATCGCCAAGCGGTTGGTCACGACCACTCCGGTCAACTCGCACTCGCCCGAGTGCCGAACGAGGTTCGTGAACGTGACGGTGTCGCCGGCGGACACACCGGCCTCGGGTCCGCGCAGCTCGTAATTCAAATGAAAAGCCGTGCATGTTCGGCAGCGTGTCAGCCAGCAGACCGCATTTTGGAAAAGCCTCTTGCGGATCTCAAGAGAGCCGGACGGGCCGCCGCCCGTCACCGGCACGTTCTGCGTCAATGTCCGCGGGCCGTCTGCCGCACGATCGGCTGGAAAGGCCGCTAAAACATCGGTCGAACCGGCCCGGCCCACCACTTCTGCGTCGGCCTCCGCCAAGACCGCGGACTCGATGGTTCCATCATAAGGGAATGTCTCGATCGCGCCAAAGCCGCCTTGCACGATCGGATGCGGATCGCCCGCCATCGGGATCGTGATTGGCCCCGACGCCGTCCGCCCCGACCCCGGCTTGAGATGGATCAGTCGGTGCCAGTGCGCGCGCTGCGATTCGCTCCAAGATGACGCCGTCGCAACCAGATTCGAGCCGATGAAATAGAGCGGCAGACCCTGATCGAAGAGCTGCTGAAACAGATCGACCGTCCGGGGTGTCAGCCCCGAACTCGTCTCGCTCAAGCCAGCCCAAACGACCAAATGAAACCCTTGGAAAAAGTCCGGAGAAGCGTTGGCCGCATCAAAGATGGCCGAGCTCAAACCCATCTCGAGGAGATAATCTTGCAGCACGCCCACCTCCGGATCATCGGTGACCCGGACAATCGCGACGTCGCCCGAACTCTGGCTAACCACCACCGCGACCGGAACCGATGTGGTCGTCAACCCATCGTTGTCAATCGCTTGGGCCGTCAGAACGTAATCGCCGACCGGGACGTCGCGCCAAACGAAACGGTGAGGTGGAACGACCGAAACTCCGAGCAACGCCGTTCCCACCCAGAATTCCACGCGGCTGATCATGCCATCCGGGTCCGTGGCGGAAGCGCTCATCGCCACGTCGCTTCCGCCCGGGAAGATTGAGCGATGGGGGGGACTCGTGAGCGTGACCGACGGTGGCTGGTTCGGCGGCGCGGTCACTCGGATCTGGACCGGAGCCGACGTCGCGACCAGACCCGAATCGGCCGTCGCGCGAGCCGTCAGAATGTATTCGCCCGACACCACATGGCTCCAGGTCATTTGATACGGTTCCGCCCGCGCCTCGCCCAACTTGGTGGGGCCCTGAAAAAATTCGACCCGCACGATGGAGCCATCGGGATCGCGAGTGCTGGCAGCCAGCTTCACTTCAGCCGGCGCGACCAACTCGTTTCCATTCAAAGGCGCCGAAAGCACCACCAACGGCGGCAACCGCACAACTCGGGGAAGCGAGGCCGCTTCGACCGCGAGCCGCGCCCCCCGGCTGGTCACGGTGCCGGCGCAATTGCCGATGACCACATCGACCACGCCTTGGACGCTGTTCGACGCCGCCGCCAGATGCCACCAGGCGTTGGTCGCTCCCCGAATCGCCTGACCGTTGAGGCGCCACTGATAAACCGCGGGCGTCCGTTCGTCGGCGAGCGCATGAAAATCGACCGGCTCGGTCTCCAACACGATGACGTCAGCCGGCTGCCGGACGAGGCGTGGCCCAAACGGATCCATCACCTCCACGTCATCGACGAGGGTGAAGTGCCCCTCGCCCGGGACGGTCGTGTGTTGGTCGAATTCCAGGCGGATCGGCAAGCCCCGGAATGCCGCGGTATCGACGACGTGGCTGGTGAACCGGCCGTTGCGGCGGTTGACCGGCAAGCAGTTGTTCGGGCTCAACGTCACCACGCCGGTCTGAATGTTCGTGGTTAACAGAACCTGGTCGGCCAGATCGAGCAGCCGCGCGGTGAACACGACGGGTCTGGAGGCGCGGTGCAGGTCCGAATTCTCCGAGAGCGCGCTGAAGGTCAGGCCGCCTCCGGCCAGAAATGGCCGGGAGATGAGCGTGCCAATGGAATCGACGGGCGCGGCCCCGGACGACCGAACGTAACCCGCGTTCTGGCCACTGAGAGCGATTCCGGAACTGTTGTTGACCGAAAAGCAGATGCCTTCTTTCGCCAGGAAGCCAGAACCCCCATTTTCGCCCGTGCGGTACCAACCGGACAAATCGCCGGTCTCGAAATCTCCGTTGCTCAAACACGAGGTTCGCGGCGCGTCACAGCGCGGCATCGAATCAGCCTTGACCAAGGCCTTGATTTCCGCCGCCGTCAGAGCCCGATCATAGATGTCCATCTCATCCACCATCCCGCTGAACGCGCCCACCCCGGAGCGACTGAGCGACGTTGAAGGAAGGACCGCGGTTCTGGGGCTGGCCAATCCCGTGCGCACCCCAATTCCATTCACGAACAGACTCGGCTGCCGGTCCTGATACACCACCGCCAAGTGGGTCCAGCCAGTGATCGCGTTCGAGTAAACGAGAGGACTGGTGACCGACGAGACGGTTCGTTCGAAAACACTGATGCCGTTCGTGCCCACGGAGACTCCGACCGTCCCAACGCCCATCGTGGCGACGTTGTCCGCGTTCAAGGCCATGCGCTGCCCCGTCAGCGTCATGACCCCGTTGGCGGCTTCCGGAGTGAGCGTCCGCGATTTGTCCGGCCAAACCCAGAACTCCACCGTAAACGTGTTCGACACCGCGGGCGGTTCCCCCGTGCTGACGACGGAATCATCCACGCCATCAAACCGGAAGGCCTGCCCCACCTTGCCGGGAACCAACCCGCAGCCGTCCAATCGCCCTGGGGCTTCCCGCCGCAACACGCCCTCTTGGGAATCGGGCCGCATCACCCCGTCCCCGGTGCCGTCCGCCGTCCATGACGCGACCAATCCCGGCGGCATCCGGAAGCAGCCTGGGTCCACGGTGATGCGGACCGGCGCGGAGGTGCTCATCAGTCCGTCATTGTCGAGCGCGCGGGCCGACAAGGCGTAGCTCCCGGGGAGGACATGGCGCCAGACCAGGTTGTAAGGGGCATTGGTCGCCAGGCCAATCCGCTCGTCGTCGGCAAAAAATGCGACCCGCCGAATGAACCCATCTGGATCGGAAACCTCGGCGGCCATCGTGAGGTCGGCGCCTTCCGTAATCCGGGTTTCCGACACCGGGCTGACCATGGCGACGCGAGGAGCGGAAGGTTCGGTGCTGATGATCACCTGAAATTCGCCCCCATTATTGCCCCAACCGTGGCTATCCATGGTGCCGAGGAACAACCGGGTTGCCCCATCCGGAACGAGCACTCGCCCGATCGCCCCCTGAGTCGTGAACCCGTCGCCGATGAAAAAGATCTGCCTCAACTGAGGCGCCAATCTCACGTAGTCCCGCTGGAATTGCTGACTGAAATCGAGCGGACCGGGTGCGGCCGAACCCGACGGAGAAGTGGAACCGAGAAAAACTCCGAGCAAAGAATCATACGGAGCCGACACGTTGGACAGGCCATTCTCGGAGCCGGCCAAGTGCTGCGCGATCGCGGTGGAGCTTCCATCGGGTGGAGCCAAAGGGAGCTCGGGGGCATGTCGCACCCCGCCCAAAGCGCGGAAGTTCAAGACCAGGCCAGCGCGGAGTGTCACACCGACGACCTCGACCGGCGACTGCCCCGGAGCCCCATCCACCACTCCGATTACTTCCTCCGGGTTTCGGCTGGCCATCGAGCCGTTCGGCATCCCGGCCAGCCAAGGATCGGACGTTCCCGGAACCGTGACGGTGACCGGGCTGGCCAGGAGTCCCCGGTGAAAGCCAAGGATCGCCATCCCCGCCACGATCCAGAAAGCGAGATTGAGCAAACCCTTGAACCATCCGGGGTCTCGAATGGCCCGCACCAAAGTCGGGCCAGCGAGCCTACGCCGTCCCCACGGGAAAGGCTGCTCTCCGCCAAACCGAAACTGGTGTTGAGCTGTCCGTCTCACAGAATTCGATCGGCAAGCTAACGGCTTCGCTCAAGCCGTGTCCAGCACGCGGCGAGGAAAGCGGAAGGATCATCCTAAACTGTATCTTCAAACAGGCTCTCAGCGCGGCGCGGCCAGGTAATTGCCGACGCCGATGACCACCGTCGAAGCGGTCAAGACCACCAAGCCGGCGGCGATGATCCGGTGCGTGCGCGGGCTGGCCCCTTTCCATTCGCCGAAGCCCAGGCCCCAGAGGTTGCTGAAGACAATGATGAAGGCCATGTGGATGGTCCAACTGGAGAAATCATAACGCCCCATCTGCGTCGTGCCCATGCCATAGAACATGAACTGCAGATACCAAGTCGTGCCGGCGAGCGCTGAGAACACGTAGTTGGCCAGCAACGACGCGCCCCGTCCCGAGACATAATCGCCGCCGCTGCCCCGACGCAGGTTGAGCGCCAGACACCAAATGAAATTCGTCGTGAAGCCGCCAGCCAGAATCACGACAAAGACGGGTGTGTTCCGCCATAACTCCGGCGTGCCGCGCTCCACCGCCAGAGCCGCAATCGGCTTCCCCGCCGCGATGGCAAAGGCCATGCACGCGCTCATCACTCCGGCAAACACCGCCACCCAGACGCCTTTGACAAAATTGAATTCGCGGATCGATTCCCGCTTCTGCTCGGCGGTCAGCTCTCGCTCCTTGCTCACGCCCGCCCGGCCACAAACGGCGATGCCCGCCAGACAAACCAGCACCCCGGCCAGCGTGGTCCAACCCGAAGGAGTCTTGGTCATTTCCAGGATCTCACCCGAGCCAATCGGCGGAACAAGCGTGCCGAACGCGGCGCAAAACCCGAGCGCCAAGGCGTAGCCGAGCGACATGCCCAGGAACCGCATGGACAAGCCGAAGGTCAATCCTCCAATGCCCCAGAGCAGGCCGAAGAAGTAGCTCCAAAACAGACTTCGCCCCGGCGCGTCGCGCAACACCGTCATCAGATTCGGACACATCAACCACGCCACCGCCCAAGGCGCGATGATCCAGCTAAACACGCCACCCACCAGCCAATAGCTCTCCCAGGCCCACTGCCGGACTTTCTTGAACGGAATGTAAAAGCTGCCCGCGGCCAGACCGCCCAGCGCATGCAGAACCACGCCGAAAAATGGATGGGGCGCCACGAATCTTCCTCAGGTTGGGAATTGAATGCTCATTCAACCTCGGCCCACGGCAGTTTCAGGAGCGACGCCATGTTCCGGACGACGGGCCAGACATGGCCGACGCCGAGCGCGCAATGATGCGTGGGCGCTTCCCGACACCAGCGGTCCACGAACTGCCTCATCCCGCCCCGGAATTGGATTCGGCTGTTCGTGTTGCCAATCTGGAGAGTGGGCCCGGGCACGCTCTCCGCCTCTGCCCCGAGCAGTTTCAATTGGCCGTCCGCCGTCTGGGTCATGGCCAGCAGGGTGACCGGTCCGAGGCGCACCCGCGCATCCACGCTGACGCCATAACCCCGTTTGCCATGATACAAACCAAGACCGCGCAAGATCGGCCGGCCATCGGCAATCCGAAGATGAAACGGACCGTCATGGCCCATGAGCAGGAAGTCCTCATCGAAATCCATGGCATAAAACTCGGTGTAGCTGCCGCCGCAACCGAGCAGATCGAGAATTTTCATGGCCTGGCAATTCTTCAAATCGCCTTCCCCGCTGGCCGGAATGCCCCGCGCCGTGAGCAGGGAACAGCCCAGGATCAACCCCGCGCCCAACCGCTCGGCGTCATTGCCATCCCATCCGCGATAGTAGTAGGCCAAGCCCTGGAGATCGAAATCCGTCACCAGCCGATCCAAGGCCACGGCCACCCGGCAGGCCCATTCCATCTGGGCGGGCGCGGGAGCGCGGGCCAGCGGATCGGACGGGCTATCCTGGCTGATCTCGAAGATGGACGAAACCTCGCGTCGTTTGGCCCCCACGGCGCGGTCTTTGGGCCCGGGCAACCGCGCGGCCAGATCGCACATCTCGAGCACTTCCACATGGGTTCCAAGCAAGGCCGTGTGTTGGGTGAAATCGCTGTACATGTCCAGCATCCCGGGATAGGTGTGGCCGAGGAAACCGATCCGGCTGCGCCGGAGTCGGCTGACCGCGGAGGCGGCCCGGACCCATTGGTCGATCTCCCGCCAGGCCCGCGCCGCATCCGGATGCTGGGGCGAAGCCTCCCCGAAACGGCCGCCCGCCACTCCCAGCACACCCGTCACCACCTGAAAATCGATCCGACTGCGGGCAAACGCGCAGGCGATCTCCGGCACGCAACAGGCGCAACAATTGGCCAGCCATTCGCCCGTGTCGGTCCGGGGATAATCCAACGCGCTCCGCGGCTGCAAATTGAGGATCAGGACGGGCGCCCGGGCTTTTTGCACAGCGGGCAAAACCTGGCTGCTCGTCGCATAGGTGGCCACATAACAGACGATCAACTCCACTCCTTCCCGCGCAAAAACCTCGCCCGCCGCCACCGCTTTCGGGGCGGTATCGACCAACCCGGCGTTGACCACTTCCGCAAATTCCCCCAGTCGCCCCGCCACGGTCCGCTGATAGGATTCGAGCCGCCGCTTGAGCCCGCGGAACTGCGGCCAGTAGGCGGCCAGCCCAATGCCGAAAAGGCCGACTTTGCCCCGAGGTTGCTGGGCTTCAGTTTTCATTCACGGCCTCGAACATGGCCACGATATTGGCCGCCGGCACGTCGGCCATGATGTTGTGCACCTGCTGAAAAACATACCCGCCACCCGGCCGCCAGATTTCCATTTGCCGCCGGACATGCTCCCGCACCTGGGCCGGCGTTCCGTGGATCAACATCTCGCGGGTATCACAACCGCCGCCCCAAAAAGTCAGTTGCCGACCAAAGTCCGCTTTCAATCCCGCCGCATCCATGCCGGAGCAGGTGATCTGGACCGGATTGATCGTGTCGAGCCCAGCCTCGATCAATCCCGGGAGCAACTCCCGAACGCCGCCGCAGCAATGGAGCATGACCTTGACGTTGGCCAGTTCCTTGGCCCGCCGCCAGAGGATGGTTTGGCGCGGCTGGAAAAATTCCCGGTACATCTTCGGCGAGATCTGGGGTCCCTTTTGCATGCCGAGATCGTCGCCGAAAAGAACCACGTCGATGGACGGACCGACCGCCCCCAGAAAGCGTTCGAGGTTGGCGAGATGAATCTCCACCAGTCTGTCCAAGAAGCGGTGAGCCCGGTCCGGTTCCCCGGCCAGGAGCATCAGGAAATTGTCGTTGCGGTAAAAGAATTGCCCCATCTCCAAAAGGTTGCCGCCAAACAGCCCGATGATCGCCCGATCGGTCTGGCGACGCAGCCGGCTCGCTCCCTCCCGCAAAACCTCGGATCCCTCCGGACCCGCCGCGAGAGGACCGGGCGGAGACGCCACCGCCGTCCACATCGCCTCCTCAAACGCCTCAAAGATGCGGTCGAGGTCGTCGTTCTCCTGGAAGGGAAAGTGCGCCTGCTCGAAGTAAAGCACGCCTTCCGGCATGCGCGCGATCACCCGACCGCTCTTCGAGCGCAGCACCCATTCCTCGTCGGACCGCTCGGGCCGAGCCCACACCGGCATCAAACAAGGCGTGCCGCCCGGCAAGGTCCATTCCGTCCAATGACGATCCTCGAGCGCGAAGGCCCGGCCCAGCTCAATGGTGTCGATGCCAAACCGCTGCAAGACATCTTCGTCCACAATAGCCAGTTGCTGCACCGGATCATAAACGCGGATGGGCTTTTTCTCCAAGCCGAGGAAGTCGCGCAGCCGGGCATAGGCCGCGGCCATGATCCCCGACGAGCGGTGCCCCGAGAAATCGATCGGGATGCGGTCCGGCTCGCGATGATTCAAGGTCGTCAACACTCGTTCGCGTGAGGTCATAGGATTTCCGGCGCCT
>CAYHFE010000229.1:0-9564 GCA_964355375.1 uncultured Verrucomicrobiota bacterium
CTCGCCCCACCCTCCCAGCAAAGTTCGCTGCGCAAGCATCCGCCCAACCCGCGAGATTTCGCGGCTCATTCCGGGCGCGCCATCCTGGCGGGGGTGATGATCCTTCTTGGAACAGCTTCAGCCCCGGTCTGCCTGGCTGCCGGAGCCGCCGATTCCTCCTCCTCCGGCCGCGCGCCAATCGCTGCGCCGGGCGGGGCCGTGATGGAGCGGGTGCCACTGTTCGACGGCCGCACCGAGAAAGTGTGGTTCACCGCCGAGTCCGAAGTGGCCGCCGAAACCAATGGCCCCTCGGCGACGGCGCCGTCCTTGCGCTGGCAGATCAAAGTGGACCACTACGGCGGCGAGCCGAAATATCCCATCGGGTGGCCGCGCGTGTGGCGGGCGTTCAAGGGCGACGAGCGTGATTGGTCGAGCTTTGATTTTCTGGAGTTCCGCGTCCGCGCCGATACGACGCGGGAGAAGCTGCCCGGGACGCCGGTGACCTTGCAGGTCCGGACGGACGTCGGGGAGGGCAATTGGTCGCGGCCTCTCACGGAACTGAAGAAAGGCGAGTGGGTGAAGTTCGCGTTTCCGCTCGGCGAACTGCCCAAGCTGAAGGCCGTCAATCAAATCATGTTCTCCATCTCGGACTCGGATTATCGCCACAACGATGAAGTGGAATTCACCATCGCGGACCTGGCGCTGACCCGTTTCACCGCGCCGACCCTGCTCGAGTTCGTTCCGGAGCAAGCCGTTCTTTTCACTGATGCCCCAGGCTTGCCCGTCCGTTTTCGCGTCAGCGGTCTTAAAGCGGGTCAACGCGCGGAGGTGGTGTGCGAGTTGCAACGGGACGGAAAGACGATCGCGCGCGAGACTCTTGCGGCAGGGCGGGGACCGCAACGCCTGGTGATGAGGCCTGGCGAGAAGCCCTGGCCGCCGGGAGCCGGCGAATTGGTCGGCCGCATCGGCGAAGGCCCGCCGCAAATCAGCACCGTCCGATGGGTGGAGTCGCCCTGGACCGAGAGGAGAGAACGACGATGAGAACCTGGGTGTATTCAGTTCGTGCGACCGCGATCGGGCTCGGCGCGCTATGCCTCGCCGGTGTGGCGGCGCCGATTCACGCGGCGGATTTGTTCTTCGACTTCGGCACCGCGCAGTCCGCACTTTGGCCCGGCGCCACGCGGGTGACGCCGTCCAGCCAGTTCTTCGACACGGCGACGTTCGGTTGGCGCGATCCAATAACTCTGCGCGCCTCCGCGCGAGCTTACACCAACCTGGTGGGGAACCGCAGCCGCGGTACGGACGAACCGCCGCCTCTCTGGACCAATCCCATCACGGAAGACTGCATCTCCGGCAGCACGAAGAGCGCGTTCCTCATCCGCGCGGCCGCCGGTGCCTGCGAAGTCTATGTCGTCTGCGGCACGAGCGAACCGTTCCGCAGCCAGTTCTTCGACTTCACGGTGCGGGTTGGCGGGGCGGAGCAACGGGTGCAAATAGAGGGCGGCTACCAATTCCGCACTCTGCGCTTTAAGACCACGGCGGGCCGCGAGCCGCTGGCCGTCGAATTTCTCCCGCGCAGCAAGTGGGTGTGCAACGCCATCCTGGCCTGGCCGGTGGCGGAGAGCGCACGGATTGAAAAGGAATTCATCCGACCGCTGGAGGAATCGATCTACCGCATGCCGCCGGAACAGTGGGCGAAATGGACAGCGGACCCGGAGCCGCCCACCGGTTCGATGCCGCTGCCGGCCGAGGCCGATCAGAAACGCGGGTTCGTCGTCTATGGGCGGCATTATCTCGAATGCATTTATCCCCACACGAAACCGCGGGCCGAGGAATTCAACCCGACGCTGCGCCTCTTCGCCTGTCCCGGTGAGTATGAGCCGGCCAACTTCATCGTTCTTCCCCAGCGCGACCTGGCCGGTGCGCGCGTCCGCGTCTCGGACATCGGCCCAGTGCCAGCCAGCGCCATCGAAATCCGCAAGGTCCGCTATAACCTCGCGCGGCCCAACTACACCGTCCTGCATCGCTATCGCGTCGTGCCGGACATTTTGGAGCCATTCAACGGCGGCGACCTGAAGGCCGATGAAAACGCCCGCTTCTGGCTGACGATTCACGTGCCGACCAACGCGCCCGCCGGCCAATACAGCGGTCGGGTCGAGTTCACTTGCGCCGGTGGCGCAGCGTCCCTTCCCATTCAACTGCGCATCCTGCCCATCCCCTTGCGCGACGACCCGGGAAAGATCTTCGGCATTTACTACCGCCATCCCTACGACCAGCTCGCGGGCGCCGAGGACGATGTTTCTCGCGAGCACTTCCGCCGCCGCGCCGAACTGGAACACGCCGACATGGCGGCGCACGGCACGCGCAACGTGACGCTTTCCTGCTCCAGCCCGCCTGCGGACGCCGAGGGCCGTTTCAAATTCAACTGGGACTTGCTCGCCGCCAAACTGGACCTTTGGCGCAAACACGACTTCCGCGGTCCGGTCGTGCTGAGCTTCAATACGGACGGCGTGTATGAGAAGCATACCAAGGAGCGTTACGGCTCGCATCTGCGCGGCGTTAAAGACCCGCCCGACGCGTTCAGCGCGGAAATCACCGCGATGGTCAAGGCCCTCGAGGTTGAGCGAAAGGCGCGCGGTTGGCCGGAGTTTCTCTATTACCCGGTGGACGAACCGAGCACGGATACGGCTTCGGTCCGCTTCATGGCCAAGGTGCTCCAAGCGTGCAAAGCCGCTGGTGTGCGCACCTACCTCACTGCTGACCCAACCCACGATCAGTTCGAACCGCTCCGGCCCTACGTGGATGTCTGGTCCACGCAACCGTTCGCGCCCGACCGCGAGACGGTGCTGGCCGATAGCCAGGCGCGCGGCGTCGAGTATTGGTGCTACCCAAACCACGTCAACGGCGAGAACGACCACACCCCCGTGGCCGGCGCGCGCATGACCTATGGCTTCGGCTTCTGGCGCTCGGGGTTCCGCACCCTGATTCCCTGGATCTACTCGGCCAATATCGGCGACCCGTTCAATTACCTCGACGGTTCCTCACAGGACTTCTTCAACCGCCAAGAACCGGACGGCACGCCCATGCCGGTCGTGTTGTGGGAAGCCTACCGGGAAGGCTACGACGACTCTCGCTACGTGTTCACGCTGGAGCAACTCATCGCCGAAGCGAAGGCCAGCCCGCGTGGCCCGGCGCGAGAAGCGGCCGCGATGGCGGAGAAGGAATTGCAGTCGATCTCGAGCGCCATCCGCGTTCAACCGAAATACAAACACGACAACCTCTGGTCGCCGGCCGAGTTCGACGTCTATCGCTGGCTGGTGGCGCGGCAAATCCTGACGCTGCAGGAGGCACTCGCGCGGCGTTAAGAAAAAACGGTTCCGTTATTTCCCCGTCTTTTCCAGGGCCGCACGGTAAGGGCTGTCATCGTGCGGCTGTTTCCAGCCGTCGGCCGGGGCGGGAAGCGTTGGCCGGTGCTTGGCCCACATCTCGTTGACGAAGGCGTCCCACGCCTGACCTTGCCGCGCCCAAACCTTGTCGTAATCCCGGCCGGTCGCCCCTTGGATCGTCTTCACAGAGCCCGCGTCGTTCTCGCCCATCCAGCGATCCACGTAATCGAAGAAGGCGTCGTGGTTCCAGACCTTCTCGGCGTGCATCAGCCGCATGGCCAACGCCTGCGCCACCCAGCCCACGCTCGTGCAACACCGGCGGTAGGACTCACTGGTGTTCTGGCCGTCCTTCCACTGCGCAGGCGGCGTGTGTTCGTAGGGGCCCCAACCCTGGCCGCGGGACCGGCCCGCTCCGGTGGCGGCGTCGATACCAGAGTGTCCGGTGAAGACGACCTTGGCGCCGGTCCAACCCTCGCCGTAAGCCGTCTGCTCGTCTTCGCCAAAGCTCACCGCGGGAAAGGACTGGTTGATGTGGGCCAGTTGGGCGTCGCCCAAAAGAAGTCCGGCAAAGACAATCGGAAGTTTGCGTCCGCTGCCATGCCCGCCCCAGCAGGTCCAACCCGGATGGCCCGCGCGGACCATGCCCGCCAGGTCGATTCCCACCTGAACATAATTCACCAACAGCGCCTCCTTTTGCGCGGAATTCAGATCGGTGCAAAGCAGCAGAGCGGCGATGCCGGCCACGCGGCCGTACTCCAGCCCATACTGCGGCATATTCTCAACCGGCTCTTCGAAGCCGAAGAAACAAGTCCCGACCCACGGCCGTTGAGTGAAACGAATGTACTGTTCGATCTTGGGGATGCTCGGCGTGGCAGCGGCGGTGGGCAGCAACTCACGCTTCAGGTCGCGCGCCAGGTAAGTCTTCTGCTGACGATCGCAGAAGGCCGGGCGAAAGGCGTCCGGCGGCTGGGCCGTGTCCACACAGGTCAGGATCGCCGCCGTGCGGATCGGGCTGCTGTCGTCCTCGCCCCGCTCGATCTTGTTGCGCAACTGCGCGAGCAGCACCAGGCCCTTGGGCATGCTGATGGTCGAGACGAGCGCATCGCCGGGCTTCATTGAAACAGGAAGCTTCTGGATAAGCGCCGGATCAAACCAGTTTCGCACCCCGCTGTCGTAGGCGACTTTCATCTGCGCGGGCGGATTGAGCATGAAACCGTTGCGAACGCGCTGACTTTCCGGGCGTTCCTTGTCCATTCGGTCCAACTGCCGCCGCGGAATCTCCGCCCCGTAAAGCGGCCTCGGTTCGATGCCCTGGATCGCCACCGGACCCACCACATACCAGTCGCCGTTGACGAACTGCCCGACGCGCGCCGGTTGGGCAAACGTCCAGGTGACGCCGTACTGCGAGACGCTCCCCTGCAGCGGAAGGTCTTCAAGCTTGGGCGGCGGCGGAGCGTTGTCCCTGCTGTAAACCACGGCGGGCCGTTTTATCGCCGTGGCCGCCGCAATCGCTTTCTCCTCATACGGATTCGTTTCGCCCGCAAGAGTCCACCCGGCCAGCCCCTCGTTGTGGTCAAAGCTCAACTTCTTCGGCTGCTCGAGTGCGGGCGGCGCGGCGGTCGGGGCGTTCTCCTGACTCCAGGCCGGGGCGGACAGGCCGGCCAGCGCCGCGGCCAACAGGGCGAACACCCAGTTCTTATTCGTCATGAATCTGAATGATGCGGGTTCGTTGCGGAATAGTCTATGCCGCGGCCCGATTAATTCGCCCCGATCTTCACCTTATAGCCGTATTCAACCCCCGTGAACTCGGCGGGGAGAATCTTGGCCAACTGGTCGGTCACGCGCTTGCGCATCTCGACCGCCGTCTCCACGAGCGAGGCGATTTCCTCCCGGCCAACGGTGTCTGGACTGCGGTGTGGGTGCAGCAGCTTGAGCAAACCAGCCGTCGTTTTCTTGACCGCGTCCTGATTGCGCCCCGTCATGGCACCCAAGTCCACCCAAGCGTTGACGTGCGTCTGGAAGTTGCGCCGCCGCAACTCCGCGAAAATCTCCGCCATGTAGTCCTTCAGCACGCTGATGCTGGCCTCGGCGTCGTCAAAGCGCGTGTTCGCGATCTCGTCGAAGAACACGACGTGCTTCAAGCCCACGACACCCAGCTTGCGCGTCGCCTTGTTGTAAAAGAGCGTCGCGGGGGTGGCCTTGCCGCCGGATACCACGAAGGATCGGCTTGACGTGTTGCGGAACGTGTAGGTCTTGCCCGTCTCACGCGGGCCAAGCTCGATGAGGTTGAAGTTACTCTCCACGAACGGAACAATCCGCATCAGCATCAACAGCTTTACGCGCCGGTCGAACCGGGTCGGATTAAACCCGATGGATTGCACCAACAGATCGAGCCACTCGTCATCTGTAAACGCCGAGCGCTTTTCGACGAAGTCATCGAGATTCAGCCGCGTGTATTGCAGTGGTGTAAACTCGCGGATGTAGAACGGAAACTTGCGGCCCTTGATGTCGTAGGTGCCGTCGTACTCCATCTCCATCGTGCCCCACGCTCCGCTCGTCATCAGCACGTCCGCGTATTGGGCCAATACCTTCTGTGAAACGCGCACGGTGTCGTCGCCGAGAGCAGGCACGCTGGCCCAGTAATGGTCGCGGCCTTGGTCGAGGCGAACCGTGAGCTGGCCCAGCAGGGTGTATTGGCCGCGTTCCTTGATGCGGCTCTTAATCAATTCCTTCTTCGCGCTCTCCGAATAATGCTCGGTCAGAATCTTGTCGATCTTGTGTTGCCCGGTCAGCGGATCGGCGGGGTCAACATAACGGCTGACCAGATACTCCATGACGAAGCGCGGGAATTCTTTGTACGCCTCGTTCCAGCGCGTCAACGGCTTCAGGATGACGCGGTCGCTCAGGACGCGCAGAATTTTTTCATCCAGCGGCGTGAGCGGAGGTTGCGGTTGTTTATCATCTGCCATAAAAATGTCTCTTCGCGCGGCCCGGGCGTCTCGCCCGTGTGTTTCATGGGCAAGATGCCCAGGCCACGTCTAAATGTCGTCAAAGCTCTTGAGGGCATCCGTCTCCCACTTGACGGCTTTGGGCCTCACCTTGACGGGAACGGTAATCATGCCGTCCAGAGCGTCGCGCCAAGCGCCCTGCAAATCCGTGTGGCGGAGCCGCAGCGTGACCGCCGTGACGGTGTTGCTGAGGTCAATCTCGCGGTCGCTGCCTTCCTTGTACTTGGCCAGCACGCGGGCGGTTTCCTTGAGCGTAGTGGCCGGGGCCAACCGGGCGCGTTTTACCAAGAGTTCTTCGCCAAGATTGTTCAACACGCGCACTTCAAACTCCACTTCGCAGTTGCCGCTGTTGCGCACGGACACCGGAACATCAACCACCGCGTCTTCGTCCGCCGGAATCACCATTGGCGGATCAACCAACTCCACCCGCGCCACTTTGGCGGTCACGCGGCGCAGCACCACTCCCGGCACCACCACTTCGGCCAGCGACAGGCCGCCATGCGTGTAGCGCGGCGTGGCTTTCGTGCCCTCACGGCAGAACCATTTCCGCGCCGGTGCCATCCAAACTTTTTCGCTGCCGACCGATACCGCCACGGCGTCCGGCATCTTGGCCGGGGCGAAGCCCTCGATGTAACGCCACCGCACCGTCGCTTCGAGCGTCTGGCCTGCCTGCTCCGCCTCGGCAGCGGCTACCTCCACGGCGTCGCCGGGCAGAAGTTCAACGAACCCGTGGGCGCGACGCGCCGGAACAAGGCGGTGACGGACAGATCAAGCGGATCACCCGCCTCATTCTTGGCCAGTACGTCCGCCACATAGGAGACATCAATTGGCTCCACCGATTCCGCGCCGCGTGACAGCACGATGACGGTTCGCCCCTTCGCGGTGGCCTTGCGGAAGCGCAGACGGAACGCAAGATCATCACCCCGGAACACCACCAACTGCCACTCGCGGCCAGCGGGATCAACCAGCGCCGGTTTATCCAGCACCTTGGCGTCAGCCAGAAACCTGTCGGAGTCAACCGCCACGGCCACGCGGGCTTCCCTGTCGTGCCCGGCGAGCCAGTCGCGGAAGATGTCCTGCGGATTCCTCATTGAGATACCACGCGCTTTAGTTCAGCCCATTCTGGCAACAGGCGAACCGCTTCTTCTGGATTGCTCCGCACCCAGTTCCGCAGGCGATTGCGCAACTGCTTTGGCGAGTCAGCACCAAGCTGCGGCGCAATCAACGACAGAACGTCCTTGCCGGAAAACCAAACGAGAATATCGCCTGCACCCATCGCGGCGAACTTTGTCCGGCGCTCGTCGAAGCTCTTGCGGAGCGCATCCTCCGCGAATGCCGTTGCGACCGGCTCGATGAACTCGCGAGTTGTTGTCGAAAGCCACGTCCAGCTTGCCTTCTCCGAGCGGTCGCTTGGCAATCGAAAATCGTCCATGCAATCCTGCGGAGCTGTTTCGAGATGTCGCGATGGCGGAAGTTTTGCTCGTGCTTGCCCGACCGACCATCGGGCTGCCTGATAGCTGCTCAACTCTGGCCCGGCTTGCTGAATCAGCTTCTCCAACTCGTCCTTTGGCTTACCCAGTGCGGTGGCTGCCAACGCTGGCTCAAGCAAATAGCACTCGATGCTGTGCCGGAACCATCGCCAGCCAACAAGCACCTTGGTTCGCTCCGAGAAGATCGGTGTTGGCAAGTGTGGAGCCGAGGCTGGCGGCTCGTAATCGAAGTCCCGGTCGCGAAGAAAGTGAACGCCGTCATTCCCGGTCGCGCTTCGCTCGCGCAGCACCATGCCTTGAAGCCCATACTTGCCCCCGCGTTTCTCCACCACTGGCGCACCGGCGAGAATCCCGGTCAGGATTTCCTCGTCCAAGTCCCCCTCCACAAACAGTTTGGTCACAGGCATAGCCGCCCCTCCTTCAACCGGGTTTCTTGTTCGTTCGGGATGCTGCCCTCGACGAAGGACGAGTGCGTGGTGATGATGAACTGACAGTCCGGCCCCATTTTGGGCAGCGCCGCGAGCAGCGCCTGTTGCTCAGGTGGATGCAGGTGCAGTTCCAACTCGTCAATCAGCACCACGGACTTCCGCACATTCAGCCGGACGAAGTCGCTGATGAGCGGAAACAGCGCCTGCTCGCCGGACGACATCTCCGAGATGTCGAATACACGTCCGGCCCGCTCTAGCAGGAAAAAGAATTTCGGTGATGCTTCAGCGCCACTGGTGTCCATAGGCTGTGGCCCCCGAAACCTCGTGTCTGGGAAAACCTTGGCGAACAGCTTCTCCAGCTCTGGGATGAAATCACGACCCGAACTCTTGAAATTCGATACATGATACGTCCACCAGTCTTGGAGGAAACGGCGCAATTGCTCCACCCCTACCGACCAAGACTCGATGGGAGCCACTTCATCCTCATCTCCGTTTGCGGATACCGCGACTGCTTGGCCAAGGTTCCGGTATTGGTCATACCAGAACACGTCGCCAAACTTCCCGAACCAGACTTTGAGTTCTGGTTGTCGCTGGGCGAGCTGTCGTACGTAGAAACGCCCGTAGAGCTGCCCGCGTGCGTCTTTGCCAGTCGAATCCGCCACCCGCACCCTGCCGTTTTCAAACACGAGTGCCAGTTGATGGTGCTCGCCCGGTTCCACGAGTTTTGCGCCGTCACGTTCGTAGTGTTTCCGCCACTCGATGAACAACTCCCGCGTCGCCTTGATTTCCTCGTCGTCGAGCAACACCTGCAACTCTACGCGTGTCTTGCCCATCGTGCTCAGGCGCTGTGGCACGAAGCCGTACCACGGGAATCTTTCCAACGTGCCCACGCGCTTGGTTGCCAGCCCCAGCGTCAACGCGATGGCTTGGAGGATGGTGGTCTTGCCGGAACCGTTGTCGCCGAGTACGGCATGGAGCGAATCCGGCTGCCTCTCGCCCGGCTGCTGCATGGTCAGCGTGGCGTCTTTCACGCCTTTGAAATTCTGAATATGTGCTGAAATCAACTTCATGTTCGTTCCTTTCTAAAACTGTAGTATTTCTTGCTTGTCGTCTTTCTTTTTCTGGTTCGTTGTGGTGGTGGCGTCCTGCTCCGCCTGCTTGGCCACGCGCTGCGAGGCGGCGCGGGCCTGCTTCTCGGCGCGGGTGTAGGCGTCCTTGGTGACGTGGTCGCGCAGGATGCTTTGGAACAGGCGCGGGATGAGCGAATACGCCT
>CAYHFE010000229.1:9664-11026 GCA_964355375.1 uncultured Verrucomicrobiota bacterium
TCGCGCCAAAAGTTTTCGCTCAGAAGATTTTCAAGGATGAGCAACTGCGAGACTTGAGCAGGAAGCAATCCAGTGGCCTTCATCCAATGCGGCTTGAGTTCACCGATGAGCGCGGGGCGCGATTCGAGTCTCTGACGCAGCCACGCGATAGCAGTCAGCTCATCCTTGATGGCGGCTTCCTCCAGCACCAAGCCGCCGCCGTTGGTGCCCACGGCCTCGCCGCGCAGATACCAGCGCAGGCCCACCTTGCGGAAGTAGCGGGAGCAGACGCGCTCGATGAACGGCAGGTTGAGCCGCTCCACGCTCACGCCACGCGGGATGAGCGTGTTCATCAACATGCTGTTGATCGTGGCGGTGGTGCGGTGCTCGTCGTTGTATTTGGCGGGTTCAGCCTTGATGCGCTCCGGCAGGGTTTGGAGGTGCTGGCGCACGGCGTCGGCGACTTGCTGCTCCAAGTCTTTGTCTTCGCGACTAGCCTCAGCACGGGCGACCGCAGGCTTGTGCAGATTGAACAACACATCCTTGTCCACCACGTCTTCCGCGCCGGTCGCACCCTTCACCTGTTTGAAAGACTTCTGTGTCTTGTCGAGCAGGAGCATGTTGACAATTTGAAAACCGGCGTCTGCTACCGCCTTCTTGATTGCGTTGAAAACCCGCCCGTCGGAGTTGTTGAATTCAATCGTCGCCCATCGGCCCGGTTTCAAAACTCTTAACATCTCTTGAAGCGTCGCAGTCATCATCCGTGAGTAGTCGTCGAGTGTTTTGAACGGGCCATTCACCCTGCGGTCACTGACCACCATCTCTTTTGCCTCGTCAGTCAGTTGGCCAAGCCAAGTCTCCCAGAGCAGAGAGTAGTCCGTTACCACAGGTGTTGGTTTCAGAAGAGTAAGCTGCTTTTTCGCCCAGACCTGCTCGCAGTGCGGGCAGGCAAACGATTCGGCCACGTCACCGGTTCGCTTGTCCACCGCCGTTTCCCACAAGATGAGTTCCTTCCCGCATCCACGATGAACGCGCTTCGTTGCAACGATTGGCTTGCCTGCATTTTTGCCTCGCGTGCTCACCTTGCCCGTCGGTTCCTCGATGGTCACGAAACCTTCGCAGCGGTAAGCGTCCGACCAGATGGTGTATTGAATCATGGCCGGGATGCAGACCCACTGCTTGACCTTGGCCACGTCGAGGTCGCCCCATTTCTCGTCACGCGGCAGTTCGGTCACCGGGTAGCCGAGCCGCGTCTCGACCTCGGCCTTGGTGAGCAGTTCCCAATTGCGTTCCTCGCCGCCGAGCAGCGTATCGCCGAAGAATTCAGAGGCACGCTCGCCCTCACCCCGGCCCTCTCCCCCGGGGAGCGGGTGAAGCTGGGCG
>CAYHFE010000230.1:0-10976 GCA_964355375.1 uncultured Verrucomicrobiota bacterium
CGGTTTTCACGTGGCGACCGGCTGAAGCCGGGACTACATACTTGTCAAAATGAGGACTGCTGACTTCCGTCGGCAATTCTCAATCTGGCCAGGACCCTTTCCGTTCGACAAAAGTGGGCGGGTAGCGCACGCATCCTGCGTGCTGGTTTTGGCGGCATCCTGCCGCCGCGAGCAGGATGGCGAACCAGCAACGAGCGATGGCTGCGCCACAGACTCTCACCCACTCATAATTGCACCCGTGCGCCCTCGGCGTCAGCGTTTTTTGCCTGTCCATTTTTTGCCTTGGTTTGCCGGGGGCAGGGTGATAGAAGATCGCATCGCCAAAAGCCCGTGATCCTCGTTGTTGAGGCGAAACCATGCAAAGCCATCTGAGTCGAACCACCGATTGGGTGCTGCAGGCGAAGAAGGTCCGTTACCGCGCCAAGGACCTGGCGCTTCTGAACCGCGTATCCTTGCGCCAATTGGAGAGGTACTTCGACGACTATTTCGGCCGAACGCCCCAAGGGTGGCTGGACGAATTGCGCCTCATCATGGCCGCCCTTCTTTTGACCTCGGGCAACCGCGTCAAAGAGGTCTGCCGCCAGTTGGGATTTCATGACCCACCCCATTTCTCCCGCTGTTTCAAGCGCTATCATGGCTGCAGTCCGACCCAATTTATGGTCATCCACGATCAGCGGATGGCGAAGCGGCGGAAGCAATTTGAAAGCTGGTTTCCAGGCGAGAAAGTGCCCGCCGAATGGCTGGCCGACCCGGCGCTGGCCAAACCGTGGGAATCGTTGTTCCAACAGCCGCGAAACGCGGCGGGGGCGGCGCCCACCGGGAGACGACCACTCCCATGAACCATTCCCGACCACGACGAGCCGCGAGGCTGGCATGGGGAATTCACCGGCCGGGGCGGCCGCGGGATGGGCGAGACGAACCTTTGATCGAGATCAACGACTTCCCCGTCTGTTTGGCAATGATACGCCAAACTCCAAGAACCCAACTCTCACCAGAAGGATTGATATGGCACCTATTTCCCAAACGCAAAGTCCCACCGGTTCGTCGGCCCGCGCCGGCCAGCCGTGGTTCAAGATCGGCCTGATTGTGCTGGCCATGACAAGCGGCGGCGCGCGCAGCCAAGCCCAGAGCTCCGGGACGTCCTTCGCGGACGACCTGGCCTTCCTGCGAAAGCACACCAAGGTGGTCGTGCTCAGCGATCGCTCTGGAACGGCTCAAGTCGCGGTCGTTCCAGCGATGCAAGGCCGGGTCATGACCAGCACTGCCGAAGGCACGAACGGCCTCAGTTTTGGCTGGATCAATCGTGAGCTTGTGGCCTCGAAAAAGATTCAGCCGCACATCAACGCGTTTGGTGGCGAGGACCGTTTTTGGATGGGCCCGGAAGGCGGCCAATTCTCGGTCTATTTCGCGAAAGGCGTGGCGTTTGACCTGGAGCACTGGTTTACCCCGGCGCCGTTCGATACCCAGCCGTTCCAGGTTCGGAGCAAGAAACAGGATCGCGTCCAATTTCAGCAAGCCTTCCAGCTCACAAACTATTCGGGCACCCGATTTCGGGTCAAAGTCGATCGCGAAGTGCGGCTCGTTCCTCCCAGCCAAGCCTTGAAGAATCTCGGGATCACCCCATCGGCCGGGGTCAAGGCCGTCTCGTTCGAATCGATCAATCGCATCACGAACACCGGAAAGAAACCGTGGCAGAAGGAAAGCGGTCTGTTGTCCATCTGGATTCTCGGCATGTTTACTCCGTCACCCTCCACCACGATCGTCGTGCCGATCAAGCCCGGGCCGGAGTCGAAGCTGGGCCAGGCGGTGACCTCCGACTATTTCGGATCGGTCCCGCCCGACCGATTGGTGGTGAAAGACCAGGCCGTGTATTTCAGCGGGGACGGCAAATACCGGAGCAAGATTGGAATCAGTCCACAGCGCTGCCGACCGATTTTGGGCAGCTACGATGCGGCCAACCGGACCCTCACGCTCGTGCAATTCACTTTTCTGGAGGGACAGAGCGATTACGTGAACTCGCAATGGAAATTGCAGGACCATCCCTTTGCGGGGGACGCCGCCAACAGCTACAATGACGGTCCGGCCGCTCCCGGAGCGAAACCGATGGGACCTTTCTATGAGCTGGAATCGTCCTCACCCGCCGCGGCCCTAGCTCCCGGCAAATCCCTCGAACATGTCCATCGCACGATCCATCTGCGTGGCTCGGAAGCGGATCTGGAGCCAATCGCACGCGCGGCCCTCGGCGTCGGAATCCAAGACATTCTCAAAGGATTGCCGAAACTGACCCGCTGAACCCCTAGGGGTCAGTCCTCACTATTGACACCATTGAGCACGCGCCACTTCTTGCTTTCGTAGGGTCACGGTGGGTTGAAGGCGATGTTCGGGTTCTCGGTCTGGCTTTTGGTGCAATTCAGCCGACGCCGGCCGGAAATGACGGTGGCGTTTGCGCTTGGTTCAAAGCGGTTCCCGGCCCGCGTAACCTGAGTTCAGATCGTGCCAGAACTCGATGTCGTCCTCGGCCTTCTCCCAACAAAGGAAGACTTCTTGACCGGCGCGGAATGCGGGGAAATCGATCAACCCGCGATCGAGGTCCTTGATCTGGATCTCTCGCTTCTGGAACTCGCGCAAGGTGCTTTTAAGGTCAGCGAGACCCCGGACCCAACTCGTGACGTCGCCACCGCCGAGGTCGTAGCCCGACTCCAACGACTTCGAAAGGGCCTTTTCCATTTCCAGAATCTTGTGCCGTAGAACGGTCAGATCCTCCAGCCAGCGACGGATTTGCGGAAGAAGGGCGCGAGCCTCGTCGCGGGTATAGTGATTCTTGAACTGGCAGGCCATACTCAAGGAGGCGTCTCACCCATGCCGGGAGCCGCTTCCAGTTTTTGTTTAATCTGGTCGCTCAGTTCGACGCTTAGGGAATTGCACCAGGCGTCGCGAGCCAGGCTGAATTCTTTGAGGGCGGCGTAGATGTCGCCCAGATGATCAAACAACGTCGAATCGGGCTCCGGAGAGTTTTCGATCGATTTTAGAAGCCAGGGGAGCGCCTCTTTCGGCTGATTGAGCTTAAACAAGATCCAGCCGAGACTGTCGAGGAAGGCGGGGTTCTTCGGTTCGAGTTCCACGGCCTTTTCGATCAAGGCATGCGCTTGATCCAGCTTGACGCCCTGTTCGGTCCACATGTAGCCCAGATAATTCATCGCCTCGGCGTAATTCGGAGCGAGGGCGAGGCATTTCTGGAAATGTTTCTCGGCTTGGTCATAATCGCCCGCCCGTTCGCAAGCGGAGCCAAACTGATAGTAGAAGACCTGGTTCAGGCGCGCGGGTTCGGAAGCCTTGGCTTGGATCTCGGCCGACGTGAAGCTATTCCGGGCTTCACGATAGTTCTTGAGGAGGACGTGGGACATGGCGGTGTAGTACTCGATCACGAAGCGCGGCCGAAATTTGCTCCGAGCTTTCTCCAAAAGCGCCAAGGCTTCCTCCGGTTTTCTGAGATTCAACTTCACTCCCGCGAGATCATAATAAACCGGCTCGATCTCCGGATTGAGCAAGAGGGCGCGCTCGAAAAAGGAGGCGGCTTCGGGCAATTTGTTTGCCCCCAGCGCGATGGCGCCCAAGGCGGACTGAGTGCGCGGATTGGTCGGATCCTCTTTCGCGATCGCTTCCAACTGTTCGGAGGCTTTGTCCATTTTCCCCGCCCGAAGATAGAGGTCAGCCAATTTCCCACGGACGCTCATGATATCGGGGTGAATCTTGACCAACCGCAGGAATACCTCCTCGGCTTTGTCGGGCTCACCGAGTTGGAGATAGCTATCGCCCAACCGATGGAGGATGAGCGGATTCTTCGGGCCAAGATCGGCCGCTCGATCGAGCAATCCCCGGATCCGGCCTTTGGCGGGGTCGTCCTTCGGATTCGGAGTGCGGGCGAATCGCGAGTAGAGTTCAGCCAAGTCGATCAAGAAGGTCGCGTCATTTGGCGATTGATCGGCGGCTTGACCGAGGACTTGGAGGGCGGCGTTGGTCTCGCGATCCTGGAAATAGATTTGGGCTAGATTCTGGTAGGCGGGAAGTGAGCGCGGCATCTTCTTGATCGCCGTGCGGTTCGCGGAGATGGCCAACTCCTTTTTCCCCGCTTGCCCGTAGGCCAAACCGAGCCACGCGTAAAGGGTCCCGGATGCATCCAGCCGGGTCGCTGCGGGAGTCAGAACTTCGAGCGCCCGATCCGGCTTCTGGCTCCGGATGCAGCGGCGGGCCGCCTCGATCACGACCGGTTCATAACTGGGGTTGGCCAGCGCGGCGCGACAATACTCCTCCAGGGCCTGAGCGGAATTCCCATTGAGGTCGTGGCTGAAGGCGGCGGCGAAATGGGCCAGCGCTTGGACGGGCATTTCCTCGACTGCGGCGGCGGTTCCCTTTCGCGACGCGCCACGCGCCCGCCGATTCGGCGAATCAGACTGCGATGCCGGCTCCGCCTTCTTCACGAGCGGAGAGCTGGAACAACCGGCTGGGAGCCAGCCGGCCAATGCCAATATCATCATCCAGAACTGAAAGCGCCGCTTCATGGCATCGTGTCACAACGAAACAGCGCGGCCCCGATGGGGAGCGGCGCTCGGCGAGGGAACAAGGGTCGCGGGAAACTCCCCGGACTACTTCTGCCAGGTTCGCTTTTTGTGGCGGTTGGCGCGCAGTTGTTTGCGTCGTTTGTGCTTATTGATTTTCGCTTTACGTCTCTTCTTCAGTGATCCCATAGGATTTTTTTAGTGCGCTCAGTATACTACTTTATTAAGCGGATACTCAATGATTCCCTCTGCGCCAACCGCTTTTAGCTTCGGGATTAACTCCCGCACGACATGTTCGTCGATTATCGTTTCGACCGCGATCCAACCCGATTGGCTCAAGTTCGAAACAGTTGGATTACGCAAGGCGGGGAGAGTTTGCAACAGTTTTGGCAGGTTCTTTTCCGCGATATTCATCTTCAACCCGACCTTGGCCTCGGCCTCCAAGGCGCCTTTCAGCAAAAGGGCCAATTGCTCGATCTTCTGCTTTTTCCATGAGTCTTTCCACGAGGCGTGGTTCGCAATCAGCCGCGGCGTCGAACTCAAGAGCGTGTCCACGATCCGCAGCTTGTTGGCCCGGAGCGAGGAACCAGTCTCCGTCAACTCGACAATGGCGTCCACTAATTCGTGCGCCTTGAATTCGGTCGCTCCCCACGAGAATTCGACCTCCGCTTTCACTCCGTGTTTGCGTAAATAGCGGCGGGTGAGATTGACCACTTCCGTCGCGATGCGCTTGCCCTGCAAATCCTTGACCGATTTGACCGGGGACGATTCGGGCACCGCCAACACCCAACGAGCCGGCTGACGGGTCGCTTTGCTGAACAGAAACTCGCCCACCTCATGCACGTCGGAATCGTTCTCCTTGATCCAGTCGTGGCCCGTAATGCCGCAATCCAGATAACCGTGTTCGACGTAGCGGCTGATTTCCTGGGCCCGAATCAGGCGGATTTCGAGTTCCTCGTCATCCACGTAGGGAATGTAGGAGCGGCTGCTCACCTGGATGTTAAACCCAGCCTTCCCCATCTTCTCGATAGTGGCTTCCTGGAGGCTGCCTTTCGGCAACCCAAATCGCAATGTTGGCTTATTCTTCATTCAAAAAATGTCGCTCTTCACCCGGGACGGAATAACCCGCCACTGCCCTGGAGCGGCGCTCCATTCCGTCCAGCGCCCCGATTCATCTGCCATCCCAGACGGGAATGGGCGATCTTTTTCTTCGAGTTTCTCACGGCGCGGGCTCCGCCGAAGCCCCAAGCGAAGGACGATTCGCTCAGCAGCCGACCGGGCAGGTCCGGCGTCCCTGGACCCGGATTCGGCCCGACGCCAGCGCGGCCAACGTCGTCGGATACAAGACCCGTTCCACCTGCTGAATGCGTTCGTGCAATGAAGCAGGCGTATCGCCATCCAGAACCGGAACGGTCTGCTGGGCCAAAATGGGACCGGTGTCCACTCCCTGGTCCACGAGATGAATCGTGCACCCCGTCACCTTGACGCCGTAATCCAAGGCCTGTTTCCATGCCTCCAACCCTGGAAACGACGGCAGCAGCGACGGATGAATATTGACGACTCGGTCGGGAAACGCGCGCAGGAAGTCGCCCTTCAAAATGCGCATGAACCCGGCCAGGACGACATACTCGACCCCCGCCTCGCGTAAGGCCGTCACGTAGGCCTTTTCCGCTTCCTCGTCGAGTTTGGTGCGAAATTTTCCGGGCGCGAGGTGGCGGGCGCTCAACCCACGCGCCGCGGCCGACGACAAGATTCCAGCCTCGGGAACATCACTCAGCACGAGTGCGACCTCCATCGCGAACTCGCCCTGGGCACAAGCTTCGGCTATCGCCAGCATGTTCGAGCCTTTGCCCGAACCCAAAATGCCCAATCTCGTCTTGCGGTCACGTTCCACCGCCTCTTCTTACCCATAGACGACCCAGGCAAACAAGCATTATTGCCGCCGCGAAAGGCTCTCCTTGCCCTCCTGGCGACCGATGGACCCCGCAAGGCGCTGAAGCCAACCGCGGGTTTTGGAGGCGTGATCCGATACGATGTTTGACCACGACTATTCCCTCCGGTAGTCTCAGATCGCGGTCGGACAGGGTTGAGGGAGAACGGCGCGAACTCGGCAAAGTCACGCGCGAAATGGGACGTCTCTCCGCCCGGAGCCGAAGCCGCAGATCGAGGGACGGAACGAAAAACTCGGGTGAGATCATTCCGGGATCTGAGGTCGGCGACAGAAGGCAGAGAAACCGGAAGCGTTTCGGATCGAAGGCGCTTGGAGCCTTCGCGGCGCCTCAGAACTCTCCCGAAATCCAACGGGCCGGAACCCATTTGAATTCTTTCGGTGACTCAACGAAAATGGCCATGAAAAATGACGGCAATGCCACCCCACCAGCCGAATTTCGGAACCGCGTCACGCCCGCCCGATGGCTGCTCGGGAGGCCCCTCAAGACCATTCCTCGCCTCCTCGTCTGGCCGTTCTGCCTGGTTTGGACCATCGGTTCGACCCTGGCCCAAAGCGAGCTGATCACAAACGGGGATTTTGCGTCGGGCGCCAGCGGTTGGAGCCTGATGGGGGATTTCTACGCCGCTGCCAGTTTCACCAACGCGCGGAGCACCCCCGGATGCGCCCGCGCTTCCCGTCCGGACGGAGCGCCCGGCAACAACCTGTATGGCGTGCTGCGCCAGACCCTCACCCTTCCCACCAACGCCACGTCCGTGACGTTGACTTTCTGGCTTTCGATCACGACCCAAGAAACGGGCGCAGCGCCGGCCGACATCCTCGGGGTCTTCGTCCTCGACGCCTCCGGCGGCATTGTGGAAACGAAAGCCACGTTTTCGAACTTGGACGCGAAGCCCGAGTATGTTCAGAAAACCATCGATTTGACGGCTTATCAGGGACGAACCATCGGCATCAAGTACCTGGCCACCACCGATGGGGCTCGGCCAACGACCTTCTCCATCGACGACGTGAGTGTTCGAGCAACCACCGCGCCGGCCCCATCAGCAACCACGGCAGCGCGTCCCGCGGCCACTCTGCCGTCAGCTCCGCCCCCCGCGACTGCCCCAACGCCGGCCCCGCTCTTTTCGATCGAACGGACGTCCATAATACCGCCGCCGCCGGTCGTTGCTGGACCGCCCACTCGAACCCTCACGGGCAAGGGCGATTGGATCCATCGGATCGACTTGGCGATGTCTGCCATGGGCGTGGAGACCGTGGAGTCGTTGATGGATTTTGAAAAAGCCCGGGGCGTCGAATGGCTCGTCGTGAAATGCGCCGACGCCGACAATCATGCGGGCTGGCGGAGTCTGCAGTTCAACTCGGACCTAATCAGCAAGGGTCGCGCGGCGGGCCTCAAGATCTACGGATATCATTTCATCTTCGGCGGAAATCGGCCCGCTAATTACCCCAATCCCTCGAGTGTTCCGGGCGAAATTCAGGCCGCCCTGGAGTCGTTGTCTCTCCAACCCGATGGCCTGGTGATCGACTGGGAAGGCGAATTTGAAGGATTGGGCGAGGCGGCGGGCATCGCTGCCGCCGAGGAATATTGCCGGGAGATACGAGCCCATTACCCGAATACTTTTCTCGCGCATGCGCCCATCTGGAAACCGAGCGTGCATCGCCCGAACACCTACAAAATGTTCAACAAATACTGCGATGTGGTCATGCCTCAGGCCTACGGCAGCCAGCACGCCTCCCGAACGGAAACGTGGATCAATCCCGTGCGTCCGAGCCAAATGGTCGCGCTGATGAATAACGACTGGCTGAACGTCACCGCGTCCTGGCCAGCCGAATGCCTCAAGCCCATTGCCCCCGTCATCTGGGGAGCGACTCCGACCACAAGCGCCGAGATCTCCGAGTTTGTCTCGAACCTCAGGGCGCTCCCGCGGCCGGCCAGCCCCGGAGGCTACCGGGCGGTGAGTTTCTGGAGCGCTCAGCATCACACAACCGACATTTGGAACGGGATAGCCGCGGCTTCCCTGGGGGTTGCGAGTCCCGAAACCATCCCTGTGGTCATCAGCACGGCTCCCGCCGGCCAACCGATCACCGTGGATGGAATTGGCTACCTGGCCACGCCGCAGACGTTTCATTGGGCACCCGGCTCGCCGCACCGCGTCAGCAGTCCCCCGGCATCGTGGTCGTCCGATTCGCCTTCGTCCACGACCATTACGATCCGCCAGCAACGACCGGCCACCATCACGATTCGTCTGGATGGCGAGATCTCTGCGCCGCGCGCGGGCTTGCCTTAGCCGCAAAAGTATGCAGTCCCACTCGGGGAGCATACGCGCCCTCGCGTGTCCCGACCGGCGCCCCGCCGGTGGGAACGAAGGCCCAATCCCAATCACCAAACGGTGACTCGCTCGAACACGTCCGTGTGGTCGTCGAGGGCGCCGACCACCGCACGCGAGGGCGCGCGCTCCCCATCTCCACTGAACAGCACCCCAGCCGCATCGATTGGTGATGGCGCGAGGACGTTCAGCGCAGGTCCACGGCCTTCTGGACGGCGTAGAGATGGCTCATGGTCGCGACATAAAGCACGCCGTTGGCGGCGGTGACCGTGGCGCTGATGGGTTCGCCCAGTTCGAGGGTCGCGAGCACTGCTTTCTCGCGGCTGGCGCGGAACACGTAAAACGCGCCGCTCCGGGTGCCGAGATACACTTTGCCGTCGGCGACCAACGGCGACGCCCAGACTTCCCCCTTGATCTCGTGAGTCCAAAGGGCTTGGCCCGAATCGGCGTCCACACAATGCATGGTCCGTCCGCAATCGGCGATGAAGACAAGCCCGTGGGAAACCGCTGGCGTGGACAGGACATGACGTTCGAGGGGACAGGCCCAAACCAAACCCTTTTCCGTGATGTCGCCATTTTGAGTGGCGTCGATGCATTTCAGCCACGCCTCGTTCTTGCCCCAGAAGACGTCGCCGCCGCCGGCCACGTAAATGCGGTCGCGGACGAACACGGGCATCCCATAGACATTGCTCGGGCTCTCACGCCGATTGCCGTTGAATCGGTGGACGTTTTCCTTCGGCCCGGTCGGATCGAGGTCGAACTGCCAGATTTTCTTGAGCGTCTGCCGCAGCCCCGCGGTCGGAGCCAAGGCTGGTTCACGGCCATCGCGCGGCGACACGGTTTCAAACCCATAGACCACTCCATTGCCACCGGCGAAGAAGATCAGGGGACGCCCGTTGACCTCGGCCATCGAGGGTGCCGACCACGTGCTGTGAAAGATGCGAGGTGCGATAGGCTCGGCATCGCGAGCGACCAGTTGCCCGGTCTTTTTGTTGAAAACGAGCAGGCTGGGCGCGTCGGGCGTGCGAATCCGTTTGTGGGTGTTATCCACGCCAGTTCCGCTATTCAGGTAGAGATAATCGCCGTGGATGAGTATTGAGCTATGCGCAGCGTCGTGCGGCCAGATTCCGGCGCCCGAGGCCAGATCGAAGATCCAAATGATGTCGGCATCCAAGGGGCCGGGGGTGAGCGCCGAACCCGGCGCAGCCCCGGGCAAAACTTCCGGCTGAATTTCAGCGCCAGCCACGGCTTTGGGTGGAGCTCCGGATTGGAAGTGAGCGGGAACCGTCATGTGAGCGCCTTCCTCGCGAAAGGGCCCCTCGTTGCCGTTGGCCAGGCCCTGCGCATCCAGACAAATGACTTCGCCGCGGTTGCTCACCACATAGACCCGATCCCCTTCGACGGTGGCGGGAGAGGAGATCCCGCTCTTGGGCCAGTCAAAATACGGATCTTCATGGCGTTTCGGCACCACCAACTGCCAAAGAAAACGTCCGGTCTTTTCCTCGAAACACATGAGGACGCCGCGATCGCCCTGGTGCTTGGGATCGCGCGGTTCGCCATTGTTGGTCCCAATGTAAACCCGTCCGCCGGCCACGACCGGGGTCGAGTGCGTCTCGGTGCCAATCTGGGCTGTCCATCGGACATTCTTACCCGTCTTCGGATCAAACGAATCCGCCAGCCCGGTTTCGTCCGAAACCATATTACGCGACCAGGCTTGTCCCCATTGTGGCTGGTCGGCAGCCAGAGCCGCGAACGGAAGGAATCCCCCAAGCAAGAGGCTGAGGAGACGCCGCCGTGGAATGCCGGAGAGGAGTCGAAACCGTCGATTTACGGCACGAAGCCACCCCGTCCGTTGCGGGAAGTGGCGCGGGTCAGAACTGAGATTGTCGAACATAAGTTGTGCCCAGGTGAAGGCCAGACCGGACATTTCAATCGGGTCGAGCAATGCCGGTTAACATGAGGATCGAAGAGTCGGCTGTCAACGTCACTGAGGTCACACGTCGCTGAGGTCGCGGGAGGGATTGGGGAGTGTGATGAAGAGTGAGTTGGTCCTGTAGCACAGCCATCCCTGGCTGCTGGTTCTGCGAGCATCCTGCTCGCGGTGGCAGGATGACGCCAAAACCAGCACGCAGGATGCGTGCGCTC
>CAYHFE010000231.1:0-10950 GCA_964355375.1 uncultured Verrucomicrobiota bacterium
CGCACTCCAAGACGCTGGCGCGACGCATCGGGCACCGTTTGGTTCATGGCCCCAATTCACGTCCAATTTTTGGAGGTGTTCGCTTTCCATGAACCGGGGTGGGACGAGACTCCGTCTGCTAATCGCAAGACCGAAACGGTGCGACGAAAAGAAGTGAGTTGAAATCTGGGCGCGAGACTCCCAGAATAACCGCCAAGTCGTATGAATTTGCTCGAGCTTTTACCGAAAAACGATCCGTTGATCTTGATCAAGGCGGGTCGGCCGATCTTCACGGAGGGGGAGACCTCCGATGTCATGTTCATCCTCTTTGACGGCCAGGTGGATATTACGGTCGGAACGACCTCCCTCGGGACGTATGAGGCGATCGAGGTTCTCGGCGAAATGTCGGCGATTACCCCGGGGCCGCGGGGCTCCAGCGTCGTCGCTCGAACCGACTGCCGGTTGACGTCCATCAACCAGGGCCAGTTCATGATGTTGCTCCGGAGTAAACCCGAGTTCGCCATCCACATTCTGCAGATGTTGGTGGAACGAATGCGGTCTTTGGACCAGGAGGCCAAGGCGCACGCCGCCGGGAAGGCCGAAACCATCACGAATCTCCGGACCCGGATCCAGGAATTGAAGGCCAACCAGGATATTCAGGCGGACAAAATCCGCGCCCTCCAGACGGTCGTGGACGCCCCGCCGAAATAGCTCATCGCCCCGAATCCGACCCGAACTCCGATTCTACTTGTGAATCGGGTCCGCCTCCGCCCGCAGGTCGCCGAGCGCAAATTGGATTCCATTCAGAAAGTGCTGCAGCAACTGCGGGTTCCAGAATTCCTCGGAGTTATGTCCCAGGGCGCTGTAAAAGACCCGGCCCTCCCCGTAGCGCTTCACCCAACACAATCCGAAATCCCGGTCCGGCCGGAGGTTCTTTTTGTTCATGTCCATGCGGCTCGTTTCCAGGCTGAGGAGCACGCGCAATTTCGCGCGGGAATAGGGGTTCTTAAATTGGTAGCCCTCATCGATGAGGTCAAAGCCGCAGCCGCCGAAGGCCGTGACCACCGGGTGCTGGGGCTCGTCAATTTTGACGGCGATCCGTTCGGTCGAACTCCAGGGATGACTATCAAAGCAGGCGCCGAGCATTTCCCCAAACTCAGGCCATTGAAAGAACGCATAGGACGCGCCGTGGATCCCGATCAAGCCCTTGCCGCTCTTCACATACTCAACGAGGCTCTGCTTTAACCGGGCGTCGTTTCTGCGGGCGGCCGCTTGTTCGGAGGCGCTCAGCTTTTCGAGATCCGGCGGCAGGAAGAACTCACCCAAGGCGCTGACCAAACAGATGCCGTCATACTGCCGCAAGACGGCCGGCTCGAACAGGGCGATATCATCGCTGACCGTCGCGCGGAAGGCGCCGGTCTTCTCGCCCATCAGTTCGACAGCCTTGGCGCCGCAGGGGATGGAGGTGTGGTAATAGCCTTTGCACAAGGTGAAGACGAGCAAGCGGCGGGCCTGGGCGGGAGTCGCTTGCGCTTTCGACGGCACTGCCGAGGAGATCTTGCGCAATTCTTCGTCCGAGACGCCGCGGGTCTCGGCGGCGGGAACGAGTTGGTGAACGCTCGCGAGCGCGAGCGAGATCAGAAGGGGGCGCATGAGAGTTTTGTTCATGGTGGATCAGTTTGGTGGCTCCGAACGAAATGGGTTGGCCGGGCTTCGGATCACGCCGGTCAGGCCGATGCCGGCTTGCCGGAGAACGGCGCGGCGCGGCGCAAGGAGAGACGGCTGCGGTTTCATAAAGGCTGAACTGGGCGGAACCCTGAACGTCCGCCAGGAAAAGCGCCTTGATCACGGTCAAACTCGCCTGGTCGTTGGGGGGCTATTGCCGCACATGGTTTGAGTGTATTTGCGGTTAGCGTCGTCGAATCCAAAATGAAAGGTTGAGTTATGAATCAATGGACCCGCAGAGAGTTTACCCGAGCTGTCGTCGTCACCACTGCCAGCACCGCCCTGGCGAGCTCCCGCGTCTGGGGAGCGAATGAGCGCGTTCGCCTCGGCTTCATCGGCCTGGGGAATCGGGGCGACCAAGTGCTGGACGCATTCCTGAAACAGCCGGACGCCGAAGTGACGGCCATTTGCGATCTTTACCAGCCGTATCTTGATTTCGCGGCGCAGAAGATCGGGACGCGCCCGAAACAATTCAAGGATTACCGGAGACTGCTCGAGCACCCCGAGCTGGACGCGGTCGTGATTGCGACCCCCGATCATTGGCACGCGTTGCAAACGATTCAAGCCTGTCAGGCGGGCAAAGATGTGTACGTGGAGAAGCCGCTCTCTCTTTGCGTGGCCGAGGGCCGGCGGATGGTGCAGGCGGTGCGCCAGCACCAACGCGTCTGCCAAGTCGGGATCAACCGGAGATCGACCGCGTTTTGCCGGGAGGCCGCCGACTTGGTGCGGAGCGGTGCGCTGGGCAAGATCACGGTGGTTCGAGCGTTCCACATCCAGAATGAATGGCCCAAAGGCATCGGCAATCCGCCGGACGAGACGCCGCCGTCCGATTTGGATTGGAATGCGTGGCTGGGGCCGGCTCCCCAGGTTCCCTACAACAAGAATCGGACCTTTTATCGCTTTCGTTGGTTCTACGATTACTCCGGCGGTCAAGTGACCAACTTCGGAGTGCATTACCTCGATTTCATTCATTGGGCTCTCGGCCAGGAGGCGCCGCTGGCGGTGACGGCGATGGGAGGCAAATTCGCCGTGGAAGATAATCGAGAGGTTCCCGACACCCTCGAAGTCCTTTGGCAGTACCCCGGCTCCACCTTGGTCACGTTCTCGCAGTTCAACGCCTCGGCGGCGCCAGCCGCCGCTCGGAATGGGGAGATCGAATTTCGTGGCACCAAAGGCACCCTCTATCTTCAGAACAACGGATACGAAGTCGTGCCCGAAGTCGTCACCCAGAACGAATTCTCCGTCCGTCGGCCGGACAATCGAGCCTCCGAGCGCGGTTGGCGCACCGGGGAAAAACCCATGATCGAAGCGAGGAAAGCCCGAGGCGACGCCGACACCGCGCCCCACGCGCGCAATTTCCTCGATTGCGTCAAGAGCCGGCAGCGGTGTCATTGCGACATTGAAATCGGCCATCGCAGCACGACCGCATGTCTGATCGGAAATATTGCGCACAAGACGAAATCTCTGCTGGAGTGGGACGCGCCAACGGAAAGGTTTTCCAATCACCCGACGGCGAACACGCTGCTCACGTATCAGTATCGGGCGCCGTATCAGTTTCCCGAGATCTGAACGCGAGCCGTGAAGCTCCGGAGCTCCCACGCGCGTCCATTATTTGGAGAATCCCGACGCCAGTCTTGGCGCGTATTGGGACCATGAACCATGGCCCACGGTGGGGCGAGACGCTGTCGAGCCCTGAAATCGTTGCCGACAATTGAGACAGGTGGTGGCGGAGGCCAGGGCACATTCATCGATGGACGCGGCGGCGTTCATTCACACCTGATCGCCACCATGGGATTGATTTTCGCTTCGACCATGGGATGATCAAGAGCATGGCAACCGCAACTTCAGCCAGACCGAAGGCCCGGCGGCTCTGGACGTACGACGAGATGGTCGCCGAGTTGCCGGAGACGAATTTGCCCGCGGAATTGTGGGACGGAGAAATCGTTATGGCACCGACGCCAACCCCCTCGCACCAGAAAGTTGTCTTCAGGCTGGCCCGGTTGCTGGAAGATTTTGTCAACGCCAAACAGGCGGGAACTGTCCTCGTCAGCCCGCTCGACGTGGTTCTCTCGCCGCATCGGGTCGTGCAACCCGACCTGTTCTTCATTTCCAACGACAATACCGACATCATCCAGGACCGGATCCGTGGCGTGCCCGACTTGGTGGTGGAGGTGATTTCGCAGGGAACGTGGAAGCGCGACCGGGTCGAGAAGAAGGCTCTCTACGAGCAAGTCGGCATTTCCGAATACTGGATTGTCGATCCGGAAAGCCGTTCGATCGAAGTCTTCGCGCTGGTCAAAGGTGTCTATCAACTGCGCTGCAAGGCCGCGGACACCGCACCCGCGAAGTCACGCCTGCTGTCGGGATTCAAGGTTTCCTTCCACGATCTTCAGGCCTGAGCGGATCCAAACGCCGTCAGGCCGCGCCGGGCTTGAAAGTGATGACCAAAGCGTTCGGCGCCGGGGGGACGAATTCCTCGCTCCTTGCGGAGGCAGGCCATACCCATTGCCCCTAGCGGCAGCTCCCCAATTTCTCCCCAGCCAACCCGCTCAGCGTGAGCCAACGAATGGAATTTAGTTGTTTGTTTCAAGCGGATTCATTCCGCAAAAATCGCGCACATCATCGTTTCGGTTGATTTTCTCTCGGTGGAAAAGGGCTGGGGCGATGGGCCGGGCCTCGACGACGAATCGCTACGGTTCAGGGGCGATTCGGGCGCGGTAAAACTGGTTGAGAGCGCCGCGTTCCTCCGGCACAACCATGTCGTGCGGCGCCGCGTTGAGCACGACTTCCTGGACGGTCGTCCACCGGATCAGATCGGCGGATCCTTCGATGACACAGCGTAACCCCGTGCGTCCCTCGATCCGCAAAGCCACCCCGTTGGGAGAACGAATGTTTGTCAGAGTGAGACGAGGCGCCGCCACTGGGTTCGAGCCTGGATCAGCCGGATTGGCGATGCGCAATTCGCCGGCGGCAAAGGTGACGGGCAACACGTTGGCCAAGGTGTCGGCGACTTCTCGCGCGATCGGTTGGTCGCCAAACACCAACTCGCTCACCGTCGGGATCGCCGGAGTGAGCGGAGTCAAGCCCACCTCGACGAGAACTCGCGAACCCGCGGGAAACGATTGGCCGGGCGGCAAGGCCATCGCCACTCCCACCTTCCCGAGTTTTTCGGCCGATCGATTCACCAGGAGCATTCCATCGCGGGCGGCTTCGGCGAGGCGGATCTCCGTCAGGCGGAAGAGGGCGGGATCAAATTGGAGACTGAAGCCCAAGGCGTTTTCGGTGCCCTGGCAGTTCATCGTGATCGGGATGAACGAAGTCGCGCCCGCCGCGAGTGTCATGGGTCCGGCCTTGACTTGGCGTGACTCAATTGAGCTGGGAGACAGGCTTTTCAGAGTCGGCCGCGCGGAACCCGCCCCTTCGCTTTGCAGAGTGATCGCCCGGAAGGGTCCTCCGGCCGGGGTCACCGGGTCCATGTCCGTCGCATACCGACCCGCTTGCACCCAGTCGGCCAAGGTGACCCGGCCATCCCCCAGGAGCAGTGCTCCGGTGCTCGAGACGCGCGGCGCGTTATCGGCTCGTTGAAATTCGGTCGCGCTCTCGATCGTGTCCAAGGAGGCGGCGAATCGCCCCACCTGCACCCAGTCCGTGATCCGGATCGTGCCATCGAGGTTGCCGCTCGGGCGCGGCGCCAGGTCCGCTTCGAAGCCCAGGAGAATGACGGCTTGTCCGGGACTGAAACTGGCCGGCAAGGGAGCGGCGGCGGCGTTGGCTATTTCGAGCGGCACGGGGCCATTGACCAAATCAAGCGGAGTGGTCGTCGCGAGCGCCTCGTCGGCCACGCGGAAATGGAGCCTGGTCAACTCGGTCGCGCCTGCGGTGAAGGCTTGGCCGGCCGGCAAGGCGACCAGCAGTCCGACCCGGCCGGAGGCGATCTCGCGGTCATTGATGACGAGCCGGGCGGTGGCGGCGCCAGTCCCCAAATCGGCCCGTTCGAACCGCAGCCAGCGCGCGTCGAACTTCACACTGAAACCGACGGCGTTTTCTCCCCCCGCCGCCGACGTCAGCACGATGGGCACCTCGAGCGGCAAGCCGGGCATGCTCTGTCCGTCGCCGATCGTCAAGCGCCGGCTCGTGAGGGCGACGTGGAATGTTTTGCTCGTGGTGGCTTTAACCGGTCCGCCGTCATTGACGGTGACCACAATGGTGGCCGCACTATTGGGCGACGCATTGGCGGCGACGTGGTATTTCAGTTCGGCCTCGCCGGTCGCGCTCACCGGGCTCACCGTCAGGACATCCAGAAAATCGGCCGGGTTGACGCTGGCGGTCACGGTCAAGGATTGGACTTCGTTCGCCGCGCCGGAACTGATGCCGCTCAAGAGAACGATCTGCTCGGGCGAACCCGGGGCGGCGCCGCGGTCAGCGATGGGATTGAGCGTGGGCGGGTCATTCACTGGAGAAACCGTCAGTTGAACCGTGGCCGAAGCGGAATCGCCGACCGCGTCACGGGCGACGAACGTGAAACTATCAGAGCCGCTGTAATCGCGGGCCGGAGAATAGACCAAACTCGGCGGTGTGCCGGTCAGCGTGCCATGGGAGGGGCTGGTGACCACGCGGAAGGTCAAAGGATCGGAATCGGCATCGCTCCCATCCAAGACAATGGCCAACGGGGCATCCTCCGGAGTGGTGATCGATTGAGCCATCGCGATCGGCGCGGCGTTGCCGGTGAGGTTGACCGGGGAAATGATCCCGCCCAGTCCGCTGGCGGTGCTGTTCAGCGAAGCTTGCACACCAAAAGTCCCCGCGCCGCGCGGGCCATCGCCGAGACGGAACTTCAATCCGGCCGCGGCCGACGCGGCGGTGACAAAATCTCCATTCCGGACCGGCGTGGTCTGATCGAAGAGGTAGAGGGAACCGCCTTGAATCTCGGTTAGGCGGAAATGCGTCACTTCGGATCCATCGGCGGCGTTGGGCAAGATCACGATTGGCTCAGAGTAGGATCCGAGAATATGAGTCGATCCGGAGACTCGCGGGACGCCGTCAATCACGGGTGCGATCTCGACCACGAAACTCCGACTGGTGCTGATCTCGCTCGGGCCGGTTCCGGCGCGCGCGATCGCGGTGATGATGGCGGCGCCGTGGCGGTTGAGCGCGGGCCTCAAGTGGAGCTGCCAGATTCCCGTCGCGCGGTCCAAGGGGAGCACCGCGACTTGGAGCAGGTCCGGAGCGCTGGAGCTGGCCTCCACCCGGAGCGTCTCCGTGGAGCCATCTCCGGCACGAATCGTGGCCAAATCGAGCGTGACGGCGCCCGCGTCTTCCAACAGACGGACTGGATCGGTCAGAACTCCCAAGGTTGGCGGTTCGACCACGTCTTGGACCTGGATAGTGACAATCGCGGCGCTGGACCGAGGCGGATTGCCCCGATCCGTCACTTCGACGGTGAAGGCGATGGTGTGGGCGGCGCTGGCTTCATAATCGAGTGGAGCGGTCAACCTCAAAAGCCCGGTGGCGGGATCAAGCGAGAATCGGCCCTCGGCATTGCCGGCGGCCATGCGGAAAGCGAATTGGCCATTGAGACCGGCATCGACATCGCTGGCGGTGACGCGTCCGAGAGCGACGTTCGCCCGGTTCTCCTCGACCGTGAACTGTTGGGCGGCGATGACTGGCGCCTCATTGACATCGGTCACTTGGATTTGAATCGGGGCGCTGGCGGTTTGCACGGGCGTTCCCGAGTCTCGCACCTCGATCGTCAGTCCCCAGAAAGGATGGCTTTCGAAATCGACAAGGCCATTGACCAGAAGTCGGCCAGAGGCGGCGTCGATCCGGAAGGGCGCACCCGGTGTCGTGATGGCATAGGTCAGATCCGTGGAGTCGATGTCGGAGGCGAGGACGGTTCCCACCACCGTGTTGACCGGCGTGTTCTCGGCCACGGTCAAGGTCTGTCCACGAATCTGGGGAGGATCATTCACCTCCAGGACGGTGACGGCGAAGGTGTCGTCCACCGTCCCGCCGAAACTGTCGGAAGCGCGGACCACGAGGGTGGCGGTTCCGAAGGCATTCGGGGTGAAGGTCAAAGTCAGGAGCGAGTCACTGATGCCGGTGCTAACCAGACTCGGGTTGGTGTTGTGCTCGATCGTGAAGTTCAACCTTTGCCCATCCGTGCTTGTGTCGGCATCGCCGAACACGCCGCTCAAATCGATGGGGAGCGGCAGCGCATCCTCCGTCACGGTTCCATCGGCGATCGGGTGGAGCACCACGGGGGCGTCATTGACCGCGTTGACCGAGATCGCGATGATGTCGAGATCGTGCCGGGGGCCGCCCGTGCCGCTGGCACCTTGGTCATCGCTGGTGAAAGTGAGCGCGTCCGATCCGTGAAAGTTCAGATCGGGCAGATAAGTCAGAGTGGCCAAGGCGGAGTTGAGGTCGGTGATGGTGCCGGTGGCGGCGAGACTGGCCTGGCCGTTGGCCGTGCTGTCCACAAAAGTGAGCCCAGCCACCGTGGTCAAGGTCAGTTTGCCCTGCTGAACGGCCAGCGTCACTTTGAGGGGGTTGCTCTCCGCATCGACATCGTGAACGGAGAGGGCATTGGCGCCGCTCAAGGCAAACGGGACATCCTCGGTCGTCGTGATGAAGGCGGGCGCCGTGTTCACGGGCGAATCATTGACCCCTTGCACGGTCAGATTGAAGCTGCGGCTGCTCGTTGAGTTGGCGGCTTGTCCGTCGCTCACGGTGAGCATGATAGTCGCCGTGCCGCTGGCGTTGGGAGCCGGGATGATCGCCAAAGTCCGGTTGGCGCCGGTGCCGCTGAAGACGATATGGTCATTCGAAACCAGGCTGGTGTTGGAAGAGGTGCCCTGCACGAGCAACGTGTCCGGCGCTTGCTCGATGTCCGAGACCGTGAAGACGATGGCCGGAGTGGCGGTGCCTTCCGGAGTGCTCTGGTCCGCGATCGCCGAGAGGGTCGGCGCGTCATTGACCGGCGCGATCGTGACCTGGATGAGCCGGGTGACGCTGCGCCCGGTTCCCGCGCCGTGAGTGTCGTCGTCCGTCACCACCACGGTGATCGTGGCCGTGCCAAAACCGTTGGCGACCGGTGTCAAAGTCAACGTGCCGGTGGGGTTGGGACTGGTGTAAGCAGGAACGCCCACCGTCACGATCGAAGGAGCGCTCGAAGTCGCGGTCACGGTCAAGATCTGGGATTCGTTGGCGGCTCCGGCGGTGATGCCGGACAAGTTCACGATCAGCGGAGCCGCGTCTTCCGCCAGGCTGACGGGCGACAGCACATTGAGCGTCGGCGGATCATTAACCGGAGTGACGGTGATGGTGAAGGTCTGCGCCGGGCTCGCATCCACGCCGCCATTGGCCGTGCCGCCGTTATCCTGCAAAGTCACCGTGACCAGGGCCGGGCCGGTGGCATTGGCGGCCAGGGTGTAGCTCAAGTTCCCGGTCGGTGAAAGAGCCGGCGCCACCGCAAAGAGGCTCGGGTTGTTGTTGCTCAACTCAAAGGTCAGAGTCTGGCTCGATTCATTGGCCGAGCCCGCGCTCAGTCCAGTGGCCCAGGCGATCACCGTGCGGGCGCCGGAGTCCTCGAGGTCGGTTTGATCAGGGCCTTTGCTGAAGGTGGGCGAGTCATTCACCGGCGTGACCGTGATGGTGAAGGACTGCGCGACGCTGGCGTCGGCGCCGCCATTGGCCGTGCCGCCGTGGTCGATCGCCGTGACCGTGACCGTGGCGCTGCCATTGGCATTGGGCGCCGGGCTGTAGGTCAAGGTGCCGTCGGGGGCGACGGTGGGTTGGCCGGAGAACAAGGAGGGGTTGTTATTGCTCACTTGGAACGTGACGGTCTGCGACGATTCATTCGCCGGACCTGCGCTGAGAGCGGTCGCCCAGCCCGTCACGGTTTGCGCTCCGGCATCTTCCAGCACGGTTGGGTTGGGGCCCTTGGTGAAGCTCGGCGGATCGTTGACCGGAGTAACGGTGATGGTGAAGGTTTGCACCGAGCTGGTGTCCACGCCGCCGTTGGCTGCGCCGCCGTTGTCCCTCAGAGTCACCGCCACCGTCGCGCTGCCATTGGCGCTGGCCGCCGGGGTGTAGGTCAAGGTGCCACCGGAAGAAACGAGCGGCTGGACGGAGAACAACGCATTGTTGTTGTTGCTCACGTCGAACGTGAGGGTCTGGCCGGACTCGTCGGACGGTCCGGCGCTGATGGCGGTGGCCCAACCGAAGACAGATTGTGCGCCGCCGTCCTCCGGGACCGTTTGATTGGCGCCCTTGCTGAAACTGGGGGCGTCATTCAACGGCAGGTAGCTGATCGTGCGGGTCGTGCTGCTGGAGAGACTGCCGTCAGACACCGTGATCGTCAGGTCCCGGGGGGCGACGTTGTTGGCCGGAGCTTGATAAGTGATGTTTCCCGCGGTGGTGAAATAGGTGTTCAGATTGGCGACCGGGCCGGCGAAGGTCCGCGCCGTCGCCGTGCCGCTAACCGCGATGCCCGTTACGGCACTCCCGGTGATCGTGCCGTCGGCCACCGCGAGCGTCACCGTCAGCGTCGTGCTGTCCTGATCGACGAAGGGCGTGCCGCCGAACAGCAGGTTTCCTGGCCCATCTTCGACAAGCGAAAACGCCGAGGGAACTCCGGCGACGACGATGTAGATTTGGAGCTTCCAATTGGTGATGCCGAGGCCGCTGCCACCCGAAAAGGTCCAATCGGGGTCCCCGGTGGGACGGTTGCCGAAGCCGACATCGGGTGCGGCGGAAGCGTGTTGGTTCCAGGCCAACACGGTTTGTTTGGGATTTGAGGAGAGGTTATGCACCTGAAAACTGCCGTATCCCCCTGGCGATGGCGTGTCGTCAAAATCATAGGTGCTGCTGTCTCCGCCGAGGCCCGCGCTGGCGGTGGGAGCATAGTCTTGGTTCCAGATCTCCAGACGTCCGGTTTGCCCGGAGCCGTTCACAACTCCGGGGTAATTCGAATCCACCGTCAAGTTGCCCACATTGCGTTGGATGGTTCGGGGAGTATTCGGCGTGGGCACCTGCAAATCGGCCACCGTTAGCCCGCTCCAGGCATCGAAGGAAACATCGGCGTAGCGCAACACTCCGGCCACGGTCGTCTCCATGCGGTAGCGGACCCGGCCAAAGGTAGCTCCGGCCAGGGCGGCGGAGTTATCCACAGAGTAGATGATGTTGTTGCCCAACCGGGTCGGGGTGACGGATTCATAGACGAGCTGATCGGAGGAACCGGAAAAG
>CAYHFE010000232.1:0-10924 GCA_964355375.1 uncultured Verrucomicrobiota bacterium
CGGGACTACATGCGGGGAACGGACAGTGTCCTGAGTCAAAATGAGAACTGCTGCCGCAAAGGGCAAAGGGGTCGGTTCTTGACTTTTAACCTTCGGCTATCGGGGCCGCCGCTTCCGATCCGGATTCAGCGGCTGATGGTCGCAGCACCGACTTCCATGACCAGGCGCTCGGCGACCCTCCGAGGCTCGAAACGTCTCGCCGAGGGCAGTGGGCGGGACGTCGCTGTCGAGGCCCCGGTCCGCGGCGATCATGCGATCGGAGATGAACGATCTATTCGGGCTCGTCCGCCACGGGCGGAGGCAGGCGGCGGAGAAGCGAGTCGGTGACGTAAACGGCAATGGCCAGCCAGCACAGGGCGAAGCTTCCGAGTTGCGCCGGATGGAGCGGTTCATGAAAGAGGACGAGCGCGACCAGGAATTGGAGGGTCGGGCCAATGTATTGCAGAAATCCCATCGTGGAAAGCGGGAGGCGGCGCAGCGCGGCGCCAAAAAAGAGCAACGGGATCGCCGTTATGACCCCGGATAACGAGAGAATGCCCCAGGTCGCGGGAGGCATTCGGTCGGAGGGCAGCATCGTGAGCATCAAAGCGGCAAAGGGAAAAAGCAGGGCCGATTCAATGGTCAAGCCGTGCAAGGAGTCAATATCCACGGTCTTGCGCACCAAGCCATAAAAACCGAATGAGCCGGCCAGCGACACCGCGATCCAAGGAAAACTGTTGCCCCGGAGAGCTAGGTTCACCACCGCCAGGGCCGCGATGGCGACGGCCAGCCATTGCCAGCCCCGCAGTCGTTCGCGAAGGAAGATCATGCCCAGGGCAATCGAGAGCAAAGGGTTGATGAAATAGCCCAGGCTGGCTTGCAGGAGTTGCCGGCTCGCCACCGAATAAATGAAAATCAACCAGTTCAGAGCAATGAGCACGGCCCCGGCTGACAAGAGCGCGACACGCCGGCGGCTCCGCATCACCCGCCCGAGGGATTTCCACTCCCCGCGAATCGAGACCACCAGTCCCATGAAGAGCGCAGACCACACCACGCGGTGGCAGAGCACGGTTAAAGAAGGGACGTCCGAGACCGCTCGAAAGTAGAGTGGGATGAAACCCCACATCACGTAGGCGCTGAGGCCGTAGATCAGCCCAGCTCGCGAATTCCGCGGCGGGACCAATTCGGGCGTTTCGGAACGGGCGGTCGTCTTATTCAGGGCTTCGGCCACGGCCCAGAAACTAACAGAACGTCACCCCAGGGCAACCATCCGGCACCCGCCACAGCAAAATCCTGGTCCAATCGAAGTCCCAGAATCAACAATCCAGCGACATTGCCAGCCAAAGTTTGGCCATGGACGAAACGGATCGGTTTGAGAAACTGGCGTTACTTATCTGTGTTATCCGGGCAGTCCGTAGTTCTCTTTCGGCAAGTGTCGTTGACGTTGGCGTTGTCGGTTTGCTGCGGCCATGACTGAATCGATGCGTTGACATGAAGAGATGCGACCGCGTTTCTGACCGAACATGGCCCGGCCTTGGCTCGTCCAATAGAACACAATGAAAGCCCTTGCCTGCCTTCTGCTCACTTTTTTGATGATCACCGAGCGCGGCCATGCCGCGGAAACCAACCTTGTCGCCAACGGTTCGTTTGGCTTGAGCCAACGCCAGACGGATGCGCCCGATGATTGGACCGCTGCCGGCGATCCCACCGTCCAGCAACGGCTTTCTCTCGACACCGGCCATGATGGGCAGCGGTGCGCGAAGTTGGTTTGCGCCGAATTCAAGGGCGACGGCCCCGCGGCCCACGCCATGATCTGTCAGGTGGGCAAGGTCTCGTTGCGCCGAGGACAGTGGTATCAGCTCACGTGCTGGGCCAAGGAAGAAGGCATCCGAGGCGGCGCGGTCGAGGTGGCGCTGTCGAACACGCGGCCCTGGGGAAATGCCGGGCTGGCCGACGCCTTGGTGGCGGGATCGAAGTGGGAGCGATTCGAGTTCCGCTTCCGCGCCACGGAGGATTTGCCGGCGGAGACAAGCCGCCTGCAGTTCTGGTTCAAGGGCACGGGCACGCTCTGGCTCGACGACGTGGTGCTCGCCGCGACGGAGAGCGGCCAGGAGTGGTTTCCGCAAATCAGCACGGACGGCGCGAAAAACTCCGTTCCCAATGGCAGTTTCGAATGCGGCGCGGCCGGCTGGGGGAGCTTCACTTACGGTTTGAGCGGGTGGGCGGGAAATCTGTATCGGCTGGAAGGCGAGATGGACAGGACGGTCGCGCAACACGGTCGGCAGAGCCTCAAAATCACGCTCACGCCGCAGACGCTGCCCGTGTTTTGGTTCGACTACTACGAGCCGGTTCGCCAACCCGTGAAGCGCGTCCTGGTGGCCAACCGCGGATGGTTTCGCGTGAAACCGGGCGAGCCGTTCACGCTGTCGGCCTTCCTGCGCGCCGATGCGGAGGGCGTGGCGGCGCAATTGGCCGTGAACGAGGCTCCGAGCCGCCTCGCGCGCCACGAGGTCAAAGTGGGGCGTGAGTGGACACGATTTGCCTTCACCTTTGTGCCGTCACAACCGTTCTTCTTTGTCGCGTTGGGCCTGGATTTGGAGGCGTCGAAACGCGACGCGGCGACACTATGGATCGATGCCATCCAGTTGGAATCAGGCCGCCAGGCGACGGCTTACGAACCGCGCCAGGCGGTCGAGTCCTTTGTCGAAACCGGCGCGGAGGGCAACGTCTTTACGAACGTCGAGCAAGGCGCGGCCTTCACGGTGCACGCTTTCAACAACTCGGACCGCGAGGTTGAAGTCACCGGCCGACTGGCGGTCACAGACTTCTTTGACCGGAACATTTCCGAAAGCCAACCGCGGATGAACCTGCCCGCCCACTCCGGCGGCAGCGTGACCCAAAGCAACGTCGCCCAGGGCCAGCGCGGCTTCTTCCGGGCGACCTGGAGCACCGGCGAGAGTTCGAACTCTGTCCGCGCGGCCATCATCACTCCAGCCTCGCCGACGCTCACCGACTCACCGTTCGGCTTCAATCACGCCTATCCTTGGGATTTCCTGGTGCGGCTCGCGCGTTCGGCCGGCGTGGTGTGGTGGCGCGATTGGTCGGCCAAATGGCAGACCGTGGAGCCGGAGAAAGGGCGCTTCGATTTCAGCATCCCTGACGCGCAGATTCACCGGGTGCTGGGATTGAACAGCCAGGTGGAGGTGTTGCTGCCGTTCCCCTCCGCGTCCTGGTCCACCACCGCGCGCCGCGAGGAAGTCGAGAAGGAGGCTGGCCAAGACGGTTATCTGCGCGCCCGCCTGCCGCTGGCCTACGCGCCGAAAAACTTGAACGACTTCGGCCACTACGCCGCCACGGCGGTCGAGCATTATCGCCGCAGCGGGCCGCGTCCGGTGACGCATTACCAGATTCTGAACGAGCCGGTCTATACGTCGTATGCGCTGCCGCGCCAGTTTGGCTACTCGCTCGACGATTACCTGCGCTTGCTGGACACGGCGTATCGAACGATGAAGAAGGCGGACCCGAACTGCCAGGTCGTGGGCGGCATCAGCGCCGGGATAGAGGCGGGCCTGACGCGCGAGTTCGTGACGAAGGGCGGGCTGAATTCGGTGGACGTGTTCGACCTGCACCTCTACAGCCCGGCGGTGCCGGCGGAGAGCTTTGAAGATTCCTTCCGTTCGCTCGAAGAAACCATGCGCGCCAATGGTGGTCCCAAACCCGTGTGGATCACCGAATGGGGCTGCTACGCGGACGACGATCCGCCCTGCGTGCCGCCGGTTGTGGGCGATGCCACCATGAATCGCTGCCGCTGGCCGGGCGAGCGGGCGGCGACGGAACATCTGGTGCGTTTCACGGCGGTGTCATTCGCTCACGGTGTGCGGAAGATTTTCTTTCACGCTGGAACCTGCGGGCCGATCAATGGCCCCGATGCGGGCGGCGTCCTGTTCGAGTATGGCGGCGCGCCGCGCAAGATGTATCCGGGCGTGGCGGCGTTGACCCAGATTCTCGGCGTGCCCGAGGCCTTCGTGAGGAAGATCGAAAGCGGCGGTTTGCGGGCTTATCTTTTCCGCGCACAAAACCACGTCGTGGCCGTCGCCTGGAACCGCGGCGCGGAAACGAAGCCGCTGCGCCTCTCCGCCCGGACCCGCGCGTTCGATATCATGGGCAACGAAGTCCTGGCCAACGATCCGGTTATGGGCGAGTCTCCGCTCTACGTGACGGGCGACAGCCCGGAGGAAGTTGGCGCGGCGTTTGGCGGCGTGAAGTGAAGAGGCTCCCAACCTGGGGGAGATTGTCCGGAATATTCGTCATTGATCCCATTGGATTTCCTGAAAACGCCCGGGGAGTCTGTTTTAGATTTGGGCGGCGTCCCGCGGCGAGAGAGTGAAAGTGGGATCGAGGCGGACCGGGGCGCGTTCCTGGGCCGGGTGCGGTCGGTCGGCAACCCGGAGGGCCCTCGCGCGATCGAAGTGGGGACGGGGCAAAGAAGTGTTTCGGGCGGATTACTTCCTGGGCCAACGGCCAGCGCCCCAGATCAGCCACACGGCGAGCGCCAGCAGCAGAATCAGCCACCAGAAATAGCGCAGTTCGCGGGCGGCCATTTCCACGAACGCAAGCGCAGCCGGGAAGAGGAGGAAGAGAAAGACGGTCACGCCGACCAAAACGGCCAACTGAAGCGCGGCTCGCAGCCGAGGGCTCATCGGTTCCGAGGAGGCAAAACTGCGGGAAGATTCGTCCGCAGGGGCCGAGCGGGTGGGGTGACGACGTGCTTGGACAAGTCGTTTAGGGACATCAGCAGATTCGCGCCACTGCCGGCGGCGCCGACGACCAGAGGTGAGTGGCCATTCCAGGTCTGCACGATTTCCAGTCGAATGAAGTCCGGACTGGCCCGAAGCGCCTGGCCGCGGACTTGAATGGCTTCGGCCTCGCCCCGGGCGCGAATGATGGCGGTCTCAGCATCAATCTGCGCCTTGAGCTGGGTGAACTTGGCTTTCTCCGCTTCCTGTTCCTGGACCATTTTCATTTCGATGGCCGCTTCCAGTTCCGGGGAGAGGGTCAGGTTGTAGAGGACCACGTCCACGACCTCGAGAAACTCGGTGCCAATCTTGCGCCGCGCCAGCTCCAGGGCCTTCGTCTTGACTTCTTCGCGCTTCTTGACGATCTGTTCGGCGCTTTGGGCCGCGGCCACTTCCTTGATCGCTTCCTGCACGCGAGGGGCGATGAGGCTGTCGAACGGTTCACCGGCGAACTCCTGGAAAATCTTCACCACCGAATGTTCGGGCACGCGGTAGAGAACATTCACCTCCATCTTCACTTGCTGCAGGTCGGAGGAATAACATTCGGCGGGCATGGTGCGCGTCTGCTGGCGCACCGACATCGGATGAATGTGGGTGAGGAACGGCTGTTTCAGCCCGAAGCCTTCCGGTTTGAATTGTGGGGCCACTTTGCCCAGGGTCACGGCGACCCCGCGGAAGCCGGGTTGAACGATATACGTGGCGCCGGCGCCGGCGACGATGAGGACGAAGAGTAGAATCGCCACGCCGATCCACCGCAAGATCACCTGCGGATGCACTTCGATCGTGTTCGGAGAATTGCGATATTGCTGGTTCATGGTTTGGCGGGTGAGACTGGACCAATCACAATATCCCCGAGGGGCAACAACATGTTCGCCCCGGTTGCGCCCGGACCGACCACCAGCGGGGTCAAGCCGTCCCAACGCTCGACCACCTGCAATTCCAGGACGCTTGGATTTTCCCGCAGGGCCCTTCCCCGCAGGTTGATGGATTCGGCTTCGCCTTTGGCTTTGATGACGACGGTGCTGGCTTCGGTCTGCGCCTGTTGCTGGGCGAAACGCGCCCGCGCCGCTTCCTGTTCCTGAACCATCTTGGACTCGATGGCCGTTTCCAGGGACTTGGTCAAGTTAATGTCTTCGACCACCAAGTCTTCGATGACCAGCAGGTCGCCGACTTTCCGTTTCACACTTTCGAGCGTCCGGCTTTTGACCTCTTCCCGTTTCTGCACGATCACCTCGGCCGTGCGCAGAGCAGTGATCTCTTTGATGGCCTCCGCCACGCGGGGTTTGACCAACATTTCAAACGGGTCGCCGGAGTAGTCGCGGAACATGGCGACCACCGAGGCCTGCGGCACTCGATAAAGGACCCGCAGGTGAATGGCCACTTGTTGCAGGTCCGAGGAATAACAATCGGCCTGCATCTTCGCCGTCTGCTGACGGATCAACTGCGGCGCAATGGTCGTCACCCAGGGCAGCTTGAAACCGAAGCCCTCCGGCTTGAACACCGGCGACACCTTGCCCAGGATCACCTCGACGCCGCGATGGCCCGGCTGGATGACGTAAGTGGAGGAGGAAGCGCCGATGATCAAGATGAAGATGACCACCGCGCCGCTGACCAATCTGGCAATGAGTTGAGGGGACATAACGATCTGCCGAGTCGAGGGCGATCCTAGAAGCTGGCTGTTGGTGCGCAAGGTAAAACGGCCAGGTGGACTTGATTCCTCCATGGGGGTGATCGTCGATGACCAATCGAACCGGCTTCTGGATGGTCATTCCTTCGATGATCCCATCGACCTTGCTCGCGGCTGTCCTCGGCACTCGGTGGTTCGTCGAAAACGCGACAGCCCAAACCACCACGCCCTCGCCCGCAGCCTGCCTGGCCCTTCCCAGCGAGACGCCAGACAAATTCGAGCCTGCGACCAACACCTTCGACTCCATCAAACGCGACGTGATGATCTCCATCCGCGCCGCGGTCAAGCGTGCCTTTGGAGCGATCGGGCCCCTTCCTCGAAAGCCCTCGTTTCAAGGCCGCCATCGGGTCATACCCCAGGCGTTGAACGGTGGCGCTCGGTAGGCATGACTGCTCCGGATGAGCACGCGTCGCGTGATTTCAAAGGCCAAGGCGATGAGCAGAATCGCCGCAGAAACGGTCACCAACGGTGGGGCTTTGTCGGCGTGAAAGAACTTGGGCATGATAGAGCCGAAGAATATCATGAACATGAACAGCGCCATGCCATCCCGATCCACACCTCTCCACACCAACACCGCCATGGACACAGCGCCGATGGACGACGCCGTCAGGTAAGCGGACAAGATTGTCCCGCTGGCCGGTCCAGTCCCGGCCAACAGGGCGATGAAGCCTCCCAGGCAGAGGATGGCCGCGGTGGGGACAAGCACAAGCGTGGCCGCAAGGACGGAAACGGAAAGGGGCAAAGTTCTCAAAAACCGGATGTGCATGATCGTGGGAAACAGTTGGAACAAAAGCATCCACCAAATCTGAAAACTTTCTCCCATCGAAGAGAGACTCTGTTGAATGGAGTTCATGGTGTCACTATTCTCACGTGGTTGAGGCATTATTGTGGATAGCGTTACCATGAGCACAATCATCAACAGGCCGATGAGCAGACAGCGGGTGAACATTCGGACCGCCAAAAACGGCAGTCCACCGAAACCGGCCTGAATTTGATATTGCGGCCGGCCTTTTCTGGGACGCGGCCAAGCGGCGCGAGCTCCGGAACTCCGCCTGACCAGGTGCTCTGCCCGAAACCAACCGGCGATGGACATGACCGCAGCCAGCGAGAGGAAAGCGATTCCCTTCTTTGTGTTGAGCGAAAAATCTTCAGCCCAAACGACTCCGAAAAGGCACAAGAACAAAAAACCGAGGAAGAAACCTCGTCGCGCATACTCGGCCGGACCATCCAACGGCCTTCCCGACGAGGCGGTTAGCAAGCAGAACGCGGTGCCCAACCAGAGCGTGTTGGTGAGGCAGTCGGCCAGGTAAATGTTCGCGTGAAATCCGTTCGTCGTGCCAGCGGAATGAATCAGCATCGCCAGACCCGCCGCCGCGGCCAGCAGCAACGCCGGAAGTCCCACGGATACGAACCACCAGGCTCGAGCCATTTGTCGGATCGAGACCGGCAAGGCCAGGAGGGCTCGGCTGTGGCCGCGTTGCAGATCGTATGAAAGTGGGAAGACCCCGGCAAAATAGATGATCTGCAAGGTGAGGAGACTGAAGACTTTGTGAGTGGAATCATCACTCTCCGCCGAACCGACGAAGATCAAACCATGCGCCACTCCCGCGGTTAACCAAACCCACCACCAACGGTTCAGATGATCACGGATGAGCCATTTCATGCCGCCTCCCCATCTTTGACCAGCGCCACGAACAAATCTTCCAGCGTCACGGGCGTGAGGGTGATTTGCCGCGCACCATTCGCTTGCAGCCACTCGGCCAGACCTTGCTTCTGGTCAATCAGCGCCCGCCATCGATCTTCCTCGCGCCGCACGATGGTCAGACCATCCCGTGTGAAAACGCTGGCGCCCCGATCGGTGAAGAAGTCCGCCATGCGAAAGCGATCCACCACTTCGTCCGTGCGGCCTTCAAGCAAAAGCTTGCCGTTTTTGATCAGGCCGATGTGGTCGGCAAAGCGCTCGATATCGCCGAGCCCGTCTGACGAAATGAGGACGGTGCGCTCGCCGTCTTCCACGGCCTTGAGCAACTCGGTGAAGACTTGCTGCTTGGAGACGGCGTCCAAACCAGTGGTCGGTTCGTCAAGGATCAGCACCTTGGGTCGCCGCGACAGCGCGAGGAGCAGGCTTAATTTGGTCCGCGCTCCGAAGGAAAGCGTAGCGATTTTGTCCGCGTCGCTTAAATGGAATTCTTTCATGAGCCGCGCGCAATAGCCGTTGTCCCAATCCGGGTAGAAACCGCGCACGAAGCGGACGGCGCGACCCACCTTGCCCCAGACCTGGAAACTCAAGTCCGGGCTGACGTACGCCGCCGCGCGTTTGATGTCCACAGCGCGCTGGCGATGATCCAGGCCGAGCACGCGGATTTCGCCGCCGTCATTGCGCCCCATGCCGAAGATGAGATCAATGGCGGTGGTTTTGCCCGCGCCGTTCGGGCCGATCAGGCCGTAAATCGCGCCGCCTGGGACCGTCAGGTCCAGCGGGCCGAGTTTGAACGTGGGATAGTTCTTGGTGAGTCCGCGGATTTCGATGGCGTTGGTGGTCATGTTACTGTTCCTCCTTCAGGATTGCGCGAGTGAGATCGAGAATTTCCGCCGGCTGGAGGCCCGCCTCCGCCGCTTCGCGAAAACCTTCGCGCAGCAGCGCGCGCGCGGCGCTCAACTTGGCTTCGCGGCTCCGTTGGTGGCCGTGTTCGGAAACGAACGTGCCGAGTCCCTGGCGCCGGTAGATGATGCCCTCCCGTTCCAGTTCCTCGTAGGCGCGTTTCACCGTGATGACGCTGACCAGCAGGTCTTCCGCGAGGTTGCGGAAGGACGGCAGCGGCGCGCCCGGCTTGAGCCGACTCTCGCTGATCTCGCGCTTCAACCGGTCGACGATTTGCTGATAGAGCGCGCCGGGCGCGGCGGGCGAGATCGGTCCGACCAAGAAGGTTTTACGGTCGTTTGGCATCGGTGATGACTGTATATACACAATATAAACAGTAGTGTCAAGAGACAATTTTTGGGCGATGGACAATCTGGCCCTCCGTTCGAATGATCTGCTCTGGCCACAACAGCACCGCCAGGAAACTCCGAAATTCCATCTTGGCCAACTCCATGCACGCCGCCCAACGTCAGGCCGGGACACGTGCCGACAAAACAACGGTCCTCCGCGCTCCGCTCCACGATTTTCGGGACCGTGGACCCGCCTCACTGAATGGAAGGCCGGGACCAAGAAGAGGGACATGGCCCTTGCTCTGGCGGCTGGCCGGAATAAGAAGAGACACCTCTTCAGACACTCACGAGATGACCGTTGATCTGAATGGTCAGAGTCAAAGACCAAAACGGGAATTACAGGTTAGCGGAAAAGTCACCAGGTCCACCTTGAAAAACGGCTCACCTTCTGAAAGAGGCAACGGCTATCTCAGCGGTCTGCGTGAGCAAAGCTGCTGTCCTGAGTTGTAGGCGCTATGCTATGACTTCGCGACATGCGGGCGGCTAAAATCGATCGAAATCCTTGATGTGGTTGAAGATGGTGCGCGCTGCAAGGCTTGAACCTGCAAACGGGGTGTTTTGATCGTTGCTCATAGTTGCCTTTCTGTGCCATTGCTTGCACCTATCCATACAGTCATTGAACCGTTTGCAATGGGTTGTTGCATTTAGTGGCAACGATGGGAAAGAAAACTTGTGCCAAGCTGTGTCTGGTTGGAAGCATCGGGCGGCAATCAAAGTGCCCCAAATCGAATCCTGGGCGCAATGCCGGCCAGCTGGCGGGCGATCCCTTCCGGCCAATCCCAAGCCGACTGGATTCGCGAGACGTTGCTCCAGTCCGCGCGGTGCGGGTGAGACTCTCCTCTCAAGAAAATCTCTCGATTTCGAGAGCAAGTTCGTTTGACGGGGTGATTCCCGTCCCGTTTGTCGCTTCCCGAAACTGCCCGCTGCCACGTTGCGCCCTCCCCAAATCACCTTGACGGTCCACGTTCGCTTCGCCAAGGTCCGTCTCATGCCCTCGCCGAACAATCGCTGTGGGGAACGGCTCTCGATCGCGGAGACAGGCTCGCGCCAACTGGGGACGACTGGCACTCGCTTGCCGATCCAATATACGAACCAGCCGTCGTATAGCAAAAGTTAGGCCGCTTCGCCACGATGACAGCGCAAGAAATTCTTCACGCGGTGCGCGCAAAGTATGCAGCTATGCGGTCATACCAAGACCGAGGCGTCGTCCTCACCAAGTTTCCCAGCAAGCAAGAGCCAGATGAGCTGACGTTCGTGACATTCTTTCGCCGACCAGATCGCTTCCGATTCGAGTGGACTCAACACCATCCGTATGAAGGTCTCCGCCACGTGCGGACGCATCGAGTCATTTGGAGCGACGGCTCCGGCGCGTTTCTCTACTCCGACAGGGATGGCACGGTAGAGCCCCAGGAGAGTCTCAGAGCCTGTTTTAAAATTGAAAAGGGTCCTGCGGCGAGGGATTTTGGCTGCG
>CAYHFE010000233.1:0-6727 GCA_964355375.1 uncultured Verrucomicrobiota bacterium
CCGGCAACGGGGCGATGGTGATGCCCGATCCGATGGCCGTCTGCGCGGGGGCCGCACCGTAGTTGACGCTCCGGATGAAGTTGACAAATCCGGGCACCGACGCCGCGCCGGAATTTGGATTTGGCGCCAACAGCCCGCGTTCGGATCGGAGCAGAACGGTTGAGCCCACCGGGAAGGTCACCGCCTCCAGATTGAGGGTGCGCGCATCGAGAGCGATGGCGGCGATGTTGTTGAGCGCGACATTGTCCAGACCACAAATGTTGGCGGCCCGTATCCAGAGCTCTCCGCCGCCGGGCTGTGATCCGCTGAGGTTGCTTTGCTTAAGAAAAATGTTTCCTTCCACATCGGTGGGGTCGAAAGGCAAACCCAGAGTGGAGAAGTCACCCGTCTTCGGAGCCAGTTGATTCGAGACCGTCTCCAATTTGATGAGGCTGCGGCTGGCCAGCGTGCTGTTGTCCACCACGAGGCCGCCGTTCGCATACAGTTTCACTTCGTCCGCCGTGACCCGGCCCGACGTGAGCGAAAGGCCACCGGACGTGCTTTGCAGCCAGATCAGACCCAGGCTGTTCTCAAAGACGTTTTGCGGAAACGCGGCGGCCTGGCCCGAGATCAGATGCAAGCCTCCGGAATTGTCGTAGCGCAACCCCGCGCCCGGCGCGATCTGGAAACGGTCAATCGCCGTGATGAAGAGCGGAAGGCTGCTTCCGGCCAGAAACGTGACCGATTGGGGGAAACGGACGTCGCGGACGGCGACCATGTCGAAGAAGGGCAAGTCAGCGCCTTCGTAAGCCTTGAGATCAACCAGGGACGCTTGAAAGGTGATATTCCGCGCGGCAAAGCCAAAATAATCGTCAAAGGGGAAGCCCTGGAGCTGGAGATCGAAGGTCTCCAGGAAGACTTGGTTCGGATTCAGACCGGCCGGCGTGACCGTGGTGTCGAGCTGCAACGCTTCTTTCAGGCCCGTGATGTATTCGTCCCCAAACACACGATCGAGAACACTGGCGTCCTTGACCCCTCCTTCGCTTTCCGTCGCGAATTCCCCCACCAGCACTCCCGTGTCCTCCGCTTCGCCTTTGGCCAATTTCCGGTCCTGACGCCGGACTTCTTGCTCGATCTTTCCCCGTGACGGCAGGTCGGTTTCAAAGCCTCTCAACAAGCCCGAACCCTGCACGAGCCGGCCGAGATGAATATCGAGGACTGGACCGAATTCCCCCGTTCCACCGAGGACAAAGACCAATTGTCCGGCGTTCACCGAGCGCGACTTTCCGTTGGGCAGTGTGACGCGCCCTTTCCCTTCCAACAGGATCGTCTTGAAGCCGCCATCCTTGGTGGCGCTGACGATGAGTGACGTGCCCAGCACGCTGGCCGAGGCGCCGCTCGTCTTGATCGTGCCGCCTCCCCGGCCCGTCGGCGCATGGAAAAGCAGGCTGCCTTGCTCCAGGCGCACGCTGCGGCCTTGCGCTTCGAAACTGAAAATCGCATTGGCGCCCACTCGGACCATCGTCCCGTCCGCCGCCGTGAGTTCGGCCCGCGAATTGCCGCCGGTGCGGACCACCTCGGGCACTTCCAGCAAATCGTTCACTTTGGCCGACCGCACGGTTCCCGTCCCGAGAGCCTGCACTCCGACCTGATTGATGACCTGGGTGAACTTGCCCTGGCGCAATTCGGCGGCGGGACGTCCGAAACTCGCCGCTCCGACGCATCCTGCGACCAGGACCAAGACCCAGCGGAGAATCGGGACTGCGGGCCAGGAGAGCGAGTCAGCGAAGAGCTCGCGCCCGCGCCCGGCCACGACACAATGACCAACGCCTGTCTTCATGAGAAAATGATCTCTTACCTGGGACAGGCATCCGTTGCCATCCCGATTTTGTTGATCATTTACCCTTTTTTGACGGAAGCCTGCTTCGCTCCGGGAACTTTTGGGATTCACGGAGAAGAACGACATGGGAATGACGAGAGAATTCCATTGCCCAGACCGGTCGCGTGGGATAAGGGAGCGTCATGGCTTGGCGTTCCCGACTCTTCCCGCTGGCATTTTCCCGAAGGGCGCGCTGGTTGGCGATCATGATGGGGACTGGCACCGTCACTCTGGCCGCGCTTTACTTCCTGGGCTTCACCCCGCTGCTCGGTTTGGAGTATTACTCCCAAGATTTGCGGGCTCGTCTCGGACGAAAGACACCGGCGGATCCGCGTCTCGTCTTTCTCGGCATTGACCAGGCGAGCTATCACGACATCTTGCTCGAAAGCGAAATCCAAGATTCTCCGATTCTCAAGGAACTTGCCAAGACCTTCCCCTGGTCGCGCGCGGTCTGGGCCGCCCTCATCGAGCGGCTCTGCAACGCCGGAGCAAAAGTCGTCGCCCTCGATCTTCTCTTTGCCGCTCCGGGCGACGGCGATGACGCGCTCCAAGCCACCTTGGAGAAATTCCGTGATCGCGTCGTCATCGGCAGCAATTTCACCGACCTCCAAGGGGATCAGGGCACCACGATCAGCCACATTTTGCCGGAAGAATCCATTCTGCCACCGCCCTCCGCTCCGCGGACCGCCGCCCAGGATGATCGCGTCGGCTACGTCAACATCTGGCCGGATGAGGATGGGGTGGTGCGGCGGGCTCGGTTCCGACTGGTCACATCGCAATTCCTCAGCTCCACCCACCTGACTAAACCCGCCCCAGCCGAAGAGGAGATCTGCGAATCTCTGGCGGCCCGCGCGCTCAGAAAATCCGACGGGCCGGACAGAGTGCCCAGCGGCTTCGAATCGAAAGCCTTTCGCTTTACCGGCCCGCCTGGGTCGGGCTACCGGCCTCATCCGATCTACCAGGTGTTCCTTCCCAAATTCTGGGAAAACAATTTTCGGAACGGCCAATTCTTTCGGGGCAAGATCGTCGTCGTGGGACCGGCCGCCAACTTTTTTCACGATGAACACCCCACGCCCTTCTCCTCGCCGCAACCCAATATGGTCGGGCCGGAAATCCACTTGAACATCCTGGGCGCGGCGCGGCAGGGCGAATTCTTGGTCGAAGCCAGTCGGTCGGTCAGCCTGGCTCTGATTGTCTGGGCGGGCCTGACGTCGTGGACCCTGTTCACGTTCCTGCAGAAGCCCTGGAAACGGTTCCTGGGCGTTGGCCTGACTTTTCTCCTTTGGGCGGGACTGAGCCAGTGGCTGTTCGATCGAGCCAATCTGATTTGGCCCGCGGCGACTCCCGCCCTGACCCTCCTGGTCTGCAGCGTGGCCGGACTGGGCTACGATTTCCTCCACGAACGCGTCGAGAAAACGCGCTTTCGCCGGACCCTCGAGCGCTATGTTTCCAAGGATATCGTCAAGGAGTTGCTCGACAATCCGGCAACCTACTACACGACCTTGGGCGGAGTCCGCAAACCGGTCACGGTGCTCTTCTCGGATGTGCGCGGGTTCACGACGCTGACCGAGAGCGCTGACTCCGCGCAACTGGTCCGACAGCTCAACGAGTATTTCAGCGAGATGGTGCGCCATGTCTTTGCCTTCAAAGGCACGCTGGACAAGTTCATTGGGGACGCGGTCATGGCGGTCTGGGGCAGCATGGTTTCGGAAGGCCCGGAGCGCGACGCGGAACACGCCGTCGCCACCGCCTTGGCCATGAGATCGAGCCTGGCCCGATTGAACGAAACCTGGCGGGCGCGCGGCTGGCCGGAACTGGCCTTCGGGATCGGCATCAATCATGGTGAAGCCATCGTGGGCAATCTGGGTTCGACCCAGAAGATGGAACTGACGGTCATTGGCGACGCCGTCAACCTCGCCTCGCGCCTGGAAGGATTGACCCGGGAGTATCGCCTGGACCTCCTGATCGGCGAGAGTGTGGCTTCGCTGGTGCGCGAAAAGTACGTGCTCCGCACCGTGGATCGAGTGCAGGTCAAGGGCAAAACCAAGCCAGTGGAGGTGTTCACGGTTTCTGCCCAGCCCGGGCCTTCGTCGGAAGTGGGATCCGCCTGGTTGGCTCGGTTCGAGGAAGGAATCTCGCTCTACCGCCGCCGCGCCTTCCCGGAGGCCGCCCGGGCCTTCTCCGATTGTCTGGCCCAACACGAGGATGATTACCTGAGCAGGCTTTATCAGCAGCGCTGCGAAAATCTGCTGGCCCACCCGCCCGACGACTCCTGGAACGGCGCTTTTGTGGCAACGCAGAAGTAGTCGTGCCATTCGCCGGAAGTGCGGTCTCGCCCGCCGAAGAGCTCGGCCGGCCCAGGCGAAGTAACTTTCGCGCCAGCGGGCTCGTCTGTTGTCGCAAGATGATAAGGATCCTGCTCTTGCTGATCGTTGGTTCGTTTGCTCTCTGGAACACTCCGGCATCCGACTCCCCCTCGCGCCCCAACATTCTCTTTTGCTTCGCCGACGATTGGGGGCGTTACGCCAGCGTCTATGCCGCCGGGGAGAGCCGTCCCTCCATCAACCAAGTCCTCAAGACACCCCACATCGATCGCGCCGCCCGGCAAGGCGTGCTCTTCAAGAATGCCTTCGTGACCGCGCCTTCCTGCACGCCGTGCCGCAGTTCGCTGCTGTCCGGACAGTATTTCTTTCGCACCGGCCGCGGCGCCATTCTCCAAGGCGCGACTTGGGACTCCTCGATTCCGAGCTACCCGTTGCTGCTCCGCCAGGCCGGCTATCACATCGGCAAGAGCCACAAGGTGTGGAGCCCGGGCACGCCGGCCGACGCCCCTTACGGTGGACAGCAGTTCGCCTATGAGAAGGCCGGCCGGGATTTCAATGACTTCTCGGAAAACGCGACCAAGATGGTCCGTGCCGGGATGAACTTTGAGGCAGCCAAGGAGAAACTTCTGGCGCAAGTGCGGGGCAATTTCGAAGCTTTTCTGGCCGACCGAAAACCGGGAGAGCCCTTCTGCTATTGGTTCGGCCCGACGCTCACCCATCGCGCCTACGAGAAAGGCTCCGGTCGCGCCCTCTGGGGCATCGACCCCGAGACATTGCAGGGCAAATTGCCCAAGTTCATGCCGGACGTGCCGGAGGTCCGGTCCGATTACGCCGATTACATGGGCGAGATCCAGGCCTGGGACGCTGGAGTCGGCGTGTTGCTGCAGAAGCTCGAATCCTTGGGCGAACTGGGCAATACTCTGGTCGTCATCAGCGGCGATCACGGCATGCCCGGCGTGCCCGGTGGCAAATGCAATCTTTATGATCACGGAGTCGGAGTCGCGCTGATCGCGCGCGGACCCGGCATCCCTGAGGGCCGCGTCGTCGATGATTTTGTGAACCTCATGGATTTGGCGCCGACCTTTCTGGAAGCCGGCGGTGTTAAGCCGCCCGGCGTGATGACCGGACGGAGTTTCCTCGATGTGCTGCGTTCGGAGCAGTCCGGCCAGGTGGACCCCCAGCGTACTTGGGTGGTGACCGGACGCGAACGCCACGTCGCCGCGGCCCGCGATGGAAACCTTCCCTACCCGCATCGGGCGCTACGAACCCAAGATTTCCTCTACATCCGCAATTTCGCCCCCGACCGTTGGCCCATGGGCAATCCCCAATTCACGAGCCAAACGGACCGGCCATCATTCGCGGCGGCGGAACGGAGCACCTATGTCGCGTTTGCGGATATGGATGCCAGCCCGACGAAGGCTTGGCTGCTCAGCCAATTCGGCGAACCGGCTTGGCGGTGGCATTACGACTTTGCGTTTGCCAAACGTCCCGCGGAAGAGCTCTTCGACCTCCGGAACGACCCGGATCAGACGAACAACATCGCGATGGATCCGGTCTATGCCGTCCGCAAAAAGGCACTGTCCGAGCGCCTCCTTCACGTCCTGGTGGACGCGAAGGATCCGCGTGTCACAGGAGATGGCCAAACGTTTGAGCGACCTCCGTTTGTCGGCGAACCGCAGACCCGTCCGCGGCCTTAGCCCGGATCTTTCACCAGCGTTTGGGAGCACACGCGCTCTCGCGTGTTCCCATCGGCGCCTCGCCGATGGGTTCGCCGGCGGCGAAACGAACAGTGCGTGGCCAGCCACTGGCGCAAGGTTGCGGCGAGGCGCGTGCACGCCTCAGAAAACGGTGTGAAATTTCCGGGTTAGGCTTCCGCGCGTTCCCGGCTGGATTGGTCTATTGAATCGGGAGAGTCTCGTTCTGCTTGTCGCATGCACCTGGACCCTGAACTCGGGCCAACGTTCAACGCTCAACTTCCAAGGAATTGGTTAATTGAATGTTGAGCGTTGAGCGTTCAACAACTCCCAAAAAGCGGAGCCTTTCCGGTTGCGCGCAGCGAACGGGCACCTCGCCTCCTGGATCCATCAATCGCCTCATGGGCTTCTCTCACCGATCGCCAAAGCCATCTCCAAGACTTTGCGCAAACGCAAACTCACTCACGATTCGCCCACCGATCAAATGTTCCTGGATGATCCTCTCCAACACTTCCGGGCTACAGGAATGATACCAAACGCCGTCCGGATAAACGACGGCCACCGGGCCGTGATGGCAGACTCGAAGGCAGTTGGCTTTGGTCCGGAAAACGGTGGGATGCGCCCCCGCAAGCCCCAACTCTTTCAGTCGCTTCTTCAGATACTCCCAAGACCTCAATCCCTGGTCGAGCGAACAGCACTGGGCTTCGGTTTGATCGGCACACAGAAAGATGTGTCGCTTGAACTCCTCGAGCCCCAAGGTCTTGATCGTGGCGTCAAATTCGTTCGGCATCGCGTCGGACACCGGGCAGCATTCCACATCTCCGTCCGAGAATCGACCCTTATCGCTTCCC
>CAYHFE010000233.1:6827-10867 GCA_964355375.1 uncultured Verrucomicrobiota bacterium
ACATAACTTGCCGGTACCTCGGTCGTGCCGCGACCTCCGGCGGTAATTGAGTCGTCTTCCGTCGCTGGCAGCGCCGCCCCTCGGAGACAAAAAAAAGCGGGGTTCGGATGACCCGAACCCCGCCCTGAAATTTTTATGACGAATTAGTAACGGCTACGACCGCCACCGCCACCGCCACCGTATTCGCGACGCCCACCACCGCCGCCGCCGCCACCGGAACGCTCTTCGCGCGGCTTGGCGACATTAACCGTGAGGGCGCGACCGTCCATGTCCTTGCCGTTCAGGGCTTCGATGGCCTTCTGGGCTTCTTCGGCTGAACTCATGGTGATGAAACCAAAACCGCGGGGGCGACCCGTAGTCCGGTCCATCATCAGGTTGGCTTCGGTGACCGTGCCGAACGCGGCGAACGCGTCATTCAGGTCGTTTTCAGTGGTATTGAAGGAAAGGTTTCCCACAAATAATTTATTGCTCATGTGATGTTTTACTGTCCGACAAACCGGCACTTTCTACAGACTGTTCCCGACCATCGGGTCTAAAATCATCACTGAACGAAGTTCACTTGAAGATTCACCATGCCTTGAAAGAGACAAGCTATCTAACAGAACGAGTTCAGAGTGCCTGGTTCCGGCAGGATAGCAACAACTTTCGCAAAGTATTTTCCGGTGGCGGCGGCCGGTCTCCACCCTGCGCCCGGAGAGAGTTCTTGATTCCGGCATTTACATTCACCCGCGCGCCAAATAGAATGCCATCGCCTGCGGGGAAACTACTATGCCGCAGGCGAGCCAATACCGTAAAAGAAAGTCGATTATCATGGGCGATAAATCTCCGAAGTCGAACCAGAAGAAAACCAGCCAGAAAGAAGTCAAAGCCACCAGCGCTGACCTCAAGAAAAAACAGGCCGCCGCCGCCGCCAAACAGGCCCCCGCCAAGAAGAAGTAACCGGCCGTTAATTGCTGTCTCTCCCGATGCAAAATTCCGGAGAGACAGATTTCTTTTTCACCCTCAGACAAACGCCCGCCGAAACTCGCTGCCGTTGGGGGCGCCAACGCATGGGCAGACGCCGATGCGCCAGAGAGTGTTCCGCAATTGCGAGATGCTTCGGCTTTGGCCAATCCGGACTTCATCTGCCGCCGAAGTCCGAGACCCGGGCAGAACTCTTTGAACCATGATCGCCGACACGTTGGAACAACGGCACCGCTATGTGGGTCTATCGCCGCGCTTTGCCGCCGCCTTTGACTTTTTGGAGAAACTGCCAGCCGACCAACCCACCGGCCGTTTCGAATTGGACGGCGATCATTGTTTCGCGCTCGTGCAGAGCTACACGACGCGACCCGTGGCGAAAGCCACCTTCGAAGCGCACCAACGGTACATCGACATCCAATTCATCCAAGCTGGCCGCGAGACGATTCTTTGGTCGCCGCTCGCCGGTTTAACGCAGGTCACACAACCCTACTCCACCGAGAAAGACATCGTGTTCTTCGCGACCCCGGCGCAAATGACGCCCCTTGACCTGCGGGCCGGGCAATTCACCATTTTCTTTCCCGAAGACGGTCACGCCCCCGGCCTGGAGTGCGACGGCCCGTCCGAAGTCCGCAAGATCGTCATCAAAGTCCGCGCCTGATACCGAGCGAACCAGAAGCGCCGGTTTCAAACCGCTGGCGACGGCTCTCTCTCGTCGTCAGCATGGTGCGGGAGTGGGAAGTGGCTCAAGCGACCGAGCTCGCCGAATTCATCACGTCGTCGCGCGCTGGTCCACGGCAGCTCTTCAGATCAGGTGCCTGACCGGCCTCGAAACGGGCCTGAGTTGCCAGATTCCCGAAAATCTGTGCTCACCGGCGGCCGGAATGTCGGCCTTGCCCCTGCGACCGCGCATCGGCGTGGCTCGATCCACCACCCCGACCTCCATGGGGCGGCCCGCCACCCGATCGGTGGGGCTTCTGGGGCGAGGCATGAGCGTGCGGCCGTTTTGAGGGGCGATCGCCGCGGCTGCTCCCCGTCTGCGCCGGTCCGGCGGCACTGTAATTAAATCCTTCCGCGCGCTTGCGCACGATGCCGCGCCCGATGAACCGTTCCAGCGCCCGCAAATCGCCGTGATCTTCCGTGGTCACGAAACTGATCGCGTCGCCAATGGCATTCGCGCGCCCCGTCCGCCCGATGCGGTGGACGTAATCCTCGGCGTGCATAGGAAAATCGTAATTCACCACATGCGAAATGCCGTCCACGTCAATGCCGCGGGCCGCGATGTCCGTCGCCACCAGCACGCGCACCGCGCCCGACTTGAAGTCCTTCAACGCCTTCAGCCGCTGGTTTTGCGAGCGGTTCGAATGCAGCGTGGCGGTGCGGATTCCTTTTTGTTCCAGGCTGCGCGCGATGCGATCGGCCCCGTGCTTCATGCGCGAAAACACCAGCACCATATCCATCTGCGGATCGCCCAGCAGATGCGCGAGCAGCGCGGGCTTGAGGTGCTTCGGCACTTCATAGACCAGTTGCGTGACCGTCTCGGCCGGATTCGCGCGGCGACCGATTTGCACTAGTTTCGGCGCGCGTTGAAATTCGTGCGTCAACGCTTCAATCTCCTGGGAGAGCGTCGCGCAGAACAGCAACGTCTGCCGCTTTTGCGGCAACGACCGGACGATCTGCCGGATCGATGGCAGAAAACCCATGTCCAGCATCCGATCCGCTTCATCGAGCACGAGGAATTGCAGACTCGAAAAATCGCCATGGTGCCGGCCCATCAGATCCAGCAACCGTCCCGGGCACGCGATGACCACATCCGTCGCCGATCGCAGCGCGCGGATTTGCGGTTGTTCACCAACTCCGCCGAACACCGTGGCGACCGTCAGCGGCAGGTACTTGGCGTAAGCTCGGATGTTCTCATTGATCTGCACAGTGAGCTCGCGCGTCGGCGCGATCACCAGGACCCGCGTGCCGCGGCGCGGACCTGCGGGTTGCGCCGCCAGCTTGGTGAGAATGGGCAGCGTGAACGCCGCCGTCTTGCCCGTGCCGGTCTGCGCGATGCCGATGAGGTCGTGCCCCGCGATGATCGGCGGGATGGCGGCGGTTTGAATCGGCGTCGGTTCGGTGTAACCCGCATCCTGGACCGCCCGTAAAATTCTGGCATCAAGGCCAAGTTGGCGAAATGGCATAAAGGAAGGAGGATAACAGCCGTTGAAATGATAGCACGTTCTAAAATTCGCGATGAACTCTTCCAGCAGCGCGGCATCGCCGAGTTGATGATGCGCAACATCCCGTCGCACTTGGTCCGGCGGCCACCGCCACTCCTGGCGCACCGCCTCAGCCAGAATCGTCTCCCCGCCCCGACCGTCAGGCGCACGCGCCGCCGCTCATTTCACCTGCTTTCCTGGCCCAGAGTTGTTCTCAGCGTCGCGATGTAATTTCGGGAAGCGGGGCCCTGCTCAAACGTCCGGCAGGATCGCTCCAACCGTGCCATGATCGCCTCGAATTCCGCCTGACTCAATGGCCGCGTGCCCAGGATCAGCGCCGCCGCCTGCCACATGTAATCGTGGACGAATCCCAGGCTCTTGCCGTCCGGCCGCCGCCGCAAGAGCGAGTAAACCTCTCTCATCTCGGCATCCCGCCGGTCGCCGAAGAACCTGCTGATTTCCAGCGCGTGCAGGTCCAGCAGGGCAAAGGAGTCGTTGTAAGCCTCTGGATAGTCGCCCAGAACCGGCGGTTGCTTATTGCCTCGAAACAACGCCCGTAACGAATCCGTCTCCCAGAACCAGAATGCCTTGCCATCGGTCAGCGAAAGCGAGCAGCGAGTACGGCCCGCCGGAGCCAAGCCCCGGCGCTCTTCGGGATTCTCGATCGGAATTGCTGCCAGAAGAATTTTCCGAGGGTCGAGCGGAGGGTTTTCGACAACCTGCCGCAAGCCCGGCACGAAATCCTCCACGTTGAAGAATGTTTCAGGTGGTTTTGCCATAGCATTAATAGATGAGCATGCCGGTGATAGTGCCAGAGTTAGGTTACCACGTAAACACCCTCCCGTCATCGCAAAGCAGTTTTCATTTTGACAAGTA
>CAYHFE010000234.1:0-10749 GCA_964355375.1 uncultured Verrucomicrobiota bacterium
AATCACGACCGGAATCACCATCCCGCCCTGATCCCGGGTCACGGCGTTGAACTCTTTGCAGAACGCCATGATGTTAACACCCTGTTGCCCCAGAGCCGGACCAACTGGAGGCGCAGGATTAGCCTGCCCAGCAGGGATCTGCAGCTTGATTTGTCCAACAATCTTTTTCGCCATATAAATCTTAAGCCTTCTCTACCTGCCAATATTCCAGTTCGACAGGCGTGTTTCGCCCAAAAATGTTCACCGTCACCTTCAGTTTTCCTCGATCTGGCTCGATCTCTTCAATGACGCCGCTGAAATTCAAAAATGGGCCATCGTTGATCTTGACGGTCTCACCGACCTCAAAACTGACTTTCGGCTTCTCGCGATCCTCGGAATCTGAGATCTGGTCCTTAATCGATTCCATCTCTTCCTGCGTGGCCAGAGAAGGTCGCTCCCCCCCGACAAATCCGATAATGCCCTGCGTCTCCCGAATGAAATACCACGGCTTCTCTATGACTCGCTTGTTCTCATCCAGCAAGACCATGTCGATGAATACATAGCCCGGATACAGTTTCCGAGTGGTTACGGTCTTCTTCCCGCTTCGAACCTCCGCCACTTTCTCCATCGGGACCAAAACCTCCCTGATGAAGTCAGTCATCTCCTCGCTCTTGATCCGCTTCTCGATGCTCTCTTTGACCTTCTGCTCCTGACCGGACAAAGTATGAATGACAAACCACTGACTCTGCATAGAGCGTGTTAAGAGAGTTTAGATGAAGAACCGCAGCAGCCGTGAAACCAGGAAGTCCACGACCACGGTGAATGCCCCCATCAGAGCAATTGTCACCATCACCACCACCGTGGATCCCTTCAGTTCTCCGAAACTCGGCCAAGTGCATTTCCGAAGTTCTTCACGGGTTTCTTGTACGTAATTGGTGAATCGGAGGAGATAGCCTTTCTGCCACAAAACGGCAAAGACCACACCCACCACGACCACCCAAATAAATAATGTAGTAAAATCTTTCACAATATCATGGCGGAGGGGGAGGGATTCGAACCCTCGAAGGTTTTAGCCTTAACGGTTTTCAAGACCGTCGCGATAGACCGCTCTGCCACCCCTCCGGCTTTGACCCATTTGGCAGGGCGGGAGGGACTCGAACCCCCAACCAACGGTTTTGGAGACCGCTACTCTACCAATTGAGCTACCGCCCTACGCATTTTTTTAGGTCCGACGAATTGATCCAAACACCACGACGTCCTGTATTACAGCTACGTCCACCCGTTACATCACTCCACAATCTCGCTGATTCGCCCGGCGCCAATCGTTCGCCCGCCTTCCCGAATCGCGAAGCGCTGGCCTTTCTCCATCGCCACAGGAGCGATGACCTTAATCTCAACCGAGACATTATCTCCCGGCATAACCATCTCAACCCCTTGCGGCAGGCTTACCGTTCCGGTCACGTCCGTGGTTCTAAAGTAAAACTGCGGCCGGTAATTGGTGAAAAACGGCGTGTGTCTCCCTCCCTCTTCCTTCGACAAAACATAAACTTCCGCTTTGAAGTGGGTGTGAGGCGTGATCGAGCCCGGCTTGGCCAAAACCATCCCACGCTCGACTTCCTCCTTTTTGGTTCCACGAAGCAAAACACCGACGTTGTCTCCTGCGCTGGCCTTATCCAAAAGCTTCCGAAACATCTCGATGTCCGTCGCGACCGTCTTTTGAGTATCTCTCAAGCCCACGATCGCAACTTCCGTCATCTTCAGAAGTTCACCGCGCTCCACCCGACCAGTCACTACCGTCCCGCGGCCCTCAATGTTGAATACGTCTTCAATACACATCAGGAACGGCTTATCCACCTCGCGCATCGGCAAGGGGATGGCCTTATCAATCGCCTCCATCAACTCCTGAATCGACTTTTCGCCCTCCGGCTTTCCGGCCAAAGCAGCCGTCGAGCTGCCCCGAACCACCGGTGTCGTATCGCCCGGAAATTGGTACTTGTTCAACAGGTCGCGAATTTCCATATCGACCAAGTCGAGCAATTCCGGATCATCCACTAAGTCGATTTTGTTCAGATAGACCACAACCGCCGGGACCCCGACTTGGCGGGCTAGCAGAATATGCTCACGAGTTTGGGGCATTGGACCGTCGGCGGCACTGACAACGAGAATTGCCCCGTCCATCTGCGCTGCCCCGGTAATCATGTTCTTAATGTAGTCGGCATGGCCGGGGCAATCTATGTGGGCGTAGTGTCGCGTATCGCTCTCATATTCCACGTGAGAAACAGCGATGGTGACCGTTTTTGTAGAGTCGCGAACAGTCCCGCCTTTTGTTATATCCGCGTAGGAGATCGGCTTGGCCAATCCTTTGCGCGACTGAACCGCGACAATTGCAGCGGTGAGTGTGGATTTTCCGTGATCGACGTGGCCAATAGTACCGACGTTGACGTGCGGCTTGGTTCTATGAAATGCTTCTTTCGCCATTGCGATTTCCTAATGTTTTACGTGTTGTTCTTTGTTCGCACCAAATTGGAGCCCATGATCAGGATTGAACTGATGACCTCGTCCTTACCAAGGACGCGCTCTGCCAGCTGAGCTACATGGGCAGCGGCCAATTCTCTAGCCAAAATCTCTATCCTGATACCGAAAAACGACAAAAATTCCACCAACCCCAGCTTGTTCTCAAGCAAAGATCGACTGGGACTAGTGGCTTTTCAATCTTTCACGACCGATCGAACTCGGCTGCCACTATAAAAGCGCCGCTAGACCTGTCAAATGTTTTTATGGATTTTTCTGAACGATTGGTTTCCGGAGTCGAATTCTTGATTCAAAATGGCAATGGCGAAGTGTGACACGGGCTAGATCTCACTCTTCACATCGGGTGACGGGGCAATTCGATTGCGGACGGTCTTTGCCGGGCGCGGAGCAAACTCAAAGCCGATCTTGCCTCCCTCGCCAATGACGAGAAATGCGGAAAACGGTCGACCCTTCTTCGAGATGAACTTGGGAAGCAGATCTGTTTTCCCGGATGCGAGCAACTTCATCATCTGCACCCGCTCGATGGGACGCTGCAGGATAATTTTTCCCGAACGAAAATCGCAATTCTTGTTAGCTCCGACCGACTTTTCGCACACGTAGCTCATGCCATTCTCGAAAACCTTCGCGCCGCATTTGGGGCACTTGCCCAAGGCCTCTTGCCCCGTGAAATCGACCTCTGCGATCGTTCCATCGGATTTCTCGCCATTCTGCCCAAAGTCAAATTCGGGCTTGAATTCGCTCGTGAGTTTGATCAAAGCCGCAAACGGTTTCCCCATTCTGCTCCGGAATCCCTGAAGCGGTCCGAGAGTTCGTTTCGTGATCAATTCCTCGACTTCAAAGATTTCAAACTGCCGTCCGGCCACGATCTTCCAGAGGGCGAAATCGCATCCCTGGCACTGGAATTTCTTATAGTTCTCCTTGATCTCGCCAGCACATTTCGGGCACGGAACCTGAAGGGTTCCAAATTCGCCGGGGACCGTGTCGCTCTCATACTGCTTGGTTTTGTTGACGATAGCTCGGGTCATCTGGGCGATCTCGCGCATGAAATCGCCCCTCATCAACAATCCGCGCTCCATTTGCTTCAGCTTAAACTCCCAGTCTCCCGTGAGCTCAGGCGAGCACAGTTCCGGAATCCCCAATCCCCGGAGGAGGGTAATCAGCGATATTCCCTTTGCCGTAGCCTGCAATTCACGTCCGCTGCGGAGAATGTACTTCTCGTAAATCAACCCTTCGATTACGGCCGCGCGCGTCGCGGGAGTCCCCAAACCCTTGGCACTCATCGCTTCACGCAATTCCTCGTCTTCGATCAGTTTACCCGCACCTTCCATCGCCGTCAGCAAGGTCGCTTCTGTGAATCGAGCCGGCGGCTTGGTCTGGTTGGCCCGAATCTCGACCTGGGTTGTCCGCACCGTCTCGTTCTGTTTGACAGCAACCAGGCTCGGCGTGTCGTCGGTCTGAACCTCCCGCCCGTAAACCACCAACCAACCGGCACTGACCAGGATCTTGCCCTCGCTTTTGAACGGTTCCCCGGCCACCCGCGTGAGACGCGTCGTCACCAGAAACTCGGCCGCGGGATAAAAGACGGACAAGAAACGCTTCGTGACCATGTCATAGAGCTTGGCCTCATCCTCATTAAGTGGCTTCGGCGCGAGGGCCGTCGGAATGATCGCAAAGTGGTCGGAAACCTTGGCACTGTTGAAGATGCGTTTGTTCGGTCGGACCCATTCCTTTTGAAGAATCTGACCCGCAAACGATCCGTACTGGGTGCCGGCGAACGCGGCGAGGGTTTCCTTCACGGTAGCCAAGTAATCCTCAGGCAAGGCGCGAGAATCGGTCCGTGGGTAGGTCAATACTTTGTGACGCTCATAAAGGGCCTGGGCAATTTGCAGAGTGCGGGTCGCCGAGAAGCCAAAACGTCCGTTCGCCTCGCGTTGCAGGCTGGTCAGATCGAAGAGAAGCGGCGAAAGCTGACTGGTCGATTTGCTCTCCTCGGTGACGGTTCCCGGCTGTCCAGTGCATCGATCTCGGATGGCCTCGGCGCGCGCTGAATCCCAGACCCTTTCCGGCCGCACATCCCCTTCGGGTTCCCTTTTGTCCTTGGCGAAATTCTCGTCGAACCACCGCCCTGAATACTCGCCCGCCGCCGCCGCGAACGTCCCATGAACCTCCCAATAATTCCTCGGAACGAACTTCTTGATCTTCTCCTCACGTTCCACCACGACCGCAAGCGTGGGGGTCTGAACCCGTCCAACGGTGGTGAGCTGAAATCCGCCCGTCTTGGAGTTAAAGGCGGTCATCGCCCGAGTTCCGTTGATTCCGACCAGCCAATCGGATTCCGACCGGCACACCGCCGCGTCCGCAAGCGGCAGCATGGAGGCATCTGACCGCAATGACGAGAAACCATCGCGGATCGCCATCGGAGTCATCGACTGCAGCCAGAGTCGTTGAATCGGCCTTTTGCATCCGACGTGCTGAACGATGTAGCGAAAAATCAGCTCCCCTTCCCGGCCGGCGTCACAGGCGTTGATCAACGAATCGACATCCTTGCGCTTGATCAGTCGGGCCAGAAGCTTGAGACGCGACTCCGTCTTCTCAATCGGCCTCAAATCAAACTCCTGCGGGATCACCGGCAGATGCGCAAAACTCCACTTGCCCCGTTTGACCTCGAGATCAGCCGGGGCGCAAAGTTCCAAAAGATGGCCGATCGCCGAGGAAAGAACGTAGCGATCGCTCTCGTAGTATTCGTCATGTTTGACAAAACCGCCGAGCGCCTTCGCCACGTCGGATGCCACCGACGGCTTTTCGGCAATGATCAACGCTTTACCCATGATTTTTTGGTGTCAGTTTTCAATTCAACAGCGTCTCCGATGCCCATCGTGACGCGATTCAAGTGCGGAAAACTCGTCAAAAACCTTTCAGAAGTCAAAACCGGAATTTTTCCATCGCCGGGTCGAGCGAAGAAATTGACCACTCATCCGGCTCCGCCCATACTCGGCCCGAAATGACTCTGGGCCGATCCAAATTCGAAACCGAACTCCAAGTCCGTCCCGACGACATCGACATGAACCAACACGTTCACGGAAGCCGATACTACGATTATGTTTTGGCCGCACGCTATGATCAAATGAAGCGTTGCTACAAGATGTCAATGGAGGAGTTCCAGGCCGCGGGCCTCGGATGGTTCACGCGCACGGCTCATCTCGAGTACAAACGCCCGCTCCACTTGGGCGACCATTTCGTCGTTCGCACGTGGATCGAGGAGATGTTCAAGGACGGCGTCCGCGTCGATTTTGAGATCATCAAGAAGCCGAACGGAAAGCTGTCCTGCAGCGGTTATTTTGACTACACCATGGTCAACATCCAGACCGCGAGAGCCGAACCAATTCCAGATTGGATCATGTCCAAATACTCTGTTTGACCCCAACCGCCCCGCCGACAAAACTCGGCCCGGCGGGGAAGCCACCATCAGCCACCCGGCGCGTCAATCCGCCCGTCCCGTCAGGCCCAGTAACGATAGCTCACGTCGGGGAATAGATTATCCAACTCTTCGATCCGGCGCAGCCCACCCTCATCCACCTCTTGGCGCAGGATCTGTTCGTGCAGGGCGAGAAAACAGCCCAAGTGCTCTTTGATCCGGTGGCGCGCATACTCCGGACTGGTGCCCGTCCGGAGGATAAACGGCCAGTCGCTGCCCTGCGCCAGCAGCAGTTCCCGCGCGGCCTGTTTTAAGGCGCGCTCCGTGAGACCCGTCGCCTGCGGAAACCGCTGGGCCAGACCCGTCATCCGTTCTTGGGCCATGCGCAAATGGGGATAGATCCACTCGTTTTTCTCGTTCAACCAGACTTTCCAATACCCCTCTTCCCCCCAACTGGACGGGCTCGGCCGAGCCACTTGGTGCGTGGCGTGTTCCCGCAAGTATTGGTTGGGGGTCGCCATGATGATTTCGTCCGAATGTCGGCTGGCCTTTCGGAGCAAGCCGTCAAGAAACTCCGGTCCCTCGTACCACCAATGGCCGAATAATTCCGCGTCGTAGGGAGCGACGATGAGCGGCGGCTGATCCATGATCGCGGACAGGCTCCGGAGTTGGGCCAATCGAGCCTCCAAAAAATGGCCGGCGTGCTCGTCGGCCGCGCGCAGTCCGATGTTTCGATCGTAAACCCGTTTCTCGGAGCCATTCCCGGTGATCGAGAAATACTTGATTCCAGTGAAACTCCGCTGGGGCCGGGCCGGGAGGTATTCACGCAGATAGTCATAATCCAAATCGAATCCAATATCCCGGTAGAAATCACGGTAGCGATGATCTCCAGGATATCCCTCGTGACGACTCCAGACCTGCTTGGCCGAGTTCACATCCCGCCCGAAAGCCGCCACTCCGGGCGGCGTCAAGATCGGGGCAAAAACACCATATTGCGGCCGCGGCCGCGCCTGCATGACTCCATGGGTGTCCACCAGAAACCACCGGATCCGCGCCTCCTTCAGAAACGCCTCCAAACCCTCCGAATAGGCGCACTCCGGGAGCCAAATCCCGCGCGGATCGCACCCGAAACATTGGCGGTAATGATCCCGGGCCACCAGAATCTGCGCCCGGAGCGATCCCGGATGCTCCTGGAGCAACGGCAACAACGCGTGCGTCGCCGCCGTGGTGATGATCTCCAACTTCTCCAAATCCTGAAAACTCCGAAACGCCTCGACCAAATTCCGGTCCCACGCGAAGTAGCTGGCCCGAATCGACTGAAAACGCTCGCAGTAAAACTGGGCCAGCGTGTTGATCTGCTGCTCCCACCTTGTCCGATGGGTCTCTTTTTCGGCTAGCTCGATCAGACCATCCAAATACCGCACGTACCGATCTTGCAGCAGCGGATCCAGCAGCATGGAGCAGAGCGTCGGAGAAAGCGTCAACGTGAGCCGGGTGTTCAACCCGTCCTTCAGCCATCCCTCCATGACTTGCAGCAACGGAACGTAGGTTTCAGTGATGGCCTCATAGAGCCAATTCTCTTCCAGAAATGTCTCGTGTTCCGGATGTCGCACAAAAGGCAAGTGGGCGTGGAGAATCAAAGAGAAATAGCCATGCATGAGTCGCTGCGATGAGAAACAAATCAAACCAACAAAGCAAGCGACCTCTGGCTGAATTCAGGATCCGTGAGCCGGAGGGGGCGTCTTCAACGCCGGATCTTGAGGAGGCATTCCCACCTCACCCGTATAGGTCGTGCCGCGCCCGAATCGCAGTTCCGCCAACCGGGCCGATGCCCCGTCAGCCGACACCGCCAGCACCTTCAAATCATATTCTCCGTCCGGCAAGGAAAAGCGCAAACTGAAGGTTCCATCCGGTCGAAGCTTGATGCGGCGTCCCCCAATCCCGACCTGCGCGTCGGGCTCCGTCGCGCCGTAAATCACGAGCTCCGCGTTGATGTTAAACCAAAACGGCTTTTCATTCTCCACCCGGCCAAAACCCTCCGCCATGCTGCAAACCCCACCCGCCGGCCCGATTTCATGTTCCGGCTGTTCCACCGCGATCGGTCCAACTACCTCCGGTGCCGAAACGACCTCTCCTCGATCCTGGCCGATTCCTTCTCCGAACTCTCCTGAACTCAACCCTCCGTTCCCAGCCGCCCCCCAATGGACCGCGGCCGCCAAAGCCCTGGCCTGCTCGAGCGTCCAGAGCCTCCGCGTTGGAAGAGTCGAAACCGGCAGCATGACAACGAGGCCCTCCGATCGAAGCTGCTGGAGCACCTCCGCCTGCGAAATGTCTTCCGCCACCGCAGCCGCCAGCACCGCTCGAACCTCGTCGGGTTCCTCCTCCGGCGGAACGGTGGCAAACTCGACTGAGGCATCTTCCGAAACGCCGTCGGGCGGTGTCCACGCTTCTTCAGACAACGCGATCCGTTTCCATTCGCTCTCCCCGGCGCGATAACCCAGCTCGGCGATATACCGTTCTCCCCCGTGCTCCACCTGGAGAAACCACGACCGAGCATCCGACGGAACCCGCGCCTCCTCACATGGGGTCTCATTCACCGATCTCACATACACTCGAACACGCAAGCTTCCGTCGGCGGATCGACCCACGTATTCCTGCTGTTGTTCGGTCGTCAAATCCCACGCTAGGTGAAGCCAGTGCGGATCGCGGGCCCTGAGAAACAATCGGCCCGTGCCATAGCTTTCCGGAAGTTCGGTTTCGCCTCGCTGCTCGCCCAATGAGGGCAAGACAACTTCCGGAGCCAAAACATAGCGATCGCCGGGACCCGACGCCACGGGCGCTTCTTCCGGGTCACCTTCCAAGAGAATCGATGGGATGGGACCAGCACCCATCTGGGGGGGCAGGCTCGCGGAACGTCTCGAAGTTCCGCTCGGCGGAGATGGTTTCGCTGACCCCGCTTGGGATTGAGGCAGGCCGAACGAGGTTGGACCGGAAACCCGGACACTCGACGTCGATCCGCTCTTTTCGGCGACCGCTCCGGAAGTTCGAGCTCTTCTCGGCCTCGCTTTCTTTCCGGCCTTTTGCTCCGATTTCATAGGTAACACTGGTGACACCGTGACCCAACTGCGATGGTTGGAGGGCCGAACTCTATGACTAAGGAAAGTTCTTGTGCAAGAAAATGTGGCAAACGGAACCCTCGCTCGAAACCTTTCGGTCGAGAGTTGAATCGGACAAGCCACCGTCCGTGACCCGTGGCCTGGCAGGGACGGCATCCGGCCAATCCAAACGTCCAGGACGGAGACACGCTGTCCAACCCAAAACCCTCCGTAAACCTGGTCGGGGTGAAACCCTGTCGAGCTCTGACTTTCCGGCCGGCCACAATTCCAAGGCTCGTCGGAGTCTCGCCCCACCGGAAATCGGACTCATGGACGCACTGCCCCAGCTTGGTTCGAAACATCTCACCCAGATCCCGATTCTCAACCGTCGCAGATTCTCCATTTCACCGAAGATTCCGCAATTGCCAACGTGCGATCAAAGGGTCGAGTCGAGCGAGAAGAAAAAACGCCCATCCCTCCATCAGCTTGTTCCAAAAAGTCCGGGATTGCTTCCACGTCTGACTCTCGATCGGTCGGCAATGAGCCAAATCCCGAGCGAACATGGCCCGCGCCTGCGCCGCCAACTCCGGGTCGGCCAATCGCAGCATTAACTCGTAGTTGATATAGAAGCTGCGCCGATCCAAGTTCGCCGACCCGACATACACCACATCATCCAACACCAACATCTTGGCGTGGAGGATCTGGGGTTGGTATTCGTGGATCTGGATCCCCGCCCGCAGAAACGATTGATAGAAACGCCGACTGGCCAATTGTGAAATCGGGACGTCCGACTTCCCGGCCAGAATAATTTGCACTTTGCCTCCACGCCGCGCCGCGCGTTTCAAGGCTTGGCGAATGGGACGAATCGGAACGAAGTAGGCCGCGATGATTTTGATGTCGCAGGCCTTCGCCAAATCCGCGACCAACGCGTTCTTGAGCAAGGCCCGGCCCCGTCCGGGCCCCGAATGAATGATTTGTGCTTCGGCCAGGGAAATCACGCTCCGGGTCCGCGCCTTCCTCAATCGGGCGAATCGCTGATGCCGGAAATCGGCCAACTGAAACAGACTCTCGAATCCCACCGCCAATCGTTCCGCCACCGCGCCGACCACCAGCAACCCAAAATCATGCCATCCCTTCGTCACCCCATCCCCCTCATATTGCGCGGCGATGTTGAATCCGCCGACGAATGCGATCTCCTCGTCACACACCAGGAGCTTGCGGTGATTGCGGATCACGTATCGATCCAGGCTCAGCGGATTGAACCACTTGAACTGGCCGCCAACCGCGCGCAGCGGATCCCAGAAACGGTCCGAGAGCGTGATCGAACCGAAGGCATCGATCAAGACCTGGACCCGCACGCCCCGGGAGCAAGCCCGGACCAGGGCTTCTCGAAAACGTTCTCCGATCGAACTGGCCGAGTAAATGTAGGTTTCCAGGCCGACGGTCCGCTTCGCTTGGTCAATCGCCAGAAGCATGGCCGCGAAAGACTCGTCCACCGTCCGAAGCCATCGATGGGGATGGCGTTGATGATTGGCCTGATTTTCCGTCGTCATGGGCGGACCCGAGCATGGCATTCCGAGCTGGATTGACAATGGCGAAACGGATTTCGGAAGAATCATTTCCCCTGAACCGTTCGTCAATTCGGCGGAACGATATTCGAGAGGGGCAGGCCGACTCCGCCAGGTCTTGATAGGGGTAGGAACGGGGGATGTACCCCGCCCCTCCCTC
>CAYHFE010000235.1:0-10702 GCA_964355375.1 uncultured Verrucomicrobiota bacterium
GCGGGGGCAGAAGTTCCTCGCGAGGTTGCGCCGATTCTGCCTCCGGGTCGGATCGGGAGCGCCTTCGGTTCGGCCAGGCCTCGGCCGCTCCGGGAGTCGGCTCTGGAAGAGCCTCGGAGATGAGCCGGGTGCAAACGAGCGACCGCGAGTGCTGCGCCCGGATTCCGGCCGGAGAGGGTTTCCGCCCCGGAGTGGGCGGAGGGTCGGGTTTGCTTTTGAACGCAGTCCCAGCGGCCCTTCAGGGCGCCCATCCCTTCTGCACTCCGGACCGGGCGCCGTGCTCGCGGGGCTCGCTTGCGCCCGGCTAATATCCTGAGTCCCTGCGGGACTTCCTTCGAGAGGCTCAAACCTATACTGGAACTTCTGTGACATCGCGGGTCTCACGGTTCTCCAACAACTGGGGATGCCCGGCCCGGCAGCGCATCAGCCGACGCGGAACGAAATGCGCTGGATGAGTTCGCGCCCGAAACTGTGGCGAAGCAATTCGAGGATCTCCTTCCGGCGGTAGCGGACGATCTCGCTCAGCCAGACATTGCTATCCACGGCGACGAAAAGAGTGCCTTTGTGAATACCCGTGGGATGAGCGTGGGCGACGATCAACGGGTCGAGCAGGTGGTTCCAGACTTTCAGGATTTCCGCCTCCAGACGGCGCCGGTCATGTCCGAATCTGGAGAGGACTTGAGGCAGAACGCTGGCCAAAGATTTGGCGCTCGACTGAAAGGATTTTTCCAGCGAGGCGGCATCGAAACCGCGCCATTGGGCGAGAATCTGACGCCGCGCCTCCGCGAGGGCGGCGGGGTCAGCTTTCGGTTTTGGCGTGTTGTTCATCGAGCACCAGGATTCCGTGGGCGGGCAGATCGTAGTTCCCGGTCAGCGTCGTGCCAGTCAAAAAATCGTGCATCGGTTTGTAGAGCTGGACGCGCACCTGTGAATTCTGATGGTTGAGCAGAAAATAGATCCGGGTGTCGCCTTTCTGCCGCAGACTGACTTCCACGGTGTCCGGCACTTTCAACAGCGGGAACAGATTGCACATCTGCCGGAGCCACACGATCAAGTCATGGTAGAAGTACTGGTGACTCATCGTGCCGACGTAAACGGCTGTCCCGAGGCCAAACGTGTGCATCGTCATCGCCGGGCTCCCGGCGTAAAAATCCTTGGCGTAGGTCGCGAGGATCTGACAATCCTTGGGCTCGATCAGATCGCACCACATCCGGGCCGGGTGAAGGTGGCTGGTGGGAAACGCGCCTTTGAAATTCAGATGGTTCTCCTCTCCGGGCGGCAACGGGTCAAACTCCATCACTTCCATGCCAAAAAGATCGGTCAGATCGTGAGGGTAACCGGTATCCGGGGCAATGCTATGCTCGTCCACCAAGCCCGAGTTAAAGGTCCCGACGAGCGTGCCGCCATTTTGGACGTAGAGTTTGAGCAAGTCCGCTTCGCCGCCCGCCAAGAGGTGCAGCGACGGCGCGATGACCAGTTTGTATTTGGACAAGTCTTCAGTCGGCCGGGCGAAATCCACCGGGATATTGCGATCGTGGAGCGCGTTGTAGAAGAGTTGCACATGCTCGCGCTGGTTGAAGCAGTTGTTCGGCTGTTTCGGTTGTTGCAGGGTCCAATCATTGTCATGGCTGATCAGAATGCAGGCTTCCGCCACCACCTGCGTATCTTTTAGAATCGGAGCGAGGAGTTTGATCTCCTCCCCGATTTGCGAGATCTCCCGGTAAACCCGGCCCTGATTTCGTCCGTCATGACTGAGAATTCCACCATAGAACTTCTCCGATCCAAAGCGCGGCTGGCGCCAGAAGAAATAGAGGATGCCGGACGCGCCCCGGGAAATCATTTGGTAGGTGAAGAGTCGCACCACCCCGGGGCGAACCAAAGAATTGACATCCTGCCAGTTCACCTGGGCGGCCTTTTGCTCCATGACCCAGAATCCGCAATCCCCGTCCGGGGTCTTGATGTCTGTTTTCTTCAGCGAGCGGAGCATGTCGATGTCACAGGCGTTCTCCGCCGACTTGGACTTGATGGTGGGATTGCTATCCACGGACACGAAGTCCAGCACACTCGCCATATCGAAATGATCGAACCTCCGGGTCAACCCTCGAAATGTGGTCGTGACCGGGATCTGGGGAGTCAATTCGTGGAGCAGCTCGGCCTGCATCCGGATGAAAGCCACGCAGGTATCGCTGGAAAACCGCCGCCAATCCGTGACGAGCGCGGGATTGCGAACGGTCGGAGCGACCATCGGCATGGGCACTTCACTCCAATCGGAAACCACCTGACCCCAGAAGCGCATTCCCATGAGGTCGTTGAGCCGGTCGATGGTCTCGTATTTGGCCTTGAGCCAGGCCATCCAATCCCGCCGTGTCTCCTCGTTAAAAGAGGATTCCGTATCGTGGCTGGCGATGGCGTTATCGATCTGCCACGCGATCAACTGCGGGTGCTGACCCAAGGCTCCGGCCATCGCCCGGACAATGCGGCGACTGTAGTCCCAATAGACGTCACTGTTCAGGCAGAAGGCCCGGCGGGTTCCTTCGTAACGCCGCAACCCGCGTTCATCGATGGGCAGGATTTCCGGATGTTTCCTGGCCAGCCAAATCGGCGGGGCGGCGGTCGGAGTTCCTAGAACCACCTTGATTCCAGAACCGCCCAAAACGTCCATCGCCCGCTTCAGCCACTCGAAGTCATACTCCGATTCCCTGGGCTCGCACAGGCCCCATGAAAACTCTCCCATGCGAACGACATTGATTCCGGCGGCGGCCATTAACTGAGCGTCTTGGTTCCATCGAGATTCAGGCTGATCTTCCGTGCCGGCGTAAGGATAAATCCAATGTTCGGGGTAATAGTCGGCTCCGAAATACATAATAGGGATGGGTTTGATCCAATCTACGGTCCGGTCGCATTTACGCAATTCTAAAGTCGCGAAATATCGTGAAATCTCACCGCAACTTCGTCCGATTCGGCCTGTTCAACACCATTGAGGGTCGAGCCGCGACACTCCGGGAGCCATTCAGAGCTGGATGCCTTTTCTTTCCAGTTGCCCCGGGTGCGCTGATGCTTAGACTCCGCCCAGCTATGAACTGCATCATTCCAGAAAGCGCTGCCCAGGATCGGAGAATGGGATCCTCATTCATCCGTGGGCAGCCCGCCGCCGCGATTTGTCCCCCGGGGTTGCGCGGATGGGCCTGGTTCGCCTTGCTCGCGACGCTCCTGACCGGTTGTGGCGCCAACCCGAAGCAGCCAGCCGCGCTGGAGTCGGCTCGACAGGAACTGGAGCGGCTGCAGGCAGACAGTGGCGAAGCGCAACGAATGCGCGCGGAGAATCGCGAGCTTCCGCGCTTGAAAAAAGAGAACCAGGAAATCGCGGGCCTGCGTGGCCACGAGCCGGACATCGCGAAACTCCGTCAAGAAAATGAGCAACTGCGCGATCAGATCAAGTCTGCCGGGAAAACCCGCGGAGCCAGCCTTTCGGCCGGTGGTCCGGGGCAAGGCTCTTCTCCCGCCGCTCCCGCGGGACGTCCCGGATCAACCGAGGGCCAGATCCATCTGACCGATCTGACCGCCGCCGACCCAAATACGCCTCAGGACGGCGACCAACTTCTGATTGAACCGCGCTTGCTCAGCAAGTTGTTCCCCAACTTCGACTGGTCAAAAATTGAACGCAAAGAGCCGATCGCAATTAATGATTTGTTGGTTCAGCAAGGCATCACGATCACGAACTACCAGCAACTCCACGTTTTTGGCGTGACCAATTACGTCGTCCAGCGAGCGCCCCCCAAACCTCAAGGCGAGATTCAGAAATAGCTCGGTCGCCGGACCGCTCCTTCCCGGCTCCCGATCCGGCGTCACCGGCGCAGAAGCGGTTTCAGCAACCGAGAATCGAACCCTGTCGCTTCAACCACGCTTCCGCTTCCGCGTAGTCGGGACACACGGCTCGAACCTCACGCCAAAAGCGCTCCGAATGGTTCATCTCCCGCAGATGCATGAGCTCGTGGAGCAGGATGTAGTCGCGAACCTTTTCCGGCAATTGGACCAAGCGCCAGTTCAACGAAACCGTTCCACGGCGGGAACACGAGCCCCAACGAGTCCGCTGATCCCGTATCACCACCTTCTGCACCCGGCAACCGTGGAGTCGGGCCAATTCCATGAGGCGAGCCGACAGCTCCGCCTCGGCCAAGGACCGCAGATGATTTTCAACCGGGGCGCGCAGATCGCCGCCCGGGTTCGCGACTGGAATCGATTCACCAGGCAGATCCACACACCAGCCACCGAAACGTTCGACCACCCGCAAAGGAACGCGATCGCCCCGAAACAGGATTTCGGTCCCAGCCAGCCACGTCCGCGCTGAGACAGGACGTTGACGCAGCCGTGACAGAGTGGTTTCGATCCACCCGAGGCGACTCCGCACGAACCGTTCGGCTTCCCGCTGGGTCCCGCGGCGCGGGATGGTTACGGCGACCGTCCCGTCCGGCCGAACGGTAATGATGTACCGTTTGGCGGTTCGCTTGTGGCGATAGCAGACGTCGAACGGGAACGAATCGTCAATCGTCCCCGGCCCAGGTTGGGTGAGTTTGGACCACCATTCGCTGAGGAAACCGGCTCGCGGCTCGGCATTGGGCGATGACACAAGGGCAAGATAAGAAACGCGCTCGGTTTGCGCAAGATTCGCCGGGGGTGGTTTTGTGGTTTTGCTCGTGCAGAAGGAAGATTGACGAAACTCATGGAAATTGCTATGAAGTCAGCCACGATCACATCAATCGAAGCCTCGGGCCGCCCTCCGGTGATGGTCGGCGGCCGAGAATATGATGGAAAAGCATTTGAGATGCTGCTACCGTCACCTTAGAGCCTAAGATGCAGTCGAGACGACCAATTGTTGTTTGCCAGCCGAGAGCCCCCGGCGCTTCCCGAATCCGGAGCGCAGGCGATCGGCGGGCTGGTTTTACCCTTTCGGAGCTCTTGGTCGTTCTGGCCATCGTGGCGATCTTAGCCAGCCTGCTCTCCACGGCCCTGAACCACACGAAAGCCAAGGCGCTTCAGATCACTTGCCTGAATAACCTGAGACAGTTGCAGATCAGTTGGTACCTCTACGCGGATGAAAACGAGGATGTGCTGCCGCAGAACAAGACGGAGGCGGTTCCGGCGGTCAACGAACTGATCTTCGGCCGACGGTGCTCCTCCAATTCTTGGGTGGTGGGCAACCCGAAAGAGGACCTGACCACGGCCAATCTGCTGAAAGGTTCGCTCTACCCCTACACCACCAAGGCGGTCGGGCTGTATCATTGTCCGTCCGATCGATCCACCGTCCTTGCCAAGCCGAACGTTCGAAACCGCAGCTATTCCATGAGCGCCTATCTCAATGGTGACAACGCGGGCCTCGATTCGCGGGTCAAGACGACCGTTTCTGGAATTGTCAACCCGGGGCCGGAACGGGTTTTTGTCTTCATGGAGGAGCATGAGGCGAGCATTTGGGCGGGATCGTTCAATGTCACGGCCAAGGACAAGTTTTCGCTCGCCTCGGGAAGCTGGACCAGCACGCCGTCCGATCGCCACGACCAAGGATGCAATCTCACGTTTGCGGACGGCCATGTGGAGCACTGGAAATGGTTTTGGCCAAAGAAGGTCAGCCTGAACAACACGCTCTCGGTCAATCAACAGGAGTTGCGGGATCTCCGGCGGCTCCAAGAATCCGTTCCCTCGCGTTGATCCGGAGGAATCGGCTCGCCGTGCCTCGTTCGCGTTCCACGCCACACGCTTTCGCTTATCTGCAGCTCACGAGAGCGCCGGAAGTCACCTTCGAGATATCCTCGGCCCGTTTGTCCCAAAACGTTCTGGCCGGCCGCTCCGGGGAGTGTTTCAGGGCGAGAGGGTAAACTCGTCGGTCTCGCGGAGATACCTCCGCCGCCGACGCTTTTCGGTCCACGCCTGGACCGGATGACGCTGGCATCAGGTCTGCTGGAAAATTCGCATGAGAGCGATTGCGCTCCGCATGCCCGCGTCAACCGTTCGGTGAAGAGTTGAGGCAGTCTTCGGAATCTCGTTTACAGTGTTGATGAAGGCATGAATGAAAAAGATTTTGGTGATTGAGCGCGACCCTTCGTTGCGAAGGTCCATCCGCGAACGATTGGAGAATCGGGGCTTTGAAGCAGTCGAAGCCGCCGATGGCCCCGCGGCCCTCCAGGCGGCGCGCCGTCTCCAACCGGACTTGATTTTTTGCGGCGAACCAGCCGTTCCGACCGAAGGCTCTGATTTGATTCAAGCGTTGAACGAGTCACCCGGCACGGCGGACATTCCAGTGATTATGATGAGCAATTTAGGCAATCGGCTTTGGCAGGACGACAAGCCACATCTCGGAGACCGGACCGGCGTTGTCCAATCCTCGGGCGAGGAGATTCTGAAAGCCTCCGGAGATTCCACGACCCAGATTCTGCGGCGCCGGGGAGAACCGGTCAAGGAACGTTTGCTGGCGATCCTGGAAGCGAATTCGGATCTCGTCGCCATTACCGACCTCGAGAGCCGGCGTTTCCTCTACCTGAACGAAGCGGGGCGGCGCATGCTCGGGCTCGAGATCGGCGCCAGTCTGACGGGACGCCGGATGACGGACTTCCTGGATGCGACCGGCCTGGAGTTGATTCGCCGCGAAGGAATACCTGGAGCGCTGCGCGACGGTGTTTGGGTGGGCGAAACCGGTTTTCGCAGTCACTCCGGCCGTGAATTCACCGTCTCGCACCAGATTCTTTCCCATACCGGGCCGAACGGAAGGCCGGAATACCTTTCGATGATCGCCCGCGACATTACGGAAGGCAAACAGGCCATTGCAGCCCTCCAGCGGAGCGAGGAGCTGTTTCGGATCATGACCGAAAACGCGACCGAGCTGATCGCGCTCGTGGATATGAGTGGGCGACGACTCTACAATAGCCCGGCCTACCAAAAAGTCCTGGGCTACACGCCCGAGGAGCTTCAGGCCACCCCGTCCCTGGAACAGATTCATCCCGAGGATCGGGCCATCGTCATCGCGGCTGCCCAGGAGGCGAAATCCACCGGAGTTGGGAGATTCATCGAGTACCGGATGCTCCATAAAGACGGCACTTGGCGAATCCTGGAATCGCACGCCGGGGTGGTCCGGAACCGCCGCGGAGAAATCGAAAATATCCTGATCGTGGCCCGGGACATCACCCGGCGCAAGCAAGCGGAGAAGGAACACGAGTTGATGGAGATTCAACTCCGCCACGCCCAGAAGATGGAGTCCATCGGTCAACTCGCCGCCGGCATCGCGCATGAAATCAACACCCCCACCCAGTATATCGGCGATAACCTGCGCTTTCTCCAGGAAGCGTTCGGTGATCTCAAGGAACTGTTGACCCAACATCAACAGCTCCTCGAATCCGTCAAAGCCAATTCGGTGACGCCCAGTCAGATCGCTGCCGCGGAAGCCGCCGCCGAAAAAGTCGATCTGCCCTACCTGACCGCCGAGATTCCCAAGGCTCTCGAACAATCTCTCGATGGCGTGGACCGCGTGGCCAAAATCGTTTACGCGATGAAGCAGTTCTCCCACCCGGGGACGGAAGACCGGGTCGCGATCGACCTCAATAAAGCGATCGAAAGCACCCTGACGGTGACGCACAACGAGTGGAAGTATATCGCGGATTTGACCACGGATTTCGACTCCACCCTGCCCATGATTCCGTGCTTCCCCGGGGAGTTCAACCAGGTGATCCTGAACCTCATTGTCAATGCCGCTCACACGATCGCCGACAAGACCGAGGGCGGCAACGCGGGCAAAGGGATCATCACCGTCCAGACCCGAAATCTCGGAGAATGGGTCGAAATCCGGGTCAGTGACACCGGAACGGGCATCCCGGAGAGAGTCCGCGACCGCATCTTCGAGCCGTTCTTCACCACCAAAGCCCTCGGCAAGGGAACGGGGCAAGGATTGGCGATCGCCCATTCTGTCATCGTGGAGAAGCACGGAGGACGGATTCACTTCGAAACCGCAGTGGGTGTGGGCACGACGTTCATTCTTTGCCTGCCGATCGCGCCTCGGGCCGACGCCGACGGAAGGAAATCGGGTTGAAGGCGCGCATTCTGTTCTTGGACGACGAACCGCTCGCCCTCCAAGGCCTGCAGCGGATGCTCCGGTCGATGCGGGCGGAATGGGACATGACGTTCGTGGCCAGCGGTCCCCAAGCGCTCGACGAAATGGCACGTTCGCCTTGCGACATCGTGGTTTCGGACATGCTGATGCCCGGCATGAACGGCGCGCAGTTTCTCAGTGAAGTCCGCGCCCGCCATCCGGAATGCGCCCGGCTGATCCTGTCCGGCCACGCCGACCGTGAACTGATCTGCCAGGGACTCATGTCCGCCCATCAAGCGTTGTCCAAGCCCTGTCAACCGGAAGTGCTGAAGGCCACGGTCACCCGGGTGTTGGATCTCCGCTTGATTCTTCCCCACCCCTCCCTCCGTTTGGCCGTCGCGCGCATGAACTGCGTGCCGAGTTCTCCGGACGTCTTCCGGACGCTGACAGAGGCTCTGGGGCGCCCCGACGTCTCGGTGGATGACGTGGCTCCCCTGGTGCTTCGCGATGTGGGGATCTCCGCCAAGCTGCTGCAATTGGTCAATTCCGGGTTCTTCGGCATCCGTAAACCGATCGTTAACACCGCGGAAGCGGTCTATTATCTTGGGCTGGATACGATCAAGACGCTCGTTCTGATCCCGGAAGTATTGGCCCCATTTCCAAACTCCGGCGCGGAAAATGCCCTCTTCAGCGAGCTCTGGAAGCATAGCCTGCAAACCGCCATTGGCGCCGAACTTTTGGCTCTCCATGAGAACCTGGATCGGAGCTCGGCTGACGAGGCCTTTGCCGCCGGGCTTCTTCATGACGTGGGCAAGTTTGTTCTGGTTTCGCATTTCCCCGAGCCATACACTGAAGCGGTGCAACTGGCCAAAGCGCAGAACCTGGAATTGCGGGCCGCGGAAGCCAAGGTCCTGGGCGCGTCCCATGGCGAAGTGGGAGCGTATCTACTGGGCCTGTGGGGCTTGCCGCCGTCGGTCATCGAGGCCGCTCGCTGGCACCACACTCCCCACTCCAGCCCGAACCGGACCTTCGACCCTCTCCTGGCCGTTCACGCCGCCAACGCGCTCGTCGCCGAACTCTTCGGATCGCATCACGGCTCTCCACCCTCCACAGTCGATCTCGCGCATCTGGCCAGCCTCGGCTGGGCCGACCGCTTGGAGCCCTGGCGACAGGCCTTGAAAGAACGTTTCTCCCTATCTGCCGAACCATGAGCGAAATCATTCTCTGCATCGACGACGATCCCAATATCCTGGCCGCCTACGAGCGCACCTTGCGCCGGCGATTCACCCTCGAGACCGCCGAGGGCGGAGCAGAAGGACTGGAGAAAATCCGCCAGAAGGGATCCTACGCCGTGGTCGTCGCCGACATGATGATGCCCGGCTTGAACGGGATCGAGACGCTGGCCCAGATTCGCAAACTGTCTCCCGACACCGTCCGCATCATGCTCACGGGAAACGCGGACCAGCAAACCGCGATCGACGCCGTCAACCAGGGGAATATCTTCCGTTTTCTCACCAAGCCGTGCCCGCCGGAAGCCCTGGCCTTGGCCCTGGAAGCCGGGCTGGAACAGTATCGCCTGATCACCGCGGAAAGGGAACTGCTCGAGAAGACCCTGAGTGGCAGCATCAAAATGCTGACCGAGATTCTTTCCTTGGTCGAACCCCAGATCTTCGGGCGCAGCCAGATGATGCGAGATTACGTGCGCACCTTGGCTCCCGTGTTGAACATCACCCAGATTTGGGAGTTGGAAGTCGCCGCCATGCTCTGCCAGATCGGTTACGTGACCATTCCCGTGACGATCATTCAGAAGGAACGAGCCCGACTCACCCTGAGCCCCGTCGAGCAGCAGGCCCTGATTCGCATTCCGGAGATTGGCTCCAAGCTGCTCGCGCACGTTCCGCGCCTGGAATCCGTCTCGCGCATTGTTCTTTACCAAAACAAAAACTACGACGGCTCGGGCTTTCCCCAAAACTCCGTTTCCGGCGAAGATATCCCCATGGGCGCGCGGATCCTCCGGGTCCTCGCGGACTTCATCCAAGCGGAAATCGGAGGAGTGCGCAAAACGGAAGCCCTCGAGAAAATGCGAGCCCGGCCCGGCGCCTATGATCCCAAGGTCATGGAAGCAGCCTTTGCCTCGCTCGTTCAGGATCCCCGCCTCAAGATGTCGGGCCACGCCGTCAAGGTGAAGGAACTCCAAGTCGGCCAAATGCTCCTGTCACCCGTGGAAACCCTCGACGGCGTGCTCATTCTGCCGGCGGGAACGGAGGTTTCACCGATGCTCCTGGCCAAGCTCAACAACTTCGCCGAACTGACGGGCGTCAAGGAACCCGTCTATGTGAGCAAGTGATTCGCCTGAAGACGGGCGGATCCCCGGGTTTTATTTGCCCGCGTCGTTCGGGCTCTTCAGGGGCTTGGAGCTCTTGGGTCCCTTGGTCTTTTTTAGAAGCCTTTCTTCGTTCTCCAAGAACTGCTGTTCGGCCTGGCGAATCCCCGGCAGCATCATTTTCTCCTGGCTGGCCACCTCGGCGGCTTTCTCGGGACTCGGCAAAACCGTCGCCTTCATCAAAACGATCAGCTCACTCCGATCGTTGGAATCGCTCTTGGATCGGAACAAAGCGCCGAGCAAGGGGA
>CAYHFE010000236.1:0-10697 GCA_964355375.1 uncultured Verrucomicrobiota bacterium
GCCTGATCTTTGAGCAGGCTGGTTCCTTTGATCTGGGAACCGATGAAGCGCTGGCTCAGTTGCGCTATTTCCACGAGTTGATGCCGGAGCTTCACGTAGTCGCAGCGGGGTCGCTGCTGGACTTCGGGCTGCGTGAGTTCGAGTACTCCATGCCGGTCGGGCGGATTGAATTTCTGCACCTGCAACCGATGTCCTTCGAGGAATTCGTGACGGCAACCGAGGGTGAGGCGCGGGTGGATTACCTAAAAACATGGAGTCTTTCGCAGCCGCCCTCGGAGGCCGTGGCAAAAGGATTTCTGGAGGCGGTGCGCCGCTATTTTTTCGTCGGTGGGATGCCGGAGGCGGTGCAGGCTTACGCGGTGCGGCAAGATTTGCTGGAGGTGCAACGGATCCAGACCGCGCTGGTGGAGACCATGCAGGTGGACTTTGCGAAGTACGGCCCGGGGCGATTGCACGAGTTGATGCGGAAAACTTACCGGCACGTCGCGCAGAACGTGGGCCGAAAGATCAAGTTTGTGAACATCAGCCGGGAGGAACGGTCGGCGGAGGTGCGGCGCGCGCTGGAGCTGCTCACGCTCAGCCGGGTGGTCTATCCTGTGGTTCATACATCGGCGAACGGCCTGCCGCTGGGAGCGGAGCGGGACGAGCGACACTTCAAGGCGTTGTTCCTGGACATCGGCCTGGTGAACCGTTTGTGCGGACTTGATCTGGTGGACGCGGAGGAATTAATCACGGTCAATGAGGGGGCGCTGGCTGAGCAGTTCGTGGGGCAGCAATTGCTCAGCTCCGCGCCGGCCTTTGCGGAGCCGCAGTTGTTTTATTGGGCGCGCGCGGCGCGCAATGCGAAAGCCGAGGTGGACTTCGTCATCTGCCGGAACCAGGAGATTCTACCGGTGGAGGTGAAGGCGGGCAAAGCCGGGACGCTACGCTCGACGTATCAGTTCCTGCAGGAGAAAGGCCGGCAACGGGCGGTGCGCTTTCACACCGGGTTACCGGCGTTGGAGGAAATCAAGCTGCCAGGTGAAGAGGGAACGACGGCACGGTTGCTCTCGTTGCCCCTGTATGCGGTGGGGCAGTTGGATCGGTTGCTGGGTGCGGTCGGTTGAAGGTTTGGGCAAACCCATCCGGTGTGTCGAGGGATTTGCGTCAGGCAGGCTCTGATAGAGCTGCCACCAAACACTGCATGAGGTGACGTGCGGCCATGAATGAGCGCAGGGGCTAATGCAAGCGAGGATTGGCCAGGTGCCGGCAATTCCATGTGAGCGGGAAGTCCACTTCATGCACGGAAGCGACGGCAAGGTGAATCGCATCCGCGACGACCGAACTCGGCAGGAGTTGCTGGACAACGATGTCCTTCGCGAGCTGCCGCACGGTGTCATCCGCCCGGAGAACCGCCATGCCCGCCGGTGCCGCAAGGCGGCGGCTCATCTCAGCATCCTCAAGGGCTGCCTCTCGCAGCACTTCGTCCGATGTGACGCATCGGTAGCGGAGCCGCTCCATTGTTGGTCGAATTCGCAAGGCGTTCGGTTTAGCGGCCATTGAGCCCGGTGCCGGAGATCGTGTTCAGAATTCCTTGCTCCAGCGCATCGCGCAGCGGACGGACGGCGCGGTCGAAGTCGCGGAGTTTCGCTCGGACGACTTCGGCGGCTGCGCCCATCCCGGCGATGAGCGCCACGTTTTCCGTGCCACCGCGGCGACCGCGCTCTTGGTGCCCGCCGTGAAGATAGGGCGTGAAGGGGGACTTGTGCCGGACGCAGAGCGCACCCACGCCTTTCGGCGCATTGAACTTGTGGCCGGTGAGCGAGAGGTCATCCACGGGCAGATTGCCGACATCGATCGGCAATTTGCCCGCGGCCTGCACGGCGTCGCAATGGAAAAGAATTCCCTTTGTCCGGCAGACGCGCGCGATGTCCTCGACTGGAAACAGCACGCCGGTTTCGTTGTTCGCCCACATCAGCGAGACGATGGCGGTGTCGTCGGTGAGCGTGGCCTCGAGGTCGGCGAGATTGACCAGGCCGTCACGGTCAACGGGCAGGTACGTGACGTGGTAGCCCTCCTGCTCCAGTGCGAGGCAGTAGTTGAGCACGGAGGAGTGCTCGACCTTCGATGTGACAATAGGCGACTTCGGTGTTTGCTCCAGCCCTGAGCCGTAAGTGTGAAGTCGGGATTGGGGAGCACACGCGCCCCCGCGTGTCCCGACCGGCGCCCCGCTGGTCGGAACGGGCGCGGTCCTCGATCACTCAATGGTGACTTGTTCGGGTGCGCGAGTGTGGTCGGCGAGGGCGCTGACCACGGCACGCGAGGGCGCGTGCGCGAAAGAAGGAACCCGAAACACGGGGCAAGGCCGCCCCGGGTCACCGCCGAGCCGCTTCAATCTCGAGACGCAGCGTAGCGTAACCGTCGATCTCGAAATGCTCGACCACTACGGTCACGTCGCCGTCGCGCGCTTGATCGAACATGGCTTCGTTCGGCGTCGGACCGTGCCAGGTCCAGTTCTCGATGATCGGATGGCCGTTGACCATCACCCGCACCCCATCGTCGCTCCAAGTTCGAAATCGCCAGAGCCCCTGGGGAAGCCGAAGCTGCGTTCGCGCAATCATCCCGAAGTGATCGTTCCCCGGTCCACCCCGATTGATTTCATTCGAGAGCTTCAGGTCGCGCGGACCGCCCCAGCCGTAGGGAAAATCGATGGCTCCAACCGTCGCCTCCAGAGCAGGCGCGGTGTCGGCGAGCCGACGCCAGTCCGCCAAATCCTGACGAGGGTCCACCGTCCAAGGGAAAACCTTCAGGCGCCATTCCGTGGCCACGAGGGTGCCAGCCAGTTCCTTCTCGAAACGGTCGCCGAAGACGCGGACGCGGTAAGGCGTCACGCCCGATGGACCACGCACGCGGAGTCGAATCGAGCGGCCGCGGGGTTTCACCTCCGCCGCGACGGTCACCGCCCCTTCAAGAATTTTCGCGCCGGTCCAGTTCTTGACTCCATAAATTTCGAACGCGTGCTCGTTCGTTCCAGCTTTGGCGGATCGGACGAGCGGGCTCTCGTGATCCCAGGGACCCCATTCATCAAGGATGATCTGGTCGCGTCCCCGCCACGCCGCGCGTGCCCCGACCGGTCGGCGGCGGCCCGCGACCGGATGATCCGGCACTCGATACGCCGGGGCCTTCCCGTCCCGAATCGGTTCCGATCCCACCGGGACGGCGAACTCCTTCGCTTGGGGATGATCGAGTAGGGTCCGATTGCCGAAGTAGTAGTTGTTCGTGAGATGACCTGGCGGACCGTCGCACAATTGCAGAATCAACAAGGAAGCGTTGGGGCGAAGATCCCGAAACGGCAGGTCGCGCTGAATCTCAAAACGGTTTTGCGCAATGATATTGCCGGTCACGCCCTGCTCGGTGCCGGCGACGCCGGGGTACTTCAAGAGGGCGCCGTCGTCGTCCCACCAAAGATGAACCGCGCATTTGTTGTTGAGAAAGCGATTGCGCAAAATCCAATTGCCGGCCGCGTGCTCCATATTGATCGCGCCGCGCTCGAGGCCGTAGGCCATGCCGCCATTGCCGGCAAAGTGATTCTCCGCGATCAGGGTGTCGGACGAATACCCGCCCCAAACGCCGCAAATCGCATTCTCGACCAGGCGATTGCGGATCAATCGATTGCCCTCCGAAAAGGTCATCTCGATGCCGTGCGCCGCGGCGTAGGAAAAATCATTGTCGATCAGGAGATTTCGATTGCATCCGAGCGGGCTCAACTGGCGGATCAACTCGCTGGGCGCTTGAATGAGCGCATCCACTTCCTTCCGCCCGGTTTCCTTCCGGAGCCGTTCCCGTTCGCGATTCATCCACTCTTCCCCGATGGCTTCGCGCCCGGCAAATCCGAAAAATCCATCGCCCCCGTGTGTCACCGAGTTTTCGGCGAAGACGTTGTCGTTGCATTGTTCGAAGCAAAGAATGCCGGCGGAATCCTGCCCGCGATTGTAAATCTCCTCGACGTGGCCGCGCACGCAGAAGTCGAACGCGTTTCGGCTGACGACATTGCGGCTGCTGCGCCAAAGAGCCAGCCCCCAGCCCGAGAGAAACGAACAGTCGTTGTCGCAAATAGTCGAGTCGCAGACCCGATCCAGAATCACACCGTTTTGGCCGCGCCGGACCCGGATGTCGCGGACCGAGATACGAGCGGAGGATTCAATACAGACAGCGCCGCCATACTCATCGCGCCATTTCCTCTCGTCGTTGTGATGGGGAAAAAGCCAGTCCGCGCCGTCTTCCGCCTCGGGTGTCGATTTCAAACGTTGCCGATAATTGTCGGAGAAATCGCCGCCTTGGATTTTCAGCCCGTCGGCGCGGGTCGCCACGAGACCGTTCTTGAACCCGTGAATTCGCGCGTTTTCCAGGGTGACATGGCGGTGGCCGTCGATTCGAAGGCCGAGGCCGCGCAACTGATCCCACGGCGTTCCCGTGGCCGCCCCTCGGAGCACGGCGCCGGGCTTGAATCGAATCGTAATCCCGTCTGCCGCGACGTGAAGGACACCGTTCTGATTCCGGTCTTCAATGACAGTGTCAGGCGCGATGTCGATGAGGCACGACTCGGCGATCGCGGTGTCGTCGTGGACTACGGTGATGACGGGCGGTTTTCGCCCCGTCCCCGAGGATCCGGAAGGCGGCGTGGCGGCGCAGAAAAAGAGGGCGGCAAGGATTGAGAACGGTGTGGTCATGGCAGACTGGTGTGGGTGTTTCACTCGGCGCGGGTTCGGAAATGAACCGAGGGTCGAGCCAGTCAGTCGCGCAGAGCGAACCGTCCTTTCCATTCGATGCGGTAAGCTTGGCCGTGGGTCAGCAGGATGCATTCAAGGTCGATCTCGTCTCCCGACTGGAGTTTCTCTCGATCGAGAAGCCGGGCGGGCAATTCCATGGCGGCGATGTTGCGGACGTTCGGATCGAGGGCAGAGAGATTCTCCACGCGCACGGTGGGATCACTCACCAGGGGTTCCCGCGCCGCGCCGATCCGGGCCCGGACGATCTCGCGGCCAGCGATTCGCACCGACCAAAGGGCGCGGTCGATCTTGGGCACCGACGCGCTTCGGTAATAGGCCGCTTCCACGATGTCGAAGGCATGCAGGCCCAGATAAAGCGCCTGGGCCTTCCAGCAGACGTAGAGGTCGCCTTGCGGATATTCCGAAACCGGTTTGACAAAGCCCCGTTCGCGGTCCCACTGCGTGAGCGCCCCGGTTCCCGTGAACTCCGCGAACGGATCGACCGGAGCGGGCGGAATGCCGGCGGAGGCGTCCGGGCGGGACAGCGTGGGTTGAGATTTGAGGCGGTCGGCCTCCAGAGTGACGAACAAGTTGGTCATCTCCTCGTAGGGCTGATCATGAATGTCCACGAGGCCAAAGTTAAAGTTCTCTCCATCCTCCCGCCCGTGGGTCGGCTCATCAAAATACTGAAACCAATCCGCGCCCAAAACGTAGGGCAATCGGGTCAACGCTCTCAAGGAATTGCGGGCGATCTCGGCTCGTTCGCGCTGTGTGGGGACGACGGGGTAGCCGCCCTGAGAGTTTCGATTGCGGCTGCGATTCTCCATCGCGGCGGCGTAAAACTCGCTGATGAGAATCGGCTTGCCCGTGAGAGCGTGCAACGTGTCGAGGTAGGAGCGGACAAACGTTCCGTCCTTCCAACTGGCGTTCAGGTTGCTGGACGAGACATCGACGTAGCGGGCGGAGGCGCGCGCGACTTCGGGATAGTAAAACGACTGGTAGCGATCGCCGAGGAAGAGAGCGCGGCGGTCGTACTTCCGGATGAGGCCGCTGACGAGTTCATAGTAGCGTTCGGCCACCAGGGCGAGGAAGCGCCGCATCGTGTGAATGCCGTGGCTGCCCGACTTCAGGTACAACATTCCGGCTTGCCGAAGTTGAGTCCAGCTCCGGGCGTTTTCGGGTTCGAAATCCTCGAGCAACTTCTTCCAATCCTTCTGATACACGTCTTGCAGAAGTTGAATCAGGCGGCGGCGTTGCCCGCTCGCAGCAGGCTGTTCCAAGGTCATCTTCCACAGCGTGGCATTCCACCAGCCCAATTCGTTATCGCTGTAATAACCGAGCAAACGCGCGTCGTCGCGCAGGGCGAGAATCTGTTCGCGGGCGACTTGATCCATCCGGCGGATATTATTCGTGTCCCACATGTCCCACTACGGCGCGCCCGCGGTGGACCCGATATGGAGGACGGGAGTGAGCCACAGCGTCTGTTCGGGCGACTGGCGCAGGGCTGCAAAATCGCTCCACCCTCCCACCGTGCTCAGGCCCCAGGTCTTGAGGCGGCGCAAACTGGCGTCGGCCCAGGCCGTGGGCGTCGCGTAGTGTTGCCAAGCGGCGTAGCCCGGATTCTCCGGATCGAACGATGAGCGAGGCGCCCCTTGTTCGAGGCAGCACACCCCCAAGGAAAAGAACTTTCGTCCCTCGGGCGACGTCAGCCACCATTCGGACTCTTCCTGTTGCACCCTGAATGGCGGCGCCGGAAATTTCCAGTTCTCCAGGGCGGCGGAATGGGCCCGGGACGGCGGCCGATCGACGGACGAAGCGGCTCCGGCGGCAGCAAAGATCAGCCCGAATGTGACCAGGCCGCCCCAGACACAGGATTGTGTGCGGCGGAGAATCATGCGGAGCATCTTGCCGCAAAACACCGAAGCGCGTCCAGCCTTCGGGTGAGAGAAGAGAATTCCTTGGCGAAAGACGTCTTTTCGTGTCACACTTCGTCCACACGTTTGAAATAGAAGATCGACCCATGCGACCCCTACTTTGCCCAATTCTGCTTATCACCGCCCTTCTCCAGATGACTGCCCAAGCTCAATCTCCGTCCTCCGATCCGAAAAAGCCCGCCCCGATCCCGCAAGTCCCGGCGGGAGCCGAGGTCATCACCCTGGGCGCCGGCTGTTTCTGGTGCACCGAAGCCGTGTTTCTCCAGATCCCGGGCGTCTTGTCAGTAACCTCCGGCTACATGGGTGGCCTGGTCAAGCATCCGAGCTATGAGCAAATCTGCACGGGAACGACCGGGCACGCGGAGGTGGCGCAGATCGTTTATGACTCAAAGAAAACAACTCTGGACAAGATCCTGGCTGTATTCTGGCACGCCCATGATCCCACCACCCTCAATCAACAGGGCGCGGACAAAGGCACGCAATACCGATCGGCCATTTTCTTTCACCAAAATCCCCAACGAGTGGTTGCCGAAAAATCGCGAACGGAAGCAAGCAAGGAGTTCTCCCGCCCCATCGTGACGGAGATCACCAAGGCGGAGGAGTTTTATCCGGCCGAGAATTATCACCAGGATTACTACCGGCTCAACAAGAACCGGAACCCGTACTGCCGGGCGGTGATCGCCCCCAAACTCAAGAAACTCGGTTTGCCGGAGTAATTCTCCGCTGAAGATTGGGCTGAAGATTGGGCTTGCGGCCAGGCAGCGCCGCGACAAACCTCGACCCCAAAACCCGGACCCAACCACTGAGTTTGAGCGGTTTCGCAACTTATGCCACAGCCCTGCTTCGTTTCCTGCCGCACGGTTCCACGTCGTTCGCCTGGGGCATTAAGCTCATCGAATTGCTGGTCGTGATCGCCATCATCGCCATCTTGGCCGGCATGCTCCTGCCCGCGCTCAGTCGCGCGCGCGAGTCCGGCCGAAGCGCTACCTGCGTCAGCAATTTGCGCCAGATTGGAATCGCCTCGGCCACCTATTCTCTGGACCGGCTTGGCAGGGCCGACCGTCCAGGTGCGCTCGCTCGCCGCTCGACATGGCCAGCGCGGACATCTGATCATGGCCGACAACCAAATCGTCAGCGTGGGCAAGAAGGAGTTCGACAGCGTCCAGAAAACCAAGCGCTTCTGGTTCCCCACTGAAGACGCATCCGGTCCCGGCGGCATGCCGATGGGGATCACCCTGCGGTAAGCTATGCGGTCGAAATGGGTGGAACGGCCAACTTGGCCGTGCTCGGCGGCAACGGGCGGCCGAGTCTGGCATGGCAATGGGACACAGTATCCCGTGAGACTGCTCCCCGCTCGGCCTGTGGGCTGGTAGCCCACAGGGACGGGCAAGTTGCCCGTTCCACCCTGAAACCGACTGCATTGATACGACTTGGCCATGACCCGGTGTTCCGGTCCGCCGCCTCATCCGCCCCACTTGGATCGCTCCGTCGGGAGCCAACGATCCAGGAGATCGCGGCAATTGAGGACCTTTTCCGCCAAATCGATCGGCACGTAGTAATACTGATTTGACGCTTCGAACCCAATTCGCGAATCGCGCGACTGAAGGGCGTGCAGACGTTGGGCCAGGCCAAGCTCTTCGCCCAAGACCTGCTCCAACTTTTCGATCAGAGCCCGGGCTGCCGCCGCGGTCTTGGCCGACGCCAAAGCGCGGCGATCGAGCACGAACCGTCCCTGGTTGGCCACCGAGCGGAAATGGATGGCCGCCGCCTCGGCCACCTGGAGTTCTCCCGCCGCATTCCGGCGCTCCGCGGGCCGCAAACTCTTCTCCAGCGACCGAAGCGCACCCTGCAACTCCTCGAGCGCTTGGTCGAATCCGGAGGCGACTCGCTTCAACTGCGCGACGAAAATCTCCGCCGGATAAACCGCGCGCCACGCCTCCAGATCGTCGTAGGGAAAGCCCACCATGGTCGCCCGGTAGCCGGTCGGTTCGGCCCAGAGCAGATTGGCCGGCCCCAATTGCAGAGGCGCGGAATAGACGAGTCCCCCGTGATAGGGGAATTCTCGAAAGGCCGCACTAAAGGCCCGCCAGGCCTGCACCACCTCCGGCCCCAACGCTGCGCCAAACCGGCGCCGAGCCACCCGCTGCATGGCGTTCTCCGCCACGCTCCTCTCCGTGTCCTCGCCGATGCCCGCGCTCCCTGGAGCCGTTTCACCCGCCCCGGCAATTTCGGCGACGACTTCGAGGTTGGGCGACGGATAGCCGCCCAATGTCCATCCCAACATCAAGCCGTCGATCTGTGCTTTTCGCAGTCGAGCCGCGTGGCGGGCGACATTCTCCACGGCCGGAATGTATGGAACGGCCGAAAGCTCCCAGGTATTGCCGGCTTGAATCTTGGCCAGAGTTTTCAGATTCCTTTGACGGGCCAGCCCCCAATGCCGTTGGGCGCGTGGTCCGGGACCGATGACCGAGATGGAGTATTCCCCGACGGTCGTGCTCACTCCGCCGCGCTGGATCGGGATGCTCCATTCACTGACGCTCATCAGTGCCACCCGGCTCGGCAGTTTGGCGATGGCGTCGCCGGCCCAGGCATCGGCCCAACCCCAATCCCAAGCAATCAAGCGCGTCGGGCTGCCCGCGCGGCGAATCCCTTCATCGAAAAGCCCGTTCACTTCCGCGATGACTTCAGCCGGCGGACGTTGGGCGCAGCGCGGACACTTGGAACCTCCGCCGTGGGACCAGCAGTTGGTCAAATTCTCCGACGCCGTGATGGTGAAGAATCCGGCCAAGTCCGGCACCTGCCGACAAATCGATGCCACTGATTCCGTCAAATAGTTTTGAACCTCCGGATGGCTGGTGCAGAGCGTGGCGTGATCGCCTTCCACCACGCCCTTAAGCTCGGGATGCGCTTGATAAAACGCCAGCGGCATGGACCGCGGCTCGTTCAGATAGAGATACACCCCGATGCCATGTCGGCGGGCCCGCGCCACCAGGGCGCGCAAGCTGCGAATCCTCTCTTCGCGGCGCTCGCTCAAGTTCGTGCTCCAAGGAAAGGGCGCCAACTTGGACAGCACTCCCTGCAGCCAGACGCCGTCCACGCCCGACGCCGCCAAACGCGCCAGGTATCCGTCCGGATAGGGATCGGCTTCGGGCTCGAGCAACGGATCGCCGTAAAGGGCAAAGTAGGACGAGCAGAAACGAGGCGATAATGACGGGCGGCCGGCGGGGGGCGCCGCTCGGGAAGAGGCCGGCCGGGCGGAGAGATCGCTGACAAATTGAAAGAGCGGTTCCGCCAGATGATCGACGGGCGTGCGAAACTCGCGACGCATCAGGTCGGCGATGCGCTTTTCGTGTTCCTGAGTCTCTCGATTCGGCGGCGCGTAGCGCACGGGCGCGCACCGGGGCTTGAGATTCCCAAGTTTGACGAAGAGAAAATCGTCTTCCCGCAAAGTGAACGCCATCTGTTCGGGCGTCCAGTCGAGCAAATCCAGAAGTTGCTCGTAGGGGAGCAAATGCCAGTTGCGCTTGAGGATCGTGAGGTAGGACCGGCGCCATTGATTCGCCGGAATCCGACTGGGCCCGGTCAAACCCATGGCGTGCCCCAGCTTCATGATATCCCGCGGACTCGCTCCCACGACTTTCGCGAGGCGGGCCACCGGGACGAGTTGCCAATTCCGCCAGACGAAGGCATGCAATGGATCGGAAAAATGGGGCAGCGACACCGGCGCGGGGGCTGATCCGACAGGCAAATCCGAGATTCGCAACCCCTGGGTCGGCGGGGGCTGCGAGGCCGAGCCGTCGCGACGCTCCGCCGCCGAGACCAGAATCGGCAGGGCGGAGAATGTCCCGCCCACCAAAGCGGACGTTCTGAGAAAGGCGCGCCGACTCAATGGTTTGTTCAGGGTGGCGTTCTTCATAGAGGTCTTGACATTGCCGCGCCGTCGCCGATTGGGCAACTCCCGGATTCATGGAAAGGGAACACCTCCAAAAATCGGACGTGAGTTGGGGCCATGAAC
>CAYHFE010000237.1:0-8759 GCA_964355375.1 uncultured Verrucomicrobiota bacterium
CGCCAAGACAACGATGTTCTCCGCCCCTGCAGATTCTGGTCGGACCACGACAATCTTAGCAGCCTGTTTGAGAATTCAGTTCTGGGTGGAACAGGCAACCTGCCTGGTACGGCGGGCTACCAGCCCGCCGCACATTTCGGCGGCAAGTTGCCGCCGAAGACGGGCTGGTAGCCCGTTCCACCCATTTTTCAAACAGGCTCTTGGAAAAAGAATCATGGCCAGAATCGACCCATGGACGCGTTTTGACCCTCGAAAAGTGAGCCATAGTCCTCGCGCATAGTCCTCGCGCAAGGTCCACCTGCCCGACTCTGGCTGCGCCTCCATCCGTTGTCGGGTCCGAATCCGTCGTTCAATCGCCTCGACAAATCCCCGGCTGCCGACAGCCACGGCGGCGGTCCACTTTTCCTGCCGCTTGAGTTCATCGTGGATGATCGCCTCATCGAGGGCCGCATTGAAATGCGCCCGGAATTCCTCTCCAGAATCAACCATCGTGGCGTGATAGATATTTCCGGCGATGATGTAGCGGTTGGCCCTTGGCATGCGGGGCGGACCTACACCAATTACCCCCGACGACCAGGCTCAGAACATGACGCCCCAAAACGAGCCGTGTGTTGTTTTAGCAGTCTAAATTTAATGGAACGTACTCTCCTCCAAACAATTCTCGTGGTCCGACCAGAATCCTGGCTTCGAAATGGCGCGAATCGGGCAGTGACTCGGTTGGCATCAGCGGGTGGTTCCTCCGGGCGGGGGCTCAATCGGCCTTCTCGATCGCTCCAGCGGCCAGTCGTGCGCCGGACGGCTTGCGCCCTGTGAAGTCGCGCAGGAACGGCCCGTCGAACTCCCAGGCATAAAGCTCCTCGATCGTCGTGTCCGCGTCGGCGAGCGTGCCATGCGCAATGCGCAAGAAATCGAGCGTGCCGTCAAAGAAGCGTCCTTCGGGTGTGCCGCCCACATGGACATCTCCGTCGTTGGCCAGCGATACGGAACCATCCACGCCTCGGGCTGAAGCGTCCTTCCGGCCATCCACATAGGCCGTCAGCGTCCCGGCCTGGCGGTCCGCCTCGACGATCACGTGGTGCCATTGTCCGTCATTCACCATGGCCTTGCTCTCCACGGCCGCCGACGCGCCACCTCCCTTGACGCTGAAGGCGAGACGACCGGCCGGGCTGATCGTCAGGCTGTAGCCGCCACTCTTCATTTTTTCCATCAGCACGCCGCCGGTGTGACCGGGCGTGGTCTTGAAATAGATTTCGATGAGCAGATTCGAAGTATAGACCTGCGGGTTTTTCAACGCCTCGCCCTCGATCGTGCATGGTTCGGGCCGCGCGCCTTCGTGGCGGCTCTTTTTCAAATCTTCGAAGGAAAACGGCTTCATCATGTCGGCATGAGCCAGCGTGGCGTACTGTTTCTTCGCCGCGGCGAAGTTGAGCGCGCCGGGGATCCAGTCTTCGAGCGGTCCCATGACGTAATCCGAAGCGTCCACGTTCACGCCTTTGAGCGGATACATGGGTCGCTCGTGATAGGTGTCGCGGGAGACGTGGTAGTCGGTCATGTACCAGTGTTCATCCATGATGCGCGTGGGATCGTCTCCTGGAGAATAGAAGTTCCACTCGCCCACGACCCCGGACAGCGACCACGGCACGAAGACCTTGACGCCATTGTTCCCGGCGGCCGCGTCTTCGGTTGGACGGAAGTCGCCTTGGGCGGGGTTCCGCAGCGGCGAGTTCCGGCTGACGCGCCCCAATTCGCCGAGCAGGCTGCGGCTCTTTTCAAGCGCGCCTTTGAAGTCGTCGAAGGCCGGCAGCCAGCGTCCGGAGGGTTCGAGCACGCCCATTTTTCCAAAGTCATGAAAGACGTTTCGGCCGTAAGCGTTCGAGTCGAGCGCGAAGCGGGACTTCTGCGGGCCGGCGTCCCTGGCATTGCCTTCGGCTGCGGTCCGGGCCGGATCCGCGTGGCGGAAGACGTACTGGCCGATGCCGTCCCAGAGATTGCCGAGGTACTTGTTGCGTCCCGCCTCCGGCGCCTGGCGCCGCGAGCCGGTGTCGTAGTTGAAGACGGTGTTGTGGAAAAAGGTGTTCTGGTAGCTGATGATTTCCTGAAACGCAGAGCAGTTGACGACGGGGCTGGCCACATCTTTGGACTTGCCCCAAGCGATGTTGTTGAAGTGGTAGTTTTTGAAGGCGCCATCGAGATAGTAGGCGTGCCCAAAGCCCGCGTCGGTGCCGCTGTAGCGTTCCCAGTGGCGATAGCCCAGCGCGTTATAGGAGAGGTTGTTAAACACGTAGAAAGGCCCGCCCTGCCAGGTTTCGATGCCGCCGTAATCATTGCAGTTGAGCATCGATTCCCAGACTTTGTTGTGATGGATCAGAAGGCGGGTGAAAGGGACATCGCCCCACATGCCGTTGACCTTGGCGCCGTGGACATCGATGCCCTGGGCGTAGGAGCGTTCGATCACGTTCCCCGCGATCTCCAGCGTGCGCGCGCCGCTGACCTCCATGCCCGTGCCGGTGCCAAAGCGCGAGGGGCGCCGTCCGGTTTCGAGGGAATGGTTTCGATAGATGCGCACGTCGCCCAGGCGACCGCGGAGTTGCGCGTAACCCCAGCCCGAACCGTCCGAGACGGAGAGGATGCCCGCATCGGTGTAACGGAAGTCGTTGTCCTCGATTCGCACGTCATCGACCCGCTGTCCAGCCACGAGCGACCGGATGCGGACGGGAAAGAAGACATGCTCGAAGAGACAGTTGGCAATGCGGATATCCTGGCCCGAACCCCAGACCCGCACGCAGCCCGGGTGGGCCTCGGGGCGCAGTCCCCAGGGCTGGGTGCGGAAATCCCAGGTCGCCGCCGTGATCGACCAGTCTGGCGTCGTGAAGCGGAACGTCAGGCCCGTCATGTGGAGGTGCTCGACGTTCTTGCCGTCCACCAAGTTCGACCATCGGCCCGCTTCGACGTGCGCGGTGTTGGGATCAGCGTCTCCAGGAAGGCGCAGGTAAAGCCGGCCGCCGCGGCCCTTCCTGTCGAACCAGTATTCGCCGTCGGGATCGTCAAGGTAGTGCGGTTTGTCTTCGAGGTAGTAACGCATGTTGCGCATGATGACACCGCCGGTGCCACCACCGGTCCAACCGCCGAATCCCAAGCCGTGCTGCTTCAGGTCCACGACCTCCACTTCGGTCGGATAGGGCCCGCTCATGACCCAACCGTACTCCGGCCAGATCAGCGCCCCTTTGAAATAGTCCTCGGGCTTGTCCTTGATGTGTTGGGTGTCAATCCCGAGGTGGATGGCCTGGCCGCCCGCATTTGTGATCGTGTTCCCAAACACCTTGCGCGGGTTGTCCCACACCCACCACTCGCTCTTCACATCGTCGGGATTGGAAACCTTCCAATTCGGCGTCCGGGCCAGCGGAATCCGGGTGATCTGACCGGTCGGGCTGACGCTCCAAACGCTGCGGGGCGCGAAGTCGAGGTCCGCCCACCAGACCTTTTCCGGCTCGGGGATGTCTTTGTGGCTGGCCCCCTGCTTCCAGACGGCCACGCGCTCGGAGCCACAGAGAACAGCCTCGCCATTCCCCCAGGCCGGGTCGCTCGTGAGCCGGATCGGATCGCCGGCCCGACCCGCGTCCTTGACGAGGAGACGGCCGCGATAGACGACACCACGCTTGAAGACGTAGGTGTGAAGGCCCAAATCTGCGGCCGCCTTGCCGGCGGCCTGTGGGTCCCAAGGGTGGTGCTTCCAAGGCGCGGCGGTGGTTTCACCCAGACTTGCGTCGTCGCCTGCCTCGTAGTCGATGTAACGGACCGACGCACCCTTCTCGAACACGAAAGGCCGTGGCTTCCAAGCGAGATCTCCTTTCGGGTTGACCTCGGCTTGAGGCTCCTGCCAACTCCAGCGCGCGGGCACTGGGGCAGCTCCCGTCGCCACGATTCCGGCGGCCGAAGAAATCGCCACGGCCAGCGCCAGCGGCGCAAAATGTTTGTTGTGCATGGCCCAATTGTATCCGGGATTTCCCGGCAGACAACATCGGGCCGAGGTTCATTTCGCGACAAGAGATGCATCCGAGGATTCGACGGGGCTTCAGTCAGCCCGATTCACAAGCCGAGCTCATCTGCGACATCCTTGTGGTGTGGTTCAGCGCCGCGGAGGGACGAAGATTTCTGCATTGAAAGTTCAGGCGCCACGATCAGAGTTGTTCCGTTGAGAATGATCCAGATGTTTTCCGCCGCCCGCGCGATGCGGATGGCGGCCAGCGACATCGCGTGGCGCGTGAATTGAACAAATAAACCGAAGGAGTTGCCATGATTCCATCCGCACCGAAAACCGAACTGCCACCATCAACCCCGCTCCGAAAAGCACTTTTTGGAACCCTTCCCCCTGAACCCACCCCTGCACCCCTCCCAGGAGGGGAACTTTCAACATGGCCATTCAGCAAAACTCCCCTCCTCGGAGGGGCCGGGGGTGGGTTCAGGGGTTCAGTGCGCGAAGTTTTTGTTTCGGGGAACTCTTTCCTGAAAACGCCCGGCGTCCTCGATACGGCTCGGGAGGTCAGTCGTCGCGACTTTCTCCGCGCCTCGGCCGCCGCCGCCCTCAGCGCACCACTCGCGTTTTCCTCCGGCCTGCGTGCGGCTCCATCTGAGGCGAAGCCTGGCCACGGGACTCTTCAGGCCGGCGACCTCACCGCCGTCATCGGCGACAACTCGGCCGAGGGCGAGCATCGCGCCGGTTACAACGGCGTCTGGAGCCTGCGCCATTCGGCGGGGACACGCAGCGTGTTCGTGCCCGCGGTGGCGGGCTTGAACCTGGAGCACATCGTCTCCGGCGAGCAGCTTGAGGACGGGAAGATCTTCTTCGAGCCGCGTAATGCGCCGATGGGCTTCCGGCAGATCAGCGCGAGCGAAGCGGAGTTGCATCAGCCGCCGACGCCCACGTTTCACGTCGAAAGCTGGACGCGATTCCGGCTGGCAGCTCCGCATTATCTCGACCTGAGCTTTCGCTGCGTGGCGCATGAGCGCGTGTTTCCGCGCGGCTACCTCGCGTTGTTCTGGGCCAGCTACCTCAACGCGCCGGCGGACAAGAGCATGTATTTCCTGGGCGGCCTTGACGGGCAGAAGAACCTCTGGACGCAGTTCTGCACGCAGTGGCACAACGACCAGAGCACCGTGCGCCATCGGGAGGACGCGTTTGAAATGACCTTCCCGCCGGGTGGCCGCGACGCCTTATTCAAGAGCCTCTCGCGTTTCCGCTTCGACCAGCCATTTTTCTACGGGAACTTCGACGACCTGATGTGGCTGGTGATGTTCGACCGCGCGGAGGGCATCCGCCTCACCCACTCGCCGAGCGGTGGCGGGACCAACGCGGCCCTGCAAACGACGAACCCCGCGTGGGATTTTCAGTTCCTCGTGCCCCAGCCGGAGGTGATGAAGGAATACGGTTTCCGCGTGCGCACCGTGCTGCGTCCGCGCTGCTCGCGCGAGGCGGTGCTGGCCGAGTTCGCGAATTGGAAAGAGACGAAGTGAAGCCGAAGCAGGACCACCATGAAACCACCCACACCAGAGACCAAACCGTCACCATCCATCCAACTCCGAAGAGCAGTTGGTGGTTCCGTGAAGCGGACTCGCTTCAAAACAAGCACGATGAAGTTCGTCGTTGGGCTTCTCCTCGTGTCGGGCAGTGTTCCGGTCTTCGCCGCCGACTGGCCGCAGTTTCGCGGGCCGACCGGGCTGGGCCTTACCGACGAAAAGGAACTGCCGCTGAAATGGGGCGGCCCGGAAAAGGCCAATGTCCTCTGGCAGGTTCCGCTGCAAGGCCAGGGCCACGCCAGTCCCATCGTGTCGGGCGACGCGGTGTTCGTCTGCACCGTGGAATGGCCCACCAACTCCGGCCCGCGCGAGATGTCAATGCCCGCTCATCATGTCGCGCGTTACCGCACGACGGATGGCCGGCTGATGTGGGACACAATCGTGCCGCCCGGGCCGTGGTTGAGAACGGATTTCCGCAGCGGCCCCGGTGGCGGTTACGCCGCGCCCACGCCCGCCACGGACGGCAAGCGGGTGTTCTGCTTGTTCGGCTCGTCGGTGCTGGCCGCGCTCGACTTCGAGGGGAAGATCTTGTGGCGAAAGGAAATCATCCCGCACACCTTCGACGTGACCATCGGCAGCAGCCCGGTTTTGTTTCGCGACACCCTTTTCATCTTCTGCGCCATGGCCAAGGCCAGCGATTCGTGCCTCCTCGCCTTCGACCCGGCCAACGGCGAGGAGAAGTGGCGCGCGAAATTTCCCGACATGGGTTTTGGGCACAGCACGCCGGTGCTGATTGAGGTGAACGGCCAGCCACAACTCCTCGTGCTCGCCTCGGGCATGGGCGTGAAGTCGAACGCCCTGCGCAGCCTCGATCCCGCCACCGGCCAGACCCTCTGGTGGTGTCGCGGCGCCGGAGATGCGTCCTCGCCAGCTTACGGCGCTGGCTTGGTCTATTTCGACAGCGGCCGCGGGGGCGCCGGCGTCGCCGTGGATCCGACCGGCCGCGGCGATGTCACCGAAACGCACATCCGCTGGACTGTGCCGCAGGTGCCCGAGGCGATTGGCTCGCCCAACATAATCGGCCAGCATGTGTATCGGCTGCACTCACCGGGCGTGCTGAAGTGTTGGGAAGTTGCGACGGGCAAGCTGGTTTACGGCGAACGACTTGAAGGACTCTCGACCACCTGGGCCAGTCCGATTGCGGATGGCGCCGGGCATCTCTTCTTCGCGAATGCCGGCAAGAGCTACGTCCTCCAAACGGGCCCGGAATTTCGCGTCCTCGCCGTCAACGACCTCGGCGACGGCAACCACGCGTCGCCCGCCGTCTCTGCCGGAAGGTTTTTCTTGGTCGGAGCGAAAAGCCTGCACTGCATCGGAAACAAATTCGGAGGGAACGAGAAGGCCCCGAGGGTTCTCTTCGTGGACGACTTCGAGACGCCCTCAACGCAAAGCCCGCCGCCGGGCTGGGCCATGTGGGGCGCGGCTCAACACAAGGTGCCCGCCAATTACACACGGGACACCACCAATCCCCACAGCGGCCGGACGTGCTTCCGCATCCATCATCCCGCCAAGACCGACGGCTACGTCGTGCTCGCGCCCGACCGCGCCATCCGGCCCAAATCCGGCATGATCTACACCGTGTCGTTCTGGGCGCGGGCGGACCGAGCTGGCAAAGCGCTGTTTAGCTGGACCGCTTATCAGAGCGTCAATCCTTTTGTCGATGCCGGATCGCCTGGCTCGCTCACCCTGGACGCCGGCCGCGACTGGAAGGAATTCACTTTTTCGGTGCGCGAGGGACTTGACTTGTTCGCCGACCAAAGCCGGTTCTTGCTGTTGACGTACAAGGCGGCAACCGATTCGAACACGGAACGCACCTTGTGGATTGACGACGTTCGCGTCGTCGAGCAACCCGATCCGACACCCGCACGGCTGCTCAACGAGGCCACCTTGCCGCACGACGCGCTGCCCCATCGCCTGCGGCCGGGCGCGACGCTGGATTTCATCGTGGACGCCAGCCAGCGTGTGCGGCGCGCCACCCGCGACGTGGGCGGCGTGTCGTTCCACCGGGTTTGCGGCTGGACCGGCCAACCCTACAGCAAGAAGGGAGAATACACGCTGGCGCCGGAGCTGGAAACGGCGATCCGCGAGATGCGCCTGCCGATGACGCGCATCTATGCGGTGGGAGACGAGCCGTTCAGCATCGAGTCCGCCATCGACAAGGTCGCGGACCTCTGCCGTCGGGTTGGCGTGACCGAGGATCATTGCGTGCTGGAATTCGAGAACCAGGGTGCTTCCACCAAGCTCCCTCCGGAAACGTGGGCGCGTGGCGTGCGCCATTCGTTGCAGCGCGGCTACGGGTTTCATCATTGGGAAATTGCCAACGAGCCTTACGCTTCGCTGTGGGGACATGGAGAAGCGTTCCCGACGCCGGAAAGCTTCGCGACGCACTTCAAGTCGGTTAGTCGGGCGATCCGCGGTGCCGACCCCAAGGCGCAGATTGGGGTGGACATCGACAGCCAGAACGTGCGCTGGGGCAATTACCTGCTCAAAGAACTGGCCGGCGACTACGATTTTGTGGCGCCTCACTATTACTGCGGCGCCAGCGTCCACAAGCTGCCGTTCGAGGAAATCGCGCTCACGGAGAATTACCGGATGCTGGACCGCGTTCTCCGGATCAACGCGCTGCTGCGCGCCTACAACCCGCAACGCGAGGTCTTCCAGTATGACACCGAGTGGGGCATGATTTGCAGCACGCCCGAGGGCAAAGAGGCCGATTACGAGGATCGCAACGCGAACATCATCGGCACGATCCATCGCGCCGTGCGGCTGATTTACTACGCGCGCGAAGATCTCCTGCGCGGCGCGAGTGGCTGGCAGATGTTCAGCCGGCTCGGTGGCCAGGGCTTCGGCATCCTGTCGCAGGAGGCCCCAGACAAACGTTTCATGCTCTACTGGCTTTACTACTACTTCAACCGCCACCTCGGTGAATGGGTGCTGCCGACCGACGGCACCGCTCCTTACCACCAACCCCAACAACCAGCCGATCGCGGGCCCTTCACCGGCCCGCTCACCCCCGCGCTCGTGACGCAGAGCGACGACGGGCAAACGATCTACCTCGTCATCGCCAACGGATCGTGGTCGCGCGCGGTCCCGTGCCAGGTTCATCTGCGGAACTTCCACGCCAGGCAAGCCACCGGCCTCGTGCTCACGAACGACCGTCTCGACGCCAAACCGCTGCTCGAGCG
>CAYHFE010000237.1:8859-10670 GCA_964355375.1 uncultured Verrucomicrobiota bacterium
TGAACGCCCAGTAGGGACGCCTCGCGCTTTCGGTTACGGCGGGATTGCGCCGAGGATTCCAAAACGGAGATGCGCGCCCGGAGGTGGCGCGCTTTACTTGCCAAACCTCACGTCCTCGACGTTTTGACCCACGCTCACTTGAGGTGAACTGGGCGTCAGTTGGGTGCCGAGGATGGACACGTTCTCGAAGAGCACGTCGCGGACGTTGTGTTCGGCATCGGCGCCGGCTAACTGCACGCGATAGGCGCCCGGCTGGCCGGTCAACTCCACGTTCTTGAAACTCACGTTCCGGATGAAGCCGGGCACCTTCTTCCGCATGTACTGATTGACCACCGGCTGGAGACGAATGAGTTCATTTTGGCCCTCGCCATGGAGGCGCACGTTTTCGATGCGGACGTTTTCCAAGCGCATGTCTTCGCCGGGTTCGAGCAGAAAGGCCGTCATCGAGAAATGAATGATGTCGAGGTTGCGCAGGGTCAGGTCGCGCATGAAGGCCGCCCGGCTTTCGTGGCCGAGGAGGAAAATGCGCGCTCGGTCGCACCACAAGATGCAGTTCTCGACCGTGATGCGCTCGACGTGGTTGTTCGGGGCGTTTAGATCCAGGCCCTTCAGCGCCACACAGTCGTCGTCGCTGCGAATGAAGCAATCGGTGATCAGGACGTCCTGGGAGTTGCAGGGATTGATGCCATCGTCATTCTGCACGCGCGAATTGCAGATTTTGACGTTGCGCACCGTGACCTGGCGGCTGCCGCGCGGCACGATCGTCCAATGCGACGAACCTCGAATCGTGATGCCGCTGACCTCCACGTTCGTTCCCTGAATCCCGAGAGTGACTCCGTAAGGGCCTTTGCGCCAGTCGTACTCGGAGCCATCGAGGATGCCTCGGCCGAGAATGTGGATGTTGGTTCCTTGCGCCGCGATCGCCCCCTTCACCACCGCCCCACCCGCGAGGTAGAGCGTTTGATTGTCGCGCACGGTGATCAGTTCCGCCTTGTGCGCGCCGGGACCAAAGTAAATCACGCCCGGCGCTTCCGGCTTTGGCGCATCGGTTTCCACCGGATTGGCGAACAACAGCAAGGGCCCTTTCTTGCCGTCTGGCTCGACGCTGAATTTCCGAGAACCATCCAGAATGAGGATCAACGTGTGGTCATCCTCGACCTGGAGTTGAACGCCGGATGAAGCCGGTCGAATCACCGTTTCGCGCAACGAACGCTTGGAAACGATTCGCACTTTGGCCGGCCCGGCCAGGTCGAAATTGGCGAACGAGTAAGGCCCGCCGAAATCCCATTGCTTGCCGGCAAACGGCGGGTCCAGCACGCGCGCCGCATAAACATCCACTCTCTTCCCGTCCGCCCAGACTTCGTAGTCTCGCGACAAAGGCTCGCCCACCGGAGCTGGGTAGGTGATGACTTCCGCCTGAACGGCGACCGCCGCCAAGACGCACGCCGCCCAGGCGGCGCCGGCCCGGGTTGCGGCGTCCCTGATTCGGGTTGAACAAGAGCTCGGGGGAGTCTCACCCCTTTGGATCAGGTTGTGGCACCACCGCGCTTCGAGAAGTTTGAGTCGTTTCATAATGCAATTTTGTCGGTTCTTGATTTCGCCAGGATGAGATCTCTGGCTTCCGCCGCCAGCGCCCACCATCGCCTGCGCATCATCTTGCTGGACAGTTGGACTGCTTTGCTCGTTGAAGAATTCGGCCTTTGGATCATCTCCTTCCGCCCGCTCATTGGCCGAATGCGCCGAGCGGGCCACTCTCCGACCGGGGCTATGACCACCTTTTCTTGGGGGCTAGGTCCTCCGGACACGCGCTA
>CAYHFE010000238.1:0-5647 GCA_964355375.1 uncultured Verrucomicrobiota bacterium
TTCGTTGATTTCCAATGGTTTAGGCATTTCAGGTTCATGGCCTCAACTCACGTCCGATTTTTGGAGGTGTCCGCTTTCCATGAACCGTTTGTTAACCGGGCGCATCGATGTTCGAGAGGAGGGCCGGAGAATTCCGCCAGGTCTTGGAGTGCGGCAGCCCTCTGCCGCTTTCGGGGCACTCGCCAAAAGCGCCGGAGGGCCGGCGCACTCCAAGACGCTGGCGCGACGCATCGGGCGCCGTTTGGTTCATGGCCTCAACTCACGTCCAATTTTTGGAGGTGTCCCCTCTCCATGAACTGTGGTTGTTTGAGTGGGGAGTGCGGCCGTCCCGGCTGCACCGGTCGGCGTCTCGCCGACCGGAATCAAGCTGGTCCACCTCCACGAGTGTTCGGCGGGACGCCGAACACGGCAGGCGAGACGCCCGCGCTCCCCATCTCCACTGCAGGTTCATGGTCCCAAAGCGAGCCGACAAGGCTGGGCGGCTCTCCATGAATCTGCGGTGGGGTGAGACTCTGTCGAACCCTGACTTTATTGCCGACCAAGATTCGAGAGGAGGGGCAGGAGAACTCCGCCGAGTTTTGGAGTGCGGCAGCCCTTTGCCGTTTTCAAAGCAGGAAGGAACAGGGCGGAGAGCCAGTTTGGAAAGCCGAAACCGGTCTCAGGACCCTCACTTTCCCCCCCGCCGCTCGCCGCGAATTCCTCGGAAGACTGATTCGAATTTGCGATCAAGATGAGACTAACTGCTCCCTCACCCCGTCCCTCTCCCATCGGATGGGAGAGGGTGTCCGAAAGACGGGTGAGGGCTAATTGCGCTCAACTTGAAAGCCAAGTGGAATGAGGTGAGCCGTCCGCGGTGGGGAAACTCTACATCGGGCGCAACCCGGCGCCGCCGAAGTCGAAACGGGCACACGCCTCGAGAACCAAGGATCAAACCACGCGCCGGATCCGGTCAGGCACGCCGGATCACTACATGACGCCGCGCTGGGAACACCGGGACGGACGCGTGTGGCGGTTCTTCACCGCGGACGAACATCATCGGCGCAACCTCGAGCATATACGAATCGGCGATGCCTCCGTGCATCTGGCCCGCGGACACGGGAACGCCGTGCTGGCGCAGGGCTGCGACGGCATCCGCCTCGAGGACGTGACGATTCATGCCTCGCCCGGACTGGCCGTGGGTTTGGTGGGCAACCGGGGCGAGATCGTGGTGCGTTGACCCTGGAAGTGGCTAAACGGTTGGCTGAATCCGAGCGGCGGTGATAACCTTCCGGCCATGAATATGAGCAGCAGCGTCCAAGCGAAAGCGGCACGGAGGCCGGGATGGTGCGGTTGTGGCACCTTCCTCTTGTTGGTGACCGTGGTTGCCATGGGAGCCGAATTTCGCGGGCACGTCGTGGACGCCGATTCCGGCAAACCCATTGCCGCGCGAATTTACCTGCAGAGTGCAGCCGGGGAGTGGCTCCTCGTGAACAGCGCGGCAACGAATGGTTCCGCGCTGCCCTATCTCGAACAGTGGGTGCCTCGGCCAGGTTCGGCCGAACGGCATACCACCGTTTCGGCGCATCCCTTTCGCGTCGAACTGCCGCGCGGCGATTACACGGTCGAGATCGAGCGGGGCAAGGAGTTCATTCCGCTGCGCCAACGCCTCGAGATCGCCGTCGCTCCGGTCGAGCTGACCTTTCGCCTGACGCGCTGGATTGACCTCGCCAGGCGCGGCTGGTTCTCGGGCGAGACCCACGTGCATCGGCGGATCAGCGAACTGCCCAATGTGGTGCTGGCGGAGGATTTGAACGTGGCGTTTCCGGTCACCTTCTGGACCGTGCGATCGGACACGGCACCCAGCCTCGAGCCCTCGCCTCTGCGCAGTCAGGGTCCGTCACCTTTCGGGCCGCGCGAAGACCGCGGCTTCGATCCGATTCGCATCGACCCGACCCACGTGATTCTCCCGCGCAACACCGAATACGAGATCTTCTCGGTCGGGGACCGGAAGCACACGCTGGGCGCCCTCTTTCTCCTGAACCATCGTTCCGTGTTCACGAACCTCGCGCCGCCCGTCGCGCAAATTTCTAAACAAGCTCATGCCGAAGGCGCCCTGCTCGACTTGGACAAGCATTCCTGGCCGTGGTCCATGATGCTGGTGCCCGTGGCGAAGGTGGACCTGTTCGAGCTCTCGAACAACAGCGTCTGGCGGACCCGGTTCGGATTCAATCAGGCGCCGCCGCTCACACCCCCATGGACGAACCTCGAGAAGGACAGTCCCAACACGCTCACCGAATGGGGATGGTTGAATTACGGCTTCGAGGTCTATTACGCGCTGTTGAACTGCGGATTTCGACTGGCACCCACCGCTGGCACTGCCTCCGGGGTGCATCCCGTCCCGCTCGGCTACAGCCGGGTTTACGTTCACACGGGAAACAAATTCAGCGTGGACGAGTGGCTGCGCGGATTGAAAGCCGGCCGGAGCTTTGTGACCACGGGCCCCATGTTGTTCGCCACCGTGAACGACCGGCTGCCGAGCGAAACGATTCCGTTCAACCGCCCACCGACCGACGGCCTTGCCGTGGACATCGAATCCATTAGCGAGAAACCAGTCGCGCGGATCGAGATCCTGGTGAATGGAGAGGTGGTGGAGTCTGTGGTTCCGGACCTGAAGAAGACCCCGGAGGGCGCGTGGCGCGTGAAACTAAGCCGCCGGGTGACCATCAAGGAAACCTCTTGGTTGGTGGTGCGCAGCGTCGAACCCCAACCCGATGGCCGCAATCGATTCGCCCATACCGCTCCCTGGCACTTCGCCGTCGCGGGCCAACCCATCGTGCCCCGGCGCGAGCAGGTTCAGTATTTTATTTCGTTGATGGAATCGGAAATCCAACGCAATCGGGAGATACTCCAGCCGGCCGCGCTGGCCGAGTTCGAGCAGGCGTTGCAGGCCTATCGGCTCCTGTTGCCGCGCGCCCGGTAATTCCATGTGGTGAACCAAAACCCGCATCCGTGTAACCCTATTGACCGGTTCGTCCAAGACCAAGGCGTTCTCAAGCAAGGCCTGCTGCGCGAAAACGGCAGCCCTTACGAGGCGCTGGTCGGCCATGTCAGGGACGCAAATCTGGAGCAGATGAGGCGATTTGCCCAACGGCCGGCCCACGAGGGGACCAGGGGCGATTCTGGTGCGACGTCACATTAGAGGAACGGACCAACTATGAAGACCATCATCCGCCAAGCCAACTTGAGCGGTAGCACCCATTGGTTCACGTGGGCGCTAGCCGTGCTGCTGCTGCCCCTGAGCGGGGCAGTGCTCGCTTCGGGCAAGACCCAAGCCAATCCACCGGAACCAGCGGAGGTTGCCGCAGAGAATCGTGTCGCTGCTGCCCCGACCGCTCAGCCCGAGGTCTGGCTCTGCGCGGGGGAGCGCATTGCGGACTTGTTGCGTCCCGATGCCGAGTGGCCATTCGTGAAGCAGCACCTCACTGGGATCAAACTCGAGCGGGTGAGGCCGGGCGAGGCGGCCCAAACCCGCCGCCAAGCGCGGCCTGACGCAAAGGCCGAACTACGAAAGGCTCGGCTGATTGAAGACGTGGCTTACGGCAGGGACGCACCCGAAGCCCAGGTGTTGAACGCCCACCTCATCCAGTCGCCGCAGCCGTCGCCGGTCCTGGTGCAGATCATCAGCGGCGGATGGAACTCGTCGCCGCCCCCGCGCGCGCCGGCCGCCAGCATCCAGCCGTATCTTGACGCGGGCATTTCCGTCGTTTTTGTCGCGCATCGATCCATCAGTGACACCGTTCACTGGCCGGCCCCGGCGGATGACCTGGCCCGGGCCATCCAGTTCATTCGCGCCCACGCAAGTGACTGGGGCATTGACCCGCAACGGATCGCCGTGAAAGGCCGATCCTCGGGCGGTCACGTGGCGTTGATGGTCGGCTTCGGACCGGACCGGGCCAAACCGGACAGCCACGACCCGGTCGGGCGACAAGCGTCCCGGCCCACCTGCATCCTGGCCGGATCGGCGCCGACCGACCTCGCCCAACAGATGAGCGAACTGCTCAAGAGTGCGGATCGTCAGGAGTACTTGTGGGAGCGGATGCGCTCGCTGTTGGGCGCCGGGCGGGAAGAGATGACCGTCGAGGAGCTGACGCGGCGGCTCAAACCGCTCTCCCCGATCGAGATCGTGACCCAAGACGCGCCGCCGGTGCTGCTGATGCACCCGGGCCCCGCCGACGCCTTCTGGCCCGGCGACGCCCGATTGAAATGGGATGTCCACACGCCGATCACCGGGTTGATTCTCGCCAAGAAACTGAAGGAATTGGGCGTGCCCCACGAACTGCTCATGATCCCGGAAGGACAGGGGCGTCGCGATGGGGGCGTGGCCTTGGATCACGAGCTGGCCTTTCTCCGGCGGAACTTGGGTGTGAGCAACGATCCCCCGCCGCCGTCCACGGAGGCCGCCGAACTGGCAAAGTTCGACCGGCCGCAGGATCACCTGCCGCGTTCAGGCGCCGGTGGCTCTGAATGGGATGCCTGCTACCGCTCATTCACGAAGGCGGGGCTGCGGGGGGCCGACTTCGCCGATGCGTTCACTGGCGCGTTTGCCTGCACGGCCGAGGCTTTTGAGCAGGATCCAGACGTCCGCCGGCGGGTGCGCGCGGCCTCGCCCCTCTTTCTGGTCACTCCGGACGATCCACCCGGACTCATCATGCACACGGCCAGCGAGGAGATGACCTCCGGAAAACACCCGTCGATCCCCGAGGTCATCAACGATCCCCACTCGGCCTGGCACGGCGCGCTGCTCGCCGACGCGATGGGGGAAGCCGGCATCGAGGTCATCTGCCGCATCGGCCCGCGGGTGGGCCAGGACCTGGCTGCGGACAACGAGACTATCGTGCGCTTCATCCATCGCTGCCTGAAGCTCGAAAAGAATCCGCCAAAGCTTCAACGCTGACGCTTTCATGGATCATCCGCCCATTTACAAGAGGACCAAGGATGGCAGGCAGGTTTGTTATGTCTGTGACTATCCGGGACGCCGCGGAGCGACACGTCGATGATCACGAGCTTCTTGGTCTGTTTCTTCTGCAGGGCAGTCCATTCTGGCCTTCCCACGCGGTTCGTGGGGAGGAATTATTTTCCGCGACGGAAAACACTGCCATTGCTGGAATGCCTGCTCAGCGAATGAAACCGCGTGTTTACGGCCGAAAATTGCCGTGGCATTTAATGTGCTTAGCACGTCCGGGCGAGTCCATTGCTGGACGAACCCAGGCAGGCTGAGACGGTCGGGCAGATTGAGCAGGACGGCGAAACGGTTTTAACGAGCGAATAGTATGGTTATCAATCCAAATTCACAATCCGCGACCAACGCGACTGGTTTGGCCGGTGCGGGAGCAACCCCGAACAAAGCTCCGGCACGATCCGACGCGGAGTTATTGGGAAAAGACTCCATCGAAGTGGTCTTTTCGCCACGCGTCGAAACAACCGACCGGACTTCCTCAGCCGAGTTCTCGATCTCGGACGAAGCGATCGCTCGAGAAGCCGCGGAATTCGCTCGATTCCACATTCTCGGGAATCCGTCGGCGACGATGTCCGTTCAGGCCAACTCCAGCCCCAAGACGGTGTTTGAACTGCTCCAAGGGGTTCTCGCAGAGTAGCGGCGATCGACCGG
>CAYHFE010000238.1:5747-10658 GCA_964355375.1 uncultured Verrucomicrobiota bacterium
CACAATTCTGCTAGTCTTATTGGCGGCAATAGGGCAAATGATAGACAGTGCAAGTCTGAGGCAAAGTCTATCATGAAACTGAATTCAGAATTCCGTTCAACGGACCAAACCGAACTCAAGCCACGCTTGGGATGGGTCGGGGCATTTACGCTGATTGAGCTCCTCGTGGTCATCGCGATCATCGCGATCCTGGCGGGTATGCTCCTCCCAGCCCTGAGCAAAGCCAAGGAACAGGGGCGGCGGGCCAAGTGCATGAGCAACCTGAAACAAATCGGCGTTGCCGCCATCATGTACGCCGATGAAAACAAAGAGACTTTCTTCAATCTCGGCGGATCGATTCCGAACGACGGCCAATGGACGCTTAATCCAAAGTCCACCGCGATCCTTCCCGCCAACAATCAATACGCCTACTGGGCGATCGGCTACTGGAATTACTACGGGGGAACCAAAGAGTTGTTTGGCTGTCCCAGCGCCAAGACGGTGGACGAGTGGCACGATGACAATCGGTATTACCCGAAAGACTTCTGGAAGAACTCGACCTACGGCATGCCGGGCAACCTGATCGATTCCTACAACTCGAAGGTTCTCGGCCCCAGCCCTCTCAAGGTCAGCAGCTACAAGAGCCCGCAAACGACGATTTTCTGCCAGGACGCGGCCGAACACAAAATGGAAGGGCCGGATGACAGCCTCGGCCTGTTCCCGGGCAAACGACAGATCCTCGAGCAGTGGATCGGCAACCCACCCGGTTCGGGAGGATTGGGCAGATCGCTCTACAGCGGGTATAAGTTTGAATGGGAATGGTACCGCCACGGACGGACGTGCAACACTCTCTGGGTCCCGGGCAACGTTTCCGGCATCCGTTTCAATAACTACAAAGGGGTCGATTATCGTTGGTACACCGGCGAAGAACCGCTGGAACAACCCCGATTCTAATCTCACCTGCCGGATCCAAAAGTCGCACCCCATGAATCCAGTCCGTGCTTTCCCATTTTGTCTCGCTCTCGCTGTCTCCATAATCTGGGGCGGTTGCGGAGCCAAACCCACGCCTCCTCCGAAACCGCTGGCGATCGAGGAAGCCCCCAAGAGCCTCGCGGACACCTTCAAGAAGGCGAGTGCCCAGGCGAAACAGCTTGCCGATGACGCGACCGGAGCTCTCGGCGCGAAGGATTACGCCAAAGCGCTGCTGGCCCTGCAGAGCCTCCAAGGCCGTTCCGACCTCACTCCCGAACAACGGGACATGGCCACCCGGGCGATGCTCGCGGTCAGCAAGGCGCTCGAGGAACAGGCCGGAAGCGGCAACCAAGAAGCCCAGAAAGTCCTCGATTTCCGCCGATCCAGCAAATGAATAACTCCGCTGTGGCCTGCCGTCTGATCACCCCAATATCGCCATCGCTCGCCATGACTTTTCCCGATTTGGAGCAGGATAGAATCCGAACTCCGCTTCGCCCATTCGCGGAGCCGGCCCAGGCCCTTTCTCTCATCATCCCATTCACCCAATAACCCCATGAAATCGAGAATCAAACCTCACCTCATCGCCCTGGCCCTTCTGGCTGGCGGCCTCAACCTCAGCGCCCAAGTTCAAATCACGCTCCCCGCACCCATCGTCCGGGAAACCTTCGACTCCGTGGAAGAAGGGAAGCTCCCGGCCGGATGGTCAGTGACGAATTTTTCCGACGGTGGCAGCGGGGTTGAAGACTTGAGCGACCCAAGGTCCGACTCCTACATGAACTGGGTGGTCATCTCCCGCGACCGGGTTCAAGCCATCGCCGACGCCGGAGGATGGGAAGGCCCACGACGCCTTGCCGTCGCCGCCAATCAGTCCGTCAATGGCGTCGTCGTCACGAATCTCATCGACAACAAATTCATCTACGCCGAATCCGACGTTCGCAGTGGCAATCAGGTTCAATACCTCTTTTCGCCGGACTTCAATCTCGCCGGCAAAACGAACGTCTTCGTGTTCTACAACTCCATTTACGAGCAAAACCAAGACAACCTCGGGGCCGTCGAATACTCGATCGACGAAGGAAAAACGTGGCTCCCGATTATTTACATGCTCGACGGCCCGGATATTGTCCGGGCGGCGGATGGCTCGATCAACGGCTACGAAACGATGAACAATCCGAACGGGGATGCCGCGCTCTTGCTGGACCCGGTGACCGGCGAGGACATCGGCCACCGCTACGGAGCGTTCATCGGCGTCACCTCGAACAAATGGTCCACGCTCGCCCCTTTCATCAGCGCTCGAATCAACGATGATGGCACTGAGTCCAAGCGGGTCGAGCTCTTCCGTTTGCCGCAGGCCGATAACCAGGCCAAAGTCCGGTTTCGCTTCGCCCAAGCCGGCACCGGAAGCTGGTACTTTGGCATCGACAACTTCGGGTTGTACTCGATCGTCCAAACCAAGCCCACTCGTCCCTCGATCACCGGGCCGGCGACCGTGAGCTTTTTCGGCACGTCGGCGCTGTCGAGTTCGCCGTTCAAAGCGAGCGCCGCGCCGCAAACCCATACTTTGAGCGTTTGGCAGATTTCGGATTCGTCCTCCTTCACCCCCGACAAAGGACTGGCCAGCGTTCTGGAAAGCTACACGTCCTCGAAGGACCTCACTTCCTTGAACGTGATTCTCGGCCGGGTGAGCCCGGGCGGCACTTACTACGCCACCGTGCAACACAAGGATCAATCGGGCGGCGCCTCGGATTTCGCTGAACCGATCTCGTTTAAGGTCACCGCCACCCTGCCGGCGCCCATCGTTTTCGAAGATTTTGAGTCCACGGCGGAGGGTGCCGTTCCGAAGAGTTGGACCGTCGAGAATCAGACCGATGGCGCTGGCGTGGGTGAGAATCCGGCCGACCTCCGCTCCGACACCTATTTGAACTGGGCGGTCACCACCTTTGAGAATATGACCTCGTTCGGCGCGGACCGGGTCAACAACACCAATGTCATCAGCGGAAAGAGCATCTACGCTGAATCCGACACTCGGACCGGCAACCAAATTCAGTATCTCACCACCCCGGACTTTAATCTCGGCAGCAAGAGCGACGTCTGGCTCGTTTTCAAAAGCAACTACATACAGAACCAGGACAGCTTCGGCGGCCTGGAGTACTCCGTGAACGGCGGGACCACCTGGCTCCCGCTCCTCTACATGATTGATCAACCGGATATCTTCGTCAAAACCGACGGAACGGTCGATGCCGCCAAAACACTCACCACCACCGCCGGCGATATCGCCAAGATGATCAGCGATCCGGCCACCGGCGACCGGGTCGCGGCCGGCAAGTATGGCGATTTCGTCAAAGCCCAGCCGATTGAGTCGCTCGGGCCGTTCATTAGCGGCCGGGTCAATGACAATATCCTGGAATCGAAACGCCTCGAACGGTTCCGTCTGACCGCCGCCGACAACCAGGCGAAGGTGCGCATCCGCTTCACTCAAGCAGGCACCGCCAGTTGGTTCTGGGGTCTGGATGACGTCGGTCTTTATTCCATTGCCCCGAGCGCTCCCGCGCGCACCAAGCCGGACGCGCCCAAGATCACGTTGGTGGGAGCCCCGAGCCTGCTCGACCCGGCCTTGGCCTTCACCGGATCGGCTTTCGTTGGCATCCAGACCGCCGACGCCAATGCCCAAACCGTCCTGCAGATTTCCAGCGACGGGACCTTTAATGCCGCGACTGGCATGACCAACCTGATCGTCTCGCTCACGAACTCGGTCGGCGCCACTTCCCTCAGCGTGCCGGCCGGGCGTCTGTTCCCGGGACAAGCCTATTTCGTCACGCTCCAGTATCAGGACAAGAACGGGGTGAAGTCCGACTTTGCCGCTCCAGCGACGTTCACGATCGCCGCTCCGTCCGCCCCACTCTATCTCGAAACCTTCGAAACCACGGCGGACTTTGGAGTGCCCGCTGGCTGGACCGTGACCAATCAGACCGACACGGCGACGGCCGGAGCCAATCCGGCCGATCCAAATTCAGACACCTACAAGGATTGGGTGGTGGTCCCGTCTTCGACTCTGGAAGCCTTCGGCGGCGGACGAATGAATACCAACGTCGTCAACGGCAAGAGCATTTACGCTGAATCCGACAATCGGGGCGGCAATCAAATCCAGGTTCTCTTGAGCCCGGAATACGACTTGCGTGGACGAAATAACGTCACCCTCGCATTCCGGAGCAATTACAAGCAGAACCAGGACAGCATCGGCGTTCTCGAATACACCGTCGATGGCGGTGCCAACTGGCTGCCGCTCACCTATATGATCGATGACAAGGCTTCAGGCGGAGACGTCGTTCGAACCAATGGTCTGGTGGACGCCCTCACCACTCTGACAAAGACCGCCAGCGACATCGCCAAGATGATCGACCCCGCGACCAACCAGCAAGTCGCCGCTGGAAAATACGGTGATTTCGTATTGGCGAAGCCGTTCGAGTCGCTTGGAGGTTTCATCAGCGGTCGAATTGACGATGACAAAGTCGAGTCTCTGCGCTACGAACGTTTCCGTCTCGCGGCCGCGGACAATCAAGCGAAAGTGCGCTTCCGCTTCGTCCAAGCTGGAACCGGCAGTTGGTGGTGGGGCATTGATGACTTCGGAATCTACGGCGGCGGCGGCGCCGCCGGCCCCACGGTCAACGCGAGCCGGCAGGGAAATAACGTGGTCGTGTCGTGGACCGGCCCGGGCACCCTGCAGGCGGCGGACAACATCACCGGTCCCTGGAATGATCTGACCGGCGCGAGCCCCCAGACGATCACGCCCTCGACGCCGCGCAAATTCTATCGCCTGCGGCAATAAGAAAGGGATCTCCTTCGGAATCGAAGGGCGGCGGGTTCTTGGGATGTAACCGTGTGGCATCTCAAGACCCGCCTTTTCTTTTCCTGAACCGTGGTTGTTTGAGTGGGGAGCGCGGCCGTCCCGGCTGCACCGGTCGG
>CAYHFE010000239.1:0-10610 GCA_964355375.1 uncultured Verrucomicrobiota bacterium
CCGCCATTCTATTTACTTTTTTCGGGGTTTTAGAAAATTAGGCGAGGATCAGGGGAAATACATGAAGCCCGAGGCGAAGGCGATGATCCTTTTCAACAAGGTGCGGCAAGGCACGCTCGTCGGACGGCAGGACGAAACGGAAATGGCTCAGGATCTCGGGCTGCCGGTCCTGAAGAACACGCTGGCGTTGGCCGCGTGCTATGAAAACGTTCAGAGCGGAGGATTCAGCGCGGTTATTGGCAAACACCGGGAGAAGGTTTTCTCGCTCGCCCTGGAAATTATTAAATGACCCAGTCCGGCCTGACCCCTCGATTGAGCCTCGACGCGTTGCGGCGCATGACCGCCAATGATCGAGCTGCGCGGGATGGCCGCGGGAACGGTGAGGCGTGTCTTGCCGAGGGGAGCAGCGGTGTTGGGATTCCGGGACGGAAGCCAGCTTTTCCTCAAAAAGCCCAACAAAAGATGGTCGGGGCGGTGAGATTTGAACTCACGACCTCGTGTACCCGAAACACGCGCGCTACCAGGCTACGCTACGCCCCGAACCGATGCAAAGAACTTGCCTGCGGCCCGAAACAATTGCAACGATGATTTTGCATGGTGGGAACGATGATCAACTTCGGCGCCATCCTGGCGGGCGGCGCCGTGGGCCTGAGCACCGTCCGCGAGCTTTCTCCGGCCTATCAATCCCGAATCAAGGTGGGCCTCGGAGTTTTCTGTGTCTATGTCGGCTTGAGCACGAGCTGGGCGGCGATCAACGGCTCGTTCGCGCAGATTCTGCGGCAACTCATCGTGGCCGCGCTGGCCCTCATTCTGGGAAACCTGATCGGAAAGTTGCTCCGATTGCAGAAGCGCCTGAACGGCCTCGGGCAGTGGGCTCGGCAGCGCCTCTCCGCGAAGGGCGTCCCGGGGCCATCCCGAACCAGCGACGGATTCGTCACCTGTTCCTTGCTCTTCTGCGTCAGTCCGATGGCTGTGCTGGGGGCGCTGCAAGATGGAATGACCGGGAATTTCAAGACCCTCGCGATCAAGGCGCTCATGGATGGTCTGGCCACGATAGCCTTCACCAGGACGTTCGGATGGGGGGTGCTTCTCTCGGCCATTCCGGTCCTGGCTTACCAAGGGACGATCACCCTTTGCGCCCAAGCGCTGGAACCATTCCTGCGCGATCATGCATTGCTCGATTCGGTCAGCGCGACCGGCGGCTTGCTCATCTGTTCGATCGCGCTGATCATTTTGGAGCTGAAAAAAGTCCCGTTGGCTGACTATCTGCCGAGCCTGGCGTGCGCGCCGCTCCTGACGTGGCTCTGGCCTTGAACCCGCGCGGGTGGGCGCGCCCGAACAGAAAGAGCTTGCCACGCATTTTCCGAGGCGGCGATAATTCGCCGTCAATCGATTCGGTTTCAACAAAAGACTCACATGAAACAAGTTCGCCTGGGCATCGCTGGCATGGGAAACATGGGCCGATTTCACGCCGATTACCTCCTCAACTCCAAAATCAACCGCGCCCTGCTCACGGCGGTGAGCGACGCGATTCCCGCCAATCTCGAGCGTTACCAACAACTCAAGACCTACGCCGATTCGAGCCAGATGATTCGCTCGGGAGAAATCGACGCCATCATCATCGCCACCCCCCATTTTCTGCACACGACGATTGGAATCGAAGCGCTGCAGCACGGCCTTCACGTCCTGGTGGAAAAGCCCATCTCCGTCCACAAGGCGGACTGCGAACGACTCCTCGCCGCGCACACCAATCCGAAGCTGATTTTCGCCGCCATGTTCCAATCCCGGACGGAGTCGAAAAATCGCCGGATCAAACGGCTGATCGATCAGGGCGATTTGGGACGGCTCGTCCGGGTCAACTGGATCGTCACGGACTGGTTCCGGACCGAAGCCTATTACGGCAGCGGCGGCTGGCGGGCGACCTGGAAGGGCGAAGGGGGCGGAGTTCTCCTTAACCAATGTCCGCACAATCTGGACCTGCTGCAATGGTTCTGCGGCCGGCCTTCCCGGGTCCGTGGTTTCTGTCAATTGGGACGATTTCACGACATCGAAGTCGAGGACAACGTCAGCGCCTTCCTCGAATTTCCCTCCGGCGCCACCGGCGTATTTGTCACCTCCACGGGAGAAGCGCCGGGCACGAACCGGCTCGAGATCGCCGGCGAGCGGGGCAAGCTCGTGCTGGAGCAGGGCAAGGTCTCCTTCACCCGCAACGAAGTCTCCATGCTCGAATTCAGCAAGTCCTCGAAAGCGGGATTCGCGCGCCCCGATATCTGGAACGTCGAAATTCCGACCGACACTTCCGGAGGCGCCCATCAGGACATCACGCAGAACTTTGTCGATGCCATCCTGGAGGGCGTTCCCCTGATCGCCCCGGCGGCGGAAGGCACCTGGTCCGTGGAGCTCGCCAACGCCATCCTCTACTCGTCCCTGATCGGTCAAACGGTGGAGCTTCCCCTGGATGGCGCCGCCTATGAAACGAAGCTGAATCAACTCATCGCGGAATCCCGCTTTGAGAAGAAAACCACTCAGGCCGCGGCCGAAGATTTCACGAAATCCTTCAGCCGCTAACCCCCGCACCCGCCCCGCGCATTCCCCAACTCCTTTCACGATATGATTCTCACTGGCATCGGCGATGAAGGCGCCCACTCGATTGACGGACAGATTCAGGCCACGCTCGAACTGAGCTGGAAACACCTCGAAATGCGCGGCGTGGCAGTGCCGGGCTTCCCGAAGGCGAACCTTCATGAAATTCCGGACGACGCCTTCACGGTCGTCGAGCGCAAGCTCGGAGATCAAGGTCTCGGCATCTATTGTTTCGGCTCCACGATCATGAATTGGGCCAAAACGATCGAAACCCCATTTGACGTCACCCTCGCCGAAGTCCGGCGCGCCATTCCGCGCATGCAACGCCTCGGCACGAAATTCATCCGCGTCATGAGCTTCAAACCGAAGGACGACGATTTCAAGATCCCGCCGGTGGTCTTCGAGCGCGTCCGTGAGGTGACCCAACGATTCCTCGACGCCGGCCTGCAGCCCGTGCACGAAAACTGTATGAACTACGGCGGCATGAGCTGGCAGCACGCTCTGGAATTGCTCGATAAAGTGCCGGGACTGAAATGGGTTTTTGACACAGCCAACCCGATCTTCAATCCCGACCGCGCGCAAGCGAAACCCTGGCCGAAGCAAGATCCTTGGGAATTCTGGACCCATCTCCGCGATCACACCGCTCATCTTCACATCAAGGACGCCACCTGGAATCCGGTGAAAAACGACGCGGACTATAATTGGCCCGGCGAAGGCCAGGGCCGGGTGCGGGACATTCTCAAAGATGCCTTCGCCCGCGGCTACGACGCCGGCATTTCCATCGAACCGCACATGGTGGTGGTGTTCCACGACACTCCCGCTCAGGCGAACAACGAAGAAGCGATGCGGAAGAATTACGTCGAGTACGGCCGACGACTCGAGCAACTCATTGCCGAGGTCAAGACCGAGTTGACCAGCGAGAAGAAGGCGTAATCGTCCCACGGGCGGGATGGAGCCTGGCCCGACGCCTGTTGGTCAAAGGGCCATGATTTTTGACCCGGGCGGCCACTCGAACCGCCTGCACCAGCGGAAGGCTTGGTCAATCGGTTCGCCCCTCTCCCGCTCCAATCTTTAGAAGCCCCTCAGCGCAGCCGACTGAGGTAAGCCAGGAGATCGGCGACGTTCTGTGCCGTGAGTGCCTGGAGGAGCAGCTCTGGCATGACCGAAATTGATTGCACCCGCAGAACCTTGACCTTGCCCAAGGGAATCGGGATTCCCTGGGTCGTGGCATCCTTCAAGACGATCTCCTCGGCTGTTCGCCGGACGATAAAACCGGAATGCGCCAGGTCATCCTTCGTTTCGATCGAGTAACTGATGAAGTTCGGCTCAATGGTTTTTGACGGGAAGAGAATGTTCTCCAGAATCTGGGGTGGACTGTATTTCTGGCCGATCCGGCTCAAGTCCGGGCCGAAATCGGTTCCCTCGCCCTGAATGCGATGGCAGCGCGAGCATTGCACCCCTTCCTGGAAAAAGAGTTGCCGTCCGCGCGCGGCGTCGCCTGACAACGCCAGAATCGCCTCCGGCTTGATCATCGAGCCTAGTTTCTTGGGCCGCTTTTCTTCGGGCAAGAAACGCTCGAAAAGATCGCGCACCGACGAAACGGGATGGCTGGCCGCTTGGTCTGCCACAGCCTCCGCTGCACGGCCCGCCCTCTGATCCAGGGTGCTCACCAAAGCCAACGCCCCATTGACCGACGAGAGCAAACGATCGATGGGCGCGGGATCATCCAGCGCCGCACTCCGCACCCGTTGCGCGGCGCCGGCGTTCTCGATCCGCAGTTGGTCCGCGGCCGCGTTCTCCGCCTGGTCCTCGGACCATTCCTTGGGCAAGTGCCGAATCCAATCGTGGATGACGCGGGCTCCCGGGACGTCCACCAATCGCGATCCGAGGTGCGGCATGCGGCCTTGGCCGGTGGTGAGGATGCGAAAGTACACGACGGAACTTTCCGGATCGCCCGGGGTGAGGACGTGGGCGCCGACCAAACCGAAAGCGCCTTGCGACGGGATCCGGCCCATCGCTTTCATTTCGGGGACCTTCGACTCGTAATCAAAGTGAGACACGACCGCACCGCCCGCGCCTTCCCGGTGGCAATGCGCGCAATTGATGTGAAGCCAGGAGCGGGCGCGCTCATTCAACTGGTTCGCGTCGAGCCCGGCCGCGTTCGGTTCGCCCGCGCCCCCGAGGTGGGGAGCGGGCCGAGCCGCGATCGTGCCCACGTCGGTGGGTTTGAGCTCCGTCGAATCGGTCGAACTCTCGTAAGGATTGACCAACCGGGGCCGCGCGCGCTCGTCCAAGGATTGATCGAAAAACCCGAGGTGTGAAAATATTCGAAGTTAGCCGCCGGTGATGGAAGCGGCTTCTGTATGGGGATGCGCTTTGACCGGCGGCAGGATGGGCGTCGGACCGCGTTTCCACTCGGGGTTCACGGATTGCGGTCCTTCCACAATGCTCCAGCCGTAGTTTCCGCCCCGTTCCACCCGACAGATCATCTCCCACAATTCCCATCCGACATCTCCCACCCAGAGGTCGCCCGATTTGCGATCGATGCTCATCCGCCAGGGATTGCGGAACCCGTAGGCCCAAATCTCCGGCCTGCTGCCGCTCATCTTGACAAAGGGATTGTCCGTGGGAATGCGGTAGTTCCTCCCGGGTTCCGTCTGATCCACGTCAAGACGAAGAATCGAGGAGAGCAAATCACCGTTATCCTGGCCGGTTTGGAACGGATCGGGCGGATTCGGCGCGGCGGCGTCACCCGTCGAAATGTAGAGATAGCCATCGTGGCCGAACTTGAGACAACCTCCATTGTGTCCGCCCGAAAGCCAGGTGATGAGGATCAGTTCACTCGCCGGATCAACCCGGGGTGGATTCGAATCCCCGACCTTGAAACGAGAGACTCGGGAACCGTCGGGCAAATCCGACTTCAGGACGTAACAGACATAGACCCATCGGTTCGTTGGAAATCCGGGATGAAAGGTCAAACCATAGACTTGTTCCGCTCCTTTCACCGACTTCACGACATCGAAGAAAAGGTCGGGCTTTTCGGCTCTCGCCGTGTGGGGAATCGACCGCCCTTGGGGAATGAACCAACCGCATCAGTGGCGGGCTAAGGCGGCGGTTCGCTCGAAGTGGCCGGCTCCTGCAACGCCCCTTCCCACCGAGCCATGACCGCCGTGGCCAGGCAATTGCCCACGAGATTCACGGTCGTTCGCGCCATGTCCATCAATTCGTCCACTCCCATAATCAAAACCACCCCTTCGAGCGGCAGGTCAAATGTCACCAAGGTTCCGGCCAGGATCACCTGTGAGGCGCGCGGCACGCCGGCCATGCCTTTGCTGGTCAGCATGAGCGTGAGCATCATGGTGAGTTGTTGAGACCAGGAAAGATCGACCCCGGCCGCCTGCGCCACGAAAATGGAGGCCACCGCCAGATGCAGGGTGGATCCGTCAAGGTTGAACGAGTAACCCAGCGGCATGACGAAAGAGACGATGCGTTTGGGCACTCCGAACGCAATCATCCCTTTCATGGCATCGGGCAACGCCGCGTCCGAGGAGGTGGTCGAGAACGCCAACAGAGCGGGATCGCGAATGGTGCGGAGGAATCGCCCGACCGGGATCCTCGCCCAGACGGCCACGGGCAGAAGCACCGCCAGGCAGAACACCGCCAGCGCGGCATAAAGGGTCAGAATGAGCCCCCCTAGATTCAAGAGCACGCCCAGCCCGCTGTGGCCCACCGTGTAGGCCATGGCCGCGCCGATGCCCAGGGGCGCGAATTTCATGACCACGCCGACAAACTTGAACATGACCTCGGTCAGCGACTCACAGAACCCGACCATCGTCTCGCGAGGTTTCCCCGTCACTTGGGTCAAGGCCACCGCAAACAGGACGGCAAAGAAGACCACTTGCAGGACGTCATTGGCCGCCGCTGCCTCAAAGAAGCTTCTCGGAACGATGTGCTCAATGATTCCCGCCAGGGTGATTTTTTGCGCTGAAATCTGACCGGCCTCCTTGCTCGCGGCCGGGAGCGAAATGCCCACGCCGGGGCGGGTCAGATTGACGGCCGCCAGCCCGATGACCAAGGCGAAGGTGGTGACGATTTCAAAATAAATGATGGATTTGAACGCCAGCCGGCCCATCGCCTTCAAGTCGTCACTATGCCCGGCGATGCCGACGACGAGCGTGCCGAAAACCAAGGGCACGATCAGGCACTTGATCATGCGAAGGAAGACGTTCGACGCCACTCGAACATTTTGCGACCACTCCGGAAACAACCACCCCACCAAGACCCCCGCCACCATGGAAATCATGATCCATTGGGTCAGGCTAATTCTGCGCAAGGCTTTCCACATAGAGAAACAGGACAAAACTTCGACGGCTTTTCAGTGCGTTCCCTTCCGTCCCAAACCGAGGCAGAACAGAATGGTCGCCGAGAGAATCATCGACACACAGAGACAATAAAGCCCGCTCACAAACGATCCGGTCAACGTCTCAATTTTGCCCAGGAGGAACGGCCCGAGGAATCCGCCCAGGTTCCCGACCGAGTTGATCAAGCCGATGCTGCCGGCCGCCGCCGCCTCGGTCATGAAAAGGCTCGGCAACGTCCAGAAGACCGGCAAGTAGGCTTTGAAACCGACAAAAGCCAGCATGAAGCAGATCACGGTCAGGCTCAAATGCCCCTGCGTGGCCGGCGTGGCCGCCAAGGCCAGCGCTCCCAGCGCGATCGGCGCGACCACATGCCAACGCCGCTCCTGCGTCCGATCGGAATTCCACCCCACGAAAATCTGGCCAAGCAGCGCCAAAAGAGGCGGCAGAATGATCAGCCAGGTCAAGGTGTCAAACTTGAGGTTATACCACCGCCGCAGAATGCTCGGCATGAAGAATTCGACCCCATAGCTGCCGGTGACGATGCAGAAATAGGCCAAGGCCAGGAGCAGGACTTTCGGATGGCCCAACGCCTCGAGCACACCCATGCGCCGACCGCGCGAGCGCACCACTTGCTTTTCCCTTTCCAGCTCCTGCTCCAGGGCGTCCCGTTCCTCCGCCGAGAGCCACCGCGCCTGACGCGGTCGATCGGTCAACCCATACAGGACCATCACGCCCAAGATCACCGCCGGCACGCCCCAAGCGATATAAATCCATTGCCAGCCTTCGAGACCGAGGAGCAACGGATGATGCACAACCACTCCATCGATCGTCTCGGTCGCCCCGATTTTGAGCAGCGCGTTTGAGATTTTGGGACTGACGATCTGCGCCACCGGCGTGGCGACCATGAACCCAGCCAGCGCTCGCGCCCGGTCGCGCGTGGGAAACCAATGGGTCAGATAAACGATCACTCCCGGGAAAAACCCGGCTTCCGCCAAACCGAGAAAGAAGCGCACGACATAGAACTGCGACGGCGTTTTCACCAACGCGGTGAGCGCGGCCATGAAGCCCCAGGAAATCATGATGCGACAAATCCATTTGCGCGCGCTCCATTTCTCCACGATGAGCGTGCCGGGAATCTCGAGGAGAAAGTACCCGATAAAGAACATCCCGGCGCCGAAACCGATCACGTCGTTGGTGAAGCCGGCCAGCGTGCTGGTCATCGTCAGCTTCGCGATCGAGACATTGGTTCGATCCACATAGGCGATGACGTAACAGAGGAAGAGGAGCGGCAGCAGGCGAAGCCACGCCTTGCGCCGGGCGCGATCCAAGGGAGCCGCCGCGCCGGTCGAGCTCGTGGTCATACTGGTGCCGGCAAATACATGGTGAACGCGCCGGATAGTCCTTGGAAGAACCCGCGCAGTGCAAGCCAATAAAGCAGCGCGGCTGGCTTCGGGAAAGCATGGGCGGCTCGCGCTGCCGCAAGGTTCCGCCCCAAAACAAACGCGCGCATCCGGTCGGGATGCGCGCGCGTCGCCGGGCAGCACCGGGTTGAATCGTTCGAAGCTAGGCCGCCTTCTTCTTCGCTTCGTCCGGCACCGTGATCTTGGTCGTGCCGATGTCCTTGATCTCGACCGTCGTCGCGCGATCGACGTCAAACTCATTGTCATTGAACTTCATTTTGCCTTGGACCTTGAATTCATATTTCGAGAGCACACCGTCCTTGATCCAGAATTTGACAGAGCCTTTCGGATTGCTGACGTTCGGAGCCTCCCCGCCCCCGCGTCGGAAGCGCATCAGGTTTTTCACGCCCTCTTCGGTCAGGCCGCCGGCATAGGTGTCACCGTCCTTTTTCAATTCTTGGGCGGCGGCGACGAGCTCGAGGGCCTGAGGGGCCGGCGTCTTCATATTCCGAACCATCATTCCGAGGAAGCGCCCGGGACCCTCGCTGTCAAACTCAGCGATCGATTGCCAAGCGCCGTCGGGATTGGTCACGGCCGCCTTTTCGCCCTTGATCAACGCTTGCGTGGTGTTGTCGCCAAAGCTCATCGAAACATGGGTGAAACCATCCTTCTCGGTCTTGCCCTCGGTGGGACCCGGACGAAATTGCGAGCCCTCCGGAACCACGACCGTGGTCTTCCAACTGTAGTTGGCCTTATCCGCGAGCTTTTTGGCGGCGTTGGTGACGTCGTCCTTGGGACCGGAATCGGCCGCGAGGACTGAGCCCGACAGCCAGGCCGTGGTGCAAAACAGAATGCTATTTCTGATCAATGTTCTTTTCATGGGATGTCTTGTCGTGTCGTCTGAAGGAGCGATAAGTTTTCGGGATCTGCCGATGAGCTTAAGGTCCGAGGGTCTTCCGTGCAAGTGGCATCACGGGCCTGCCGCGAAGCAATTCTCACTTTGGCAAGCATGGAGTCCCGGCTTGCGCCGATCGCCACGCAAAAACCGGCTCAAGCCGGAACTCCAGACGGGCCAGAATGAGAATGACCGATCACAGACTCAGGCTCGCCAACCGAAAGAAGAGGGCTGCGGCGCCGACCGCGAATTCCGCCGTGCTTTGGCCGTCCGTTCCGAGGACGTCCTGCCAAGCGGGGCCATTCAGAACGGTGGTGCGCTGGAGATAAACGCCGGGGCGGCCGTCCCAGGAAACGCTGACCTTTCCGCCCGGCAACCGACCGATTTTTATTGAGCCCGGGTCGCTGGGAGTTTGATTGTTAAAATAGACCGCGGGCAGCGCCTGCGCGGCGGCGGCGAGGGTGAAGGTGCGGTTGTTGCCGTTTTCCCAAACGACCGTCCCAGCCGACGTCACGATGACGAACTTATGGGGAACCAGACTGCCCGGAGTGCTGGTCTTCTCGTTGACCGTGCCCGAGTAGATATTGGTGTTGCCCGGACTGCTCTTGAGGGTGAATCCCCCACCCCAGTTATTGAATGGTCCTCTGGCTTCGACGACGTCCGTTCCGGGATTGAACGCCCCGGTCGCAATCTGTATCGCCATGTTGACTTGATAGGTGACCGGAATGCCCGTCCCCGGATTCACCGCCAAGTTGTTGAAGAAGACGATCGGTAGTTTCTGATCGGTGGTTTCCAGCGCAAACGTTCGGTTGTTGATGCTCTCCCAGGTCAGATCTCCGGCCGGATTGCCGATGACAAACTTGTATTCAAGCGCGGTTCCGGGACTATCGATCGTGTCGTCAAAGGTGCCCAGAAACATGTTCTTGTTCTCCGGACTGTTGGCGAGAGAAAACCCACCACCCCAGCCATTGAACGAGCCGCGGACTTCCACGATGTCGGTCGCTGAGTTGAATCGGTTCAGAGCCGTTTGGATCTCCATGTTCACTTGAAACGTCACCTGACTGGCCGACATTCTCAGAGCCAAACCCGCCCAAAGTATCGCCGAGAGACCGAATGCCATGGCACGCGTCATATCAAACCTCCGCTATAATTGTTGTTTCCGTTATTTCTGAGGACGCTAGCCGTCAGCGGTCCCGACCGCAACTGGTTTGCGCGAAGCAGTTCTCATTTTGACCCAGGACACTGTCCGTTCCACGCATGTAGTTCCGGCTTCAGCCGGTTTTCACGGGGCGACCGGCTGAAGCCGGGACTACATACTTGTCGAAATGAGAACTGCTGTGGTTTGAGTCATCTTCAACCGACTTCGTTCGC
>CAYHFE010000240.1:0-10581 GCA_964355375.1 uncultured Verrucomicrobiota bacterium
GAATTAACGGTTGAAACTCAGTCTCAACTAGTGTTCATTGGGCGAGTGAACAGCGACCGGTTATCCGAAGAGAAGAACTTGCTGGACCTTTGCGAAGCCCGGGTGGGCTCGAAGCTCAGGGTCCACGGTTTGAAAGGGCAGGCAGCGATCTGCCAGCGACTGCGCGAAATGGGCTTTTGCGAGCTGGCGGAAGTCCGCAAACTCGCGGATAACGGCGCCCTCATTTGCAGCGTCTGCGGATCGCGCGTCGCGCTGAGTCGGAGCCTGGCCAAGGACATCATCGTCCAGCAAGTGCCGTGGGAGCCGGTGGCACCCCTAGCATGAGTTCGGTCAAGACGCTGTCCGAGGTCCCGACCGGGAGCGAGGCTGAGATCCGGGGATTCAGCCCTCTCTGCAAGGAGGCGGCGCGATTGCGCGAGATGGGTCTGCTTCCGGGCACCAGGATTAGGTTGATTCGCTGGGCTCCGCTGGGTGATCCGGTCGAGATCAAGGTTCGCGGCTACAATCTTTCCCTCCGACGACATCAGGCCGACCAGATTGAAGTGATCTGTTCCGGGTGAGGCGGAGATGGCCTTTCCTGGCATGATGCCGAGTTTATGACCGTCTCCCCCACAGCTCCGCCGTCCGTGCGCACCAACGTATTCGCGTTGGTCGGGAATCCCAACTGCGGCAAGTCCACGTTGTTCAATGCCTTGACGGGCATGCGGCAGAAGGTGGGGAATTATCCGGGCGTCACGGTCGAGAAGAAAGTGGGGGAGTGCTTCTCCTTGCATGGACAGCCCATGCAACTGATCGATCTTCCGGGCGCCTACAGCTTGTCGCCGCGGTCGCCCGATGAAGCCATCACCCGCGACGTCCTTCTGGGCCGGGTGTCGGACACTCCTCGGCCCGACCGAGTCGTGTGCGTCATCGATGCCAGCAACCTGGAGCGCAATCTTTTCCTGCTCACCCAAGTTTTGGATCTGGGGTTGCCGACGATTGTGGCCTTGAACATGATGGATTTGGCCCAGGCCAAAGGCCTGACCATCGATACGGAAGCGCTGTCTCGCGAGCTCGGTGTGCCGGTGATCCCGTGTCAGGCCCATGAGAAGGTCGGTCTGTCCGAGCTGCGCCGCGCCATGAGCCTGGCCGAGCTGGCGCGACCCGCGCGTTGCTGGCGGTTGCCCAAGGCGATGGAATCCGCGGTCGAGGAGTTCGCGGGCTGTTTGTCTAAAAGCCGGCCGACCGAACGGTGGCAGATTTTCCCTCTGACCATCCTGGCGTTGACCGGTGAAAGCGCGGAGCGTGACGGCGAATTGCCGGCGGAGTGCCAGCAGTTGCAGAGGCAGCTTCGGGAGCGGTTCCAACTGCAGGGATTCGACTGCCACGAGGCGATCGTCAATAGTCGTTACCAATATATTCAAGGCGTGTGTGAGAAGGTTGCTCAGGCCAGGGATGAGGATTTTCAAGACTACTCGGACCGGCTGGATGCGGTCACGACTCATCCGGTTTGGGGATGGGTCGTCTTTCTCGGCCTGATGGCTTTGATGTTTTTCTCCATCTTCACCCTGGCGACCTACCCGATGGACTGGATCAATTCCGGGTTTGATGCTTTGGGCAAGGCCATCAAGCACGCGATGGCACCGGGCGATCTGCGGGACTTGGTCACGGATGGCGCGCTCGCCGGGGTGGGTGGTGTGCTGGTGTTTTTGCCGCAGATTCTCATTCTGTTTTTCTTCATCGGTCTGCTCGAAGACACGGGCTACATGGCGCGGGCGGCGTTCATCATGGACCGGGTCATGAGCCGGGTGGGGCTGCACGGCAAGTCCTTCATTCCGCTGTTGAGTTCCTACGCGTGCGCCATTCCGGGCATCATGGCCACCCGGACCATTGAGAATCCCAAGGACCGGCTGGTGACGATTCTGGTGGCGCCTCTGATGAGCTGTTCAGCGCGGTTGCCGGTTTACACTTTGATGATTGCGATCTTGCTCCCGCCCGAGAAGGTGAGCGCGTTTCAGAAATCGGGCATCATGATGGGCTTGTATGCTCTGGGCACCGGGGCCGCGTTCTTTTTTGCCTGGCTCTTCAAGAAGACTCTGATGCGGGGTGAAACACCGGTCTTGATCATGGAATTGCCGCCCTATCGAAGACCATCCCTCGCGTCTGTCATTCTGCAGATGATCGGACGATCCCAGCTCTTCGTGAAGCGCGCGGGCACGGTGATTCTCGGCTTGTCCATCGTGCTGTGGTTTCTTTCGACCTATCCCAAGTCGAATGCGGAATCTGCGTCGGCGCAACTGGCGCAGAGTTACGCCGGCCACGTGGGCCAGGCCTTGGAACCGCTGATTCGACCGCTCGGGTTCGACTGGAAAATCGGGATCGGATTGGTCGGATCGTTCGCCGCGCGGGAGGTTTTCGTCAGCACGATGTCGATCGTTTACAACGTCGAACAGACGGATGATGTCACCCGGCCTCTGAGTTCGGCGATGTTGGCGGAGAAATGGCCGGATGGCACGCCGATCTTCACTCCCCTGACCTGTGTGTCGGTGATGGTGTTTTACGTGCTGGCCATGCAATGCATCAGTACGATCGCGGTCGTGCGGCGCGAAACCAATGGCTGGCGCTGGCCGCTCTTCCAGGTGTTCTACATGACCGGGACGGCCTATGGGGCGAGCTTGCTCATCTATCAGGGCGGCCGGCTGCTCGGGTTCTGATATGTCAGCCGACTGGCAATCTTGGGCGGCGCCGGCGGTCGTTGCGGCCACGGTGGGCATCATGATCGTTCGCCTCTTGAGGAGGAAGAAACCAAACTGTCAGTCGGACTGCGGTTGCGGTGGAGGGCTGCTTTTCCAGAGAAGATTCCAGGGCTCGACGAAGTCTCATCCCACCGGCGGTTCACGGAGAGGGTAAGCGCCTCGTCTAAATTTGAAAGATCTGGATTCCCGCGAGCGATGCCGTTACGACATGCGGCGCATTTCCAGCCACATGGCGGCGCGAAACGTCTTTTGCGGTTCCAGAAGAATGAGCTCACGATCCTTCGCCCGACTGAAGGAGTTCGGCAGGGCCGTCCACGGCTCCAAACAGTAGTACGGTTCCTCCGGCGTTTTGGCCCAGACGGCGACGAAACGGTGTTGCGGGGCCTCTTCAAAGTTGAAGACCACTTCCAGTTCGCTGGCCGGGTCAATCAGGATCAACTCCTGTTTCTTCAGATGCGACAGGAACATCGTTCCGGAGACGTCTTCCTGCACACTCCAGTTTTGCGCGGGAAACGGCTTGGGCGTGAATGAATCTGCCCGCCCCTGTTGGAACAGGCGCTTCGCTTCCGGGATCTCAACAAAACACCCGCCACGCTGGCCCTTCGCGGTCAATGGCACGGAGAAATAGGGATGAAACCCGCTCGCGAATGGCATCGGTTCGGGGGACCGATTTTCGATGACTTGTTCCCAATGCAGTCTTCCTTGGGCGAGCCGATACGTGACGCGATGGCGGAAGGCAAAGGGATAATTGGATCGGGTCGCGTCGGAGTCGGCGAGCTCCATGCTCAGACTGGTCGCGGAACAGTCCACGATGTCCCATGGCGAGCGACGGGCAAATCCGTGCTGCGGCATCTCGTGGATTTGTCCGTTCCATTCGTAGTGATGTTCTTGGTCGCCGACCCGATTGAAGCTGACGAGAGGAAAGAGAATCGGATTGCCGGCGTACATTTCGCGAGGGTAACGGTCGATCACCGGCTGTGAGCAATGGATCGCTTCGACCAGCCCGTGGGGCGCGATGGGGCGGGCGTAGCGCAAGAGCCAAGCGCCGAGTCGAGGGGCAATGACGGCCAGACTGCCGTCCGCGTCGGTCAAGGTCACGAAGTTACGGTCGGGCATAGAGAGAGGCATTGAATTCAGCGGTCATCCGATAATCCGACAACTGTCGGAATGGAGATGAGCCAAGTCGCACTCACCCCCGGGAAATCTAAGCGCCGGCGCGTCCTCTGTCCATGCTATCTCTTGATGGCGACCCCGAGGCGGCGCATCTCGAATTTGTTGGAAGTGGCAGGACGTCCAGGGGATCGAAAATTGGGAAAGTCCATGGAAGTTTCGGGTGAGTGTGCCGAAGGAACTCCCTACATTAGCCGGGCGCAAGCGAGTTCCGCGAGCGCGGTGCCCGCCACAGCTCGCTTGCGCCGGTCGAGGTGCGCATTTCCCATTTTTCCGGAACGGAGCCATCCCTGGTTGCTGGTTCTGCGAGCATCCTGCTCAGGGCGGCAGGATGCCGCCAAAACCAGCACGCAGGAGGCGTGCGCTACCGCCCACTAATCACGCTCAGCCCGCACCGGTGTGCGGAACGAGGGCCTTCAGGTGGCGGGAATGAAGCGTTGGAAGACCAGAGCGGCCGCGAAAAGCAGGAGCAAGAGAAGCCCGCTGAAGAGGGTCCCGCCGGCCACGGCCAGGAGATCGACGAGCACGATGCCGGCGAGCAGGCCGGAGACGGTTCGGCCGACCTGGGGCGCGCTTGACCAAAACGTGTGACGGAGGCAGCGAAGAACCCAAAGGCTGAAGATCACGGCCAGCAGCACGGCCCGATTCCAGTAGGTTCCAGCGTTGGCCACGAGGGCCAGCAGGATGGGGGCGCCCAGCAAGTAACAGGGCCACGCGTGAAGGACGCCGTGGACGCTTTCCTTGCGCGCCAAGGAACTCAAGCCCACGACATAGGCCGCCAGAACCAGGGCGCTCCACAGCGCCAGACCGGTGACGCCATGCTGGGCGGTCGAGGCGGCGACCAGGTAAAGCACGAAGCGGCAGAACGCCATCAGCACCGGTGAGAAGGCGATCATTTTGTGGACGGCGTCGTAGAGCAGTATGGCGCCGATCAGCAGGACGGTCAGGATAACCGTGGATCGGCCCATCGTGAAGAGACCCATCGCGCCGATGGCCAACCAGAAGAATCCCCAGGCCCAGACTTCACGTCGGCTGATGGCCCCCGCGGGGATGGGACGTTCTTGTCGATGCTGCCGGTCGAAATTGGCGTCGAAGGCGTCGTTCAGATACATGCCGCCGACGTAAATGCAGGTGGCGCCCAGTCCCAGTACCACGAATCCGAGGAGTGAACCGCCGCCGCCGAGAAGCCAGCCGGCCAGGCAGTTCGACCAGATCGTGGGCAAATTGGAAACCCGCCCCAAGATCAACAAGGTGCGGAGTTTTCTGCCGGGGGCGGTCTTTGCTGGCAACATGTGTCAATGAGCAAATCAGGACGACGAAAAAATGCAATACGAGGAAGGTCCGGCCTCGCCGCCAGCATTCCGTCGCAATGGGGAGCGCGCGCGCCTTCGCGGGCGGCGGCCGGCGCCCTCGCCGACTCCATCGGCGCGCTCCGACGAGTCAATGTTGAGCGAGCCCATGATGCCGGCGAGCCGATCGGCGAGGCGCCTGCCTGTTCGGCAGACAGGCCGGTCGGAACACGCGAGGGCGCGTGTGCTCTCCAATTCCGACGGCATTGACACGGCCTAGGCCAACGGTTGGAAACCTCGCGCCGCCAGTTGCGCCAGGCACCAGCGGTACTCGGCCACCAGTTGATCCACGACGCTTCGATTTTTCAGGTCCGGCGGCATCACTTCCCAGGTGTAAGTTTCCATCTCCAGGTGCGAACAAAGGCTCGGGTCCGCCCGCAGAAGATCCATGACCCCGAGCAGGTGGTCGGAAGTATTGTCAAACAGGGCCGTCGGTCGGCTGTGCAGCGGGATGTGAAAATGAATGCGCCATTCCTCGGCCGTCGGAGGATTCGGGCCGGCCGCGGCCGCGAGCGCGACATCGAGGTCGCGATAGCGGGTCAGCGACCCGTCGGTGGCCCGAGCCACCACCTGATGAAAGTAGATGTCATCGGCAAAGGCCGCGAGGGCGCCGCGCACCTCGGGCGTCGGACGCACTTTGAGCGCCGAGCTGAAGTGGAGTTTGCTGATCTTGATGCCGTGCTCCCGGAAGCGAGCCACGACATCACCGGGTTCTTCGAATTCCACTGCCAGATGGCAGGTGTCGTAATTGACCCCGAGGTGCCGGTCGAGTCGGGGATCTCCAGGACGGTCCGCCCGCATTTCCTCGAAGAAGCGGACGGTCTCTTCGCTTGTCTCCAGCGAGCAGAGCGGCTCTGGTTCCAGTCCCAAATGCAGGAGCTTGCCCGAGCGTTCGCTGAGCTCCGCGATTCGCTCGACGCAGCGCCAGAGTTGGGCGCGCATCTGCCGGCGCTGAGCCTCGGTGGTGATGAACTCCTTAAAGGAACAGGGGACTGTGCTCACGCTTCCTTCGACCCCAGGCGGGACCAGTCGGACGAGCAGATCGAAGAGCCGGACGGTGTACTCGAGACGTTCGCCCGTTGTCCAGTCAGGCACGTAAACCTGTTCCTTGACGCGGCGGCCATGAAATTGGCCATAGGGAAATCCATTGATCGTAAAAACGTAACACTGGTTCTGGTCGAGCCAGCGTTGGAAGGCGTCCAGTGTTTCCGGTTCAGCTAATTCGCGCGAGGCGAGATCGCTGAGGCGAAGGCCGATCGCATAAGGGGCGTTTGGGCAAACCTGCTGGCGGACGGCCAGGGTGTGCTGGACCAGCGAAGCGAAGGTTTCGTTCCAATTCTCACCTCGATGGATATTGGTGGAGTAGGCGAGGTGAAGGTGAGAGCTGAGTTTCATGCGCGGGCATTGAACAGCAGAGAAGGGATTGTGCGAAGGGAAAACGCGCCTTGGTTTAGGCGAGAATCATTCGCATGGGAAATAGCTTTCGCTTGAACGGATCAAGAACCAGTCCCAGGCTCTCCAAGGTCGTGGCCCCCAGCAGCGGTTCGTCACCGACTTCGCCAAAAATCACCGGCGACGCGCCACCCTCGCCCTGGAGTTCGAAATAGGCGTCGCCGACCTTGCGCGTGATCGTCGTGCCGTCGGCGAGCGCAAAATCAACCGTTCGGTGCGGGCGGATGCCGAGAGATTTGAGCGTCGTCGCCGGCACCAAGCTATAGACGGCGCCGGAATCGATCAGGAAACTCACCTCGGCCTTGCGCCGGGCCCGGCGGCTTTCCTTCACGAGCAGCTTCTGAATCGTCAGTCCCATACTTCAATCATCTTAACACCAATCTCGTGCCCTCGTAAACCGCCGTTTCCAGGCGGCCGCCAATTCGGTGCATCTGAGCCGTATGGATTCAGTTGAGATGGGGAGCGCGCGCGCCCTCGCGTGCGATGGTCGGCGCCCTCGCCGACCACACCGGTGCCAGCCAATGATTGAAGGTTTGGTGACTGAATCGGGCCTTCGTTCCGACCGGCGGGGTACCGGTCGGCTCGCACAGGTGTTGCGGGATCTCTCCTCCACCCGCCGCCAACCACGGCCGCGCCATCTCCGCCAATGACTCGATTGAGGTGAGGATACGTTGGGCGGCCTGGTGGCGCGTGTGCTCGAAGGGTGTAGGTTTCCCTATGAATTTCACACCTGCACTCTTCGAAGCCCACTTGAAATGCCCGACCCAATGCTGGCTCCGGGCTCATGGCGAATCCGACTCCGGCAACACCTACGCGGAATGGGTGAAAACAGAAACCGAATCGTTCCGCGCGGCGGCCAGCGAACGGCTCCTCGCGCAAACACCGCCAGACGAATCCGCCCTCTCGCCTCCCGTGGAAAGCCTTAAATTGGCGGCGTGGCGGCTCGCCATGGAGATCGTCGTGCGCACGCCGGAACTGCCTCGCACCAGCCGACGACCGGAGGTTCACGTTCCGATCCCTCAGCCCTCGACTCTCGACCCTCAACCCTCCAATCAGAGCCTCGTCACCTCGGCTCCTACAGATCAAACGGGCGTATCGCCGAACGCCTTTACGGCCGAGACTCGCCTTCACGCCATCGAGCGCGTGCCCGCCGAAGGCCGGGGCAAGGCGGCGCAGTTCATCCCCATTCGCTTCATCTTCAGAAACAAACTGACTCGAGATGACCGACTGCTCCTGGCTTTCGACGCCTTCGTGCTCTCGACGGCGCTGGGACGCGAGATCGCCCTCGGCAAGATCATTCACGGGGACATTCATGGCTGCGCTCGGCAGAGCGCGGCAGACTCCGTCATTGAAGCGACCGGACAGCAAACGGGAAAGACATCACCCGCGCTCTGCCGAGCGCAGCCGCGAGTTCTCAAGGTCAAGACCTCGGCCCTGGCCGGCGAAGTACGGAAGCGCCTCGAGAAGATCGCGACGCTACTGTCCAGTTCGACGCCACCCGGCTTGGTCCTGAACCGACGTTGCGCCGAGTGCGAGTTCCAAGCCCGCTGCCGGCAGAAGGCGCTGGAGAAGGACGACCTCAGCCTCCTGGCGGGGTTGAGCGAGAAGGAACGGAAGAAACTCCACAGCAAAGGAATATTTACCGTCACCCAGCTTTCTTACACGTTCCGACCTCGCCGCCGGCCCAAGCGGCTCCGAGACAAACGGGAGAAGTATCACCACTCGCTCAAGGCGCTGGCGATTCGGGAGAAGAAGATCCACATCGTCGGCAGCCCGGAATTGAAGATCGACGGCACGCCCGTCTATCTGGATGTCGAGGGCCTGCCCGACCGCGATTTCTACTACCTCATCGGCCTGCGCATCGGCAATGGCGAATCCGCCGTCCAGCACAGCCTGTGGGCGGACACCGTCGAGGATGAGGGGAAGATCTGGCAGGAGTTTCTTGGCATCCTCGAAACCGTCGAGAAGCCGGTGCTGATTCATTATGGGAGTTATGAGACGAGTTTTCTTAAGCGGATGTGCGAACGGTTTGGAGCGCCACGCGAGGGCTCTGCGACAGCCGGAGCCATCCAAACTGGGGTGAATCTGCTGTCGGTGATCTTCGCGCAGGTCTATTTTCCATCCTTCTCCAATGGATTAAAGGAGATCGCCGGGAATCTCGGATGCCGATGGTCCGACTCGACCGCGACCGGGATTCGAACTGTCGTCTGGCGACAGGAATGGGAGGCATCGAGACTCTCCGCAGAAAAAGACGCGTTACTCACGTACAACGCCGAGGACTGCGCGGTGCTCGAGAGGGTGGCAGGCACGCTTCATAGTCTACATGACGGCTCAACGCCGGCAGGAATCTCTCTGCACGGTGAAGTCGTCGATACGGCAAGACTGAAGCGGGAGCACCCGTACGGCTTTAAAACCAATACGTTCGCCGTTCCAGAACTGAACGCCATTAACAATGCCGCTTACTGGAACTACCAGCGCGAGAGAGTCTATCTAAAATCAAATGCAAATTTGAAGCGCGCTGTGACTCGGTCCCACGGATCCAGAGAAGTTTTGCCGCCAAACAGGATAGTCGAGTGTCCTCGACCGCGAAAATGTCCGAAGTGTGGCTCACGAAGATTCTTCAAGAACACGAAGTACACTAAGACCGTTTTCGATCTCAAATTCATGCGACACGGCATTAAGAGATGGATCACCTGCTATCGCTTCCACCGGTACCATTGCCAATGCTGCCGAACCGTTTTCCAACCGGAAGAGACTTGCTGGGGAAAAGGCAAGCTTGGCTCCGAACTCATGGCCTATTCCCTTTACCTCAACATAGAGTTACGGGTGCCGCAGTTGCATGTTGCCAGTAACCTGAATCGGTTGTTTGGCTTCGATCTGGACGCCTCGGGGATTCAACGCCTAAAGGTTAGGGGAGCGGAGGATTACAGGGGGACCTACAACATTCTGGTCGAGAGGCTGTGCAGGGGCACATTGCTTCACGCCGATGAGACGAAAATTAACCTCAAGGACAAGGTCGGATTTGTGTGGGTAATAGCGAACATGGAAGAAGTGGCCTACTTCTATAGCGATACACGAGAGGGCGACCTTGTTCAGAGCATGCTGAAGGACTTCAAGGGCGTTTTGGTGACCGATTTCTACGCTGCCTACGATGCAATCCAGTGTCCTCAGCAGAAGTGCTTGATCCACCTTATCCGGGACCTGAACGACGATTTGTTAAAGCATGCCTACGACGAGGAGCTCAAGCGTCTCGCATCGGCATTTACGGCTTTGCTCAAGCCGATGGTTGATTCCATCGATCGGTCCGGGCTCAAGCGCCGTTTTTTGAAAAAGTATCTTCCCGCTGTCGATCGGTTCTACCGTCAGATCTCCGACGAGGACCTGCAAAGCGAAGCGGCGGTCAAGTTCAAAGACCGCCTTCAAAAGCACCGCGATAAGCTTTTCACATTTCTCAACTTCGATGGGGTACCGTGGAACAACAACAACGCTGAACATGCCGTCAAAGCCTTCGCTGCGCTCCGAAAAATCATCGGAGGACTCACCTCTGAAAAGAGCCTCCGGGACTACTTGGTTCTTCTGAGCGTCTGCCAAACCTGCAAATACATGGGCGTGGACTTCCTCGATTTTCTCCGTTCGGGCGAGAAAGACATTTACGCCTTTGCAGAGAGTCGGCGTGGGCGCAGGCATCGGTCACCCACCAGCGAATCGAAAGCGTTGCCAGTGGATCCTGGCGCAGATAAATGAGCCTCGTCACGTCGGCTGCTACCGATCAACCGTGCGTCAACCGGGCGGGTCGATCTTCGAGAGGAAGGCCGGAGAACTCCGCCAGGTCTTGGAGTGCGGCAGCCCTCTGCCGCTTTCGGGGCACTCGCCAA
>CAYHFE010000241.1:0-10579 GCA_964355375.1 uncultured Verrucomicrobiota bacterium
GAGGTAAGCACCTCATCGCCTCCCTTTATCACGAGTTGACCGAACTCGCAGGACTGCTTCCCCGCCTCAGCAACTTCAACGTGGCCGTGCGGAAATGGCACGACCAAATCATCTTCCTACGCAAGATTGTCGCCGGCGGCACCGACAAGAGCTACGGCATTCAGGTGGCGCGGCTGGCGGGCGTGCCCAAAGGCATTCTCTCGCGGGCCAAGGAAATCCTCTCCAACCTGGAAGAATCCGAACTCACGCCGGAAGGAAAAGTCCGCGCCCCGGTGCGGCATCGCGCGGAACGGGACAAACTGCAGACCCTCGCGCCCGCACCGCAACTCGACCTGTTCGCGCCTTGATCGCAGCGGCCTCCCTCGGAGCCTGTCTTAAAAGCAGGAGACGAGGCCAGGAGACTCACTTTCCTCCGGGTCGCGGCCCCAGATTCCGCCGAAAACCAGAGTCTCGTTACCTGACTCCTGCCCGAGGATGGATTTTTCAAACAGGCTTTAACGTGCTTCTTGAGTTTGGACGATCCCCCAAAGAGAGTGTTGTCCGGATCCGCCGGCCCGCGTTAGGATGCTGGCATGAAGAATGAAGCTCCGGCCCGGCCGGTCGAGCGGTTGTTTCCTTTCGTGTTGCGGTCGCGCAATTTGATCGTGGGACGCGTCACGTTGCAGCGCAGCCGAAGCTCGTTGCACTTCGTCTTAATCACCTGCGACATCTCGGAAACCAGCCGGTCTGAGATCCTCGCCGACTTCGCGCATTACCCAGTCGTGCAACATTACACCGCGGCGGATCTGGAGCAGTTTTTTAACCTCAAGGGCACCAAAGTAATTGGCTTCAAGAAGTCAGGCCTGGCGCAGTCCATCTACGCCGAGCTGAAGGAGCATCGGATCAACAAGCCCATGAACGAATAGGCTCACCGCCCGCCGACCGGCGGCGCCGACTCGAAGCCGACGGCAGCGAATCAGGCACTCATCAACCTGGGCGCATCGGAAAAATACGATGCGCTCGCGGCTGCTGCTCAACGCCGCCCGCCGCCGGATCGACGTCAATGGTCCGGGCGGTGTTAAACCTTCCAGGGCTCGCGCTTGGGCGGGTTGAGCCAGGTGTTGGCTTCGGCGTCTCCGACGAATTGTTCCTTGGCCGGATCCCATTTCAGCCGCCGATGATTCCAATAGGCGAGGTTTCCGAGATGACACACGGTCACGGACCGACACCCGACTTCGATGTCGCAAATCGGACGTTTGCGCGTGCGAATGCAGGAAAGGAAATCCTGGAGATGGTTGGTGCTCTTGTAGAGGTGAATCCCGTTGTCCGGGATCGGATCGTTGGCAATCGTTTCGGGATCGGCGGTGAACTTGCCGCGATTGACAAACACTTTGCCTTCGGTGCCGACAAAGAGCACTCCGCCGCTATCGCCATGGATGACTTCGACGCCGTTCGCGTAGATAAATTTGACCCCTTTGCCCGCTTTCGGATCCTCGGGCGGAATGACCTCCACCGGTCCGCTTTCATCCATGCCCAACCCCCACTGGGCGATGTCAAAATGATGAGCGCCCCAATCGGTCATACCGCCTCCGGAATACTCGCGGTAATTGCGCCAATTGGGGAAGTGCTTGTGGACGCCGCGCGGGCTCAGGACCGAGTTGTAAGGGCGTTTGGCCGCCGGGCCGAGCCAGAAATCCCAATTCAACCCCGGCTCCATCTCTTCTTCCGGAAGATCGCACCATTTGGAGGGCCCGCCCACATCGACGATGACTTGCTTGACTTTGCCGATGCGGCCGTTGCGGACCAGCTCGCAGGCCTTGAGGAATTCCTTAGAGGACCGCTGCATGCTCCCGGTCTGGAAAACGCGATTGTTCCGGCGGACGGCCTTGGCCATGGTCCGCGCCTCGTAAATCGTCAGCGAGAGCGGTTTCTCGCAGTAGATGTCCTTGCCCGCGTCGCACGCCGCCACCACCGGAATGGCATGCCAATGATCGGGGGTGGCGATGCACACGGCGTCGATATCTTTACGGGCGATCAATTCGTGGAAATCCTTGTACTCGGCGCAGCCTTTGTAGTCCTGATTGCGTTGTTCGGCGTAATAATCTTCCACCGTTTTTTTGGCGCTGGCGCGGCGGGTGGCATCCACGTCGCAGACCGCCACCACCTGGGTTTCCTTGCTGCGCAGAAAGCCGTTCATCAGCCCGCGGCCCTGGGTGCCGATGCCGATGAATCCCATGACGATCCGTTCGTTGGGACCTTTCTCGGCCGACCAGACTCGGGACGGGAGGAGGAAGGGTGCGCTGGCGGCCAGCGCCGACGTGGTTTGCAGAAAACTGCGGCGAGTGAATCGTCTTGGTGTGGTCATAATCGGATTCTCCGGAGGGATCGTGTGGTTCGAGTCTAGGATTTCGTCGGCATTGCTTCCGCCCAGGGCATGGTCCCGTCCGTCCAGACCGGGTTCAAGCTGGGTAACATGGAATAATGACTGCCCAACGCCCGGGACTATTCATGGTTTGCGGAGCTGCCGGGACGAATCTCCCCAAAAATCGAGCCACCCCGGAATCGACCAGGCGCTGCGCTCGATGACTCGCTCGCACCTGGCTAATTTCTTCGGCCCCACCGGGGCCAGGACGAGCTTCCCACCTTACGGGGAGGCATCCATTCTTCTCAGATTAATTGTTACGGCTTAAGAGCAGCCCAAGCTTTCACCGCAATTGAGACATTTGTAGCAAGCCCCATTGCGGACGGCGACGTGACCGCAACTCGGACACGTCGGCGCGTCTTGCTGAAAGTGCGCGATCGCATCGCTCAGACTGGTCACTTCGCGCAGCCCCAAAGCTCCCCGGTTGCCATGGTGTTTGCCGTTGCCGTTGGCGACGACCGCCGCCGCCACCGGCCTCAAGGACAGGGGATTCTCCGCTTCCTCAGACAGGGACAGTTCCGGCACCGGCCGATTTATTTTTTTTTTGATCTCTTCGAGCAGCCCTGGGATCGCCAATTCGGGCTGACTGCGATTGGGACTGTTCGCCTCGCGATAGCCGGGAATGAACTGGAGGGCCATCCAACGGAAGACGTAATCAGTGATCGAGGTGGCGTTGCGGATTTCCGGGTTCTTGGTGAAACCGGACGGCTCGAACCGTTGATGCGCGAATTTCCGGACCAACGCTTCGAGCGGCACGCCATACTGGAGCGCCATGCTTGTCAGGGTGCCGATGCTGTCCATCAGACCGCCAATCGTCGAACCTTCCTTGGCCATGGTGATGAACATCTCGCCGGGCTGTCCGTCGTCAAAAAGGCCGACCGTCAGGTAACCTTCATGGCCGGCAATGTCGAACTTGTGCGTGATCGCTGTCCGCGTTTCCGGCAGACGACGGCGCAACGGCTGGCCCGCTTGCTGACGCCATTTCTCGACCTCGGCCTCCAGTTCCTTGACCCGCGCCACCTCCAACGCACTGTCGGCGGCGGCGTCCCCGCCTTCGTTGGTTCGCTTGGTGTTCAGGGGCTGGGAACGTTTCGAGCCGTCCCGATAAATGGCGACGCATTTCAGCCCCATCTTCCAGGCTTGGTTGTAGGCGTCGGCAATATCGCCGACGGTGCATTCGTTCGGGAGGTTGACCGTCTTGGAGATGGCGCCACTGATGAAGGGCTGAGCGGCCGCCATCATCTTCAGATGAGCCATATAATGGATGCTCCGCTGGCCGCGATAGGCCTTGAAGGCGCAGTCAAAGACGCCGAGATGTTCTGGCTTGAGGCCGGCCTTCACAGTTTGCCCGCCTTCTTCGACGTCCTCGATGGTGTCGAATTTCTCCACGTGATCGACGATGGCCTTGATTTGTTCGGCGGGATAACCGAGGCGTTGGAGCGCTTCGGGCACCGTCCGATTGACGATCTTGAGCATCCCGCCGCCCGCGAGCAGCTTGTATTTGACGAGGGCAATGTCGGGCTCCACCCCGGTGGTGTCGCAATCCATGAGAAAGGCGATGGTGCCGGTCGGAGCCAGCACCGTGACTTGAGCATTCCGGTAACCGAGCTTCTGGCCCTGGCCGAGAGCCCGGTCCCAGGACTGACGCGCTTCCTCTTTCAAGTAGTTGAATTCGCGGCTGGGCTGAATCGTCTCCACGGCCTCGCGATGGAGACGGATGACGCCGAGCATCGACTCGACGTTGTCCTTGGCCAGAGGCTTGTCCACTCCGGAGCACCGGGGGTCCCGGTATCCTTGAAACGGACCCAAGGCCCCGGCCAGGGCCGCCGATTGTTCGTAAGAGTGTCCGGTCAGAATCGCCGTGATCGCCCCCGAGATCGCCCGGCCTTCATCGGAATCATAGGACAGTCCATAGCTCATGATGAGCGATCCCAGGTTGGCGTAGCCGAGCCCCAAAGTGCGGAAGATGTGGGAATTCTCCGCGATCTCCTTCGTCGGATAACTGGCGTTGTCCACCACAATGTCCTGCGCGGTGATGAAAATCCGCACCGCAGCCTTGAATCGTTCGACATCAAAAACGCCGTCCGCGCGTTTGAACTTCATCAGGTTGAGCGACGCCAGATTGCAGGCGGTGTTGTTCAGGAACACATATTCCGAACACGGATTCGTGGAATGAATCGGTTCGGTTCCCTTGCAGGTATGCCACTTCTGAATCGCCCCGTCGTACTGCAGTCCGGGATCTCCACAGATCCAGGTGCCTTCCGCGATCTTGTTGAAGAGGGAGCGGGCATCTTTCTTCTCCAACGGCTGGCCCGTCGTGATGGCGCGGGTCCACCATTCCTTGCCCTCCACCGCGGCATTCATGAATTCGTCGCTGACCCGGACCGAAAGATTCTCGTTCTGGTACATGACGCTGCCGTAGGCGTCGCCGTTGTAGGAACCGCTGTAGCCTTGCTCCACGAGCGCCCAAGCCTTTTTTTCTTCCTTCTGCTTCGCCTCGATGAATTCCTCGATATCCCCATGCCAATCTTTGAGCGTGTTCATCTTGGCCGCCCGGCGTGTCTTCCCCCCTGATTTCACGACATTGGCGATCTGGTCATACACCTTGAGGAAGGACAACGGGCCGCTCGGCCGGCCGCCGCCGCTCAGCTTTTCCTTGCTCGATCGGATGGGCGACAGGTCGGTGCCGGTTCCAGACCCGTATTTGAAGAGCATCGCCTCGCTGTAGGCCAGGCGCATGATGTCTTCCATGTTATCCTCGACCGATTGGATGAAGCACGCGCTGCCTTGCGGGTATTCGTACTGAGTCGAGGCGCGATCGCCCACCGCGGTTTGCCGGTTGTAGAACCAGTTCCCCTTCGCGGAGTTCTTGCCGACCCCGTACTGATGGTAAAGGCCGATATTGAACCAGACGGGTGAGTTGAAGGCGCCGTATTGGTTCACACAGAGCCAAGTCAATTCGTCGTGGAACACCTCGCCATCGGCGGCGCTGAAGTAGCCATCCTTGACCCCCCAATCGGCGATGGTCCGGCAAACCCGGTGAATCAATTGCCGAACCGATGTCTCCCGTTCCGGAGTGTTCTGCTCGCCGTAAAAGTACTTCGAGACGACCACTTTGGTCGCCAACACCGACCAGAACTTCGGAACCTCGACATCCTCTTGCCGAAAGATCACCTTCCCGCCGTCATCGGTGATTTCTGCGACTCTTTTTTCCCATTCGACTTGATCGAATGGCTTGATCCGGCGATCGCTGAACACCCGGTCAATGCCCAGCATCTTCTTGGAGGAGGCGGAATAGCTCGACGCCGTGCGGCGAGAGGAGGCGGTGGCACGGCGACGACGGCTCCGAGACGGAGCGGCAGAGATAACTTGATCGGGAGCGTCAATCATGGTTTTTTTTCAAATTTTTGAATGAAATTGATACCGTCTGGTTTTCAAGCGACATTGCAGTTGATGAAACCAGATTCATCAGCCAGCCTACCTTACATCCACGGAGCAGGCAGCTTACGGAGATAAACCTGCACACCCCATTTAGTAGAGGAGTCTCTTCACACTAGATACCACAGGTTGTGGTTGCAAGAAATTTCTCGAAGAAAATTGAAACTGCTTGATGCCACGGATTATCGGCGGAAGGATCCCTTCGGTGGAGCTGCTCGACCGTGGATCCAAGACCATTTTCGAGCTCGTTTTGACTCGGAGATAGCGGAAATCAACGGTCCGGAGCGGATCCGCGATTTCTTCGGACGGATTGAACCTTTTTGGGCCTCGGCTTGGCCACCAATCGAATGGGGCAGCCTTCGAACCCAAACGCCAAGCGCAATTGGTCCGAGAGGTACTTGGCATACTGATCCGAGAACAACTCATCGCGGTTGACGAAGAGCAGGAACGTGGGCGGCGCCATGCCGACTTGCACGGCATAGAAGAACTTCAGGCGATGCCCGGCGGAACTGACGGGCTGGCGTCGCTCGATGGCATCGTTCAGCGTGCGATTGAGCAGGCCGGTGGGGATTCTCTGTTGCAGTTGGGCGGACACAAAACGGACCGCTTCCAAGAGTCGCTCCAGATTGAACCCGGTCTTGGCGGAGGTGAAGAGCACGGGCGCATAATCCAGGAAAAACAGGCGCTCCTGCACCCAGGCTCCAAATTCAGAAAGAGTGGTCATCTTCACCTCGCGGTTCCCGCGGGCTTTCTTCCCCAGCCGGCGCTGCACCTCTTCCTTCCGCGCTCCCATCACCTCCTCCTGGACCAAGTCCCACTTGTTGATCACGACCACACAGGCCTTGTACGCCTCCACGATCTTCCCGGCCACCTTTTTGTCCTGCGCAGTGAGGCCCGCTTCGGCGTCGAGCATGAGGATGGCGATGTCACAACGGGTGATGGAATCTTCCGTGCGCTTGAGGCTGTAGAACTCGACCGAGTCGGCGATCCGACGATCCTGGCGGATGCCCGCCGTGTCGATCAAGACGTACTTCTGCCGGACGCCTTCCGTATCGACCTCGAAGGGCACATCGACCGCATCCCGTGTGGTCCCGGGAATGGGGCTGACGATGACCCGCTCCGATCGCGTCAGGGCGTTGATCAACGAGGATTTTCCGACGTTGGGACGCCCGATGATCACCAGTTTGAGGGGACCCGTTCGGCGGCGGAGCGGGGTGGATTCTCCTTCCGGCTCCGGAGAATCCGCGGAGTCCGCGTCGGACTGGTTTGGCTCCGGCGTCGCAGCCGCGGGCAGCAAGGCCAACGCCGCTTCCATGAGCGGTTCGATTCCAAGTCCGTGGATGGCGCTGAGTGGAAAGAGCCTTTCAAAGCCGAGTTCAGCGAATTCCTGGAAGCCCGCTTGAGCCCGGTCGTTGTCCGCCTTGTTGATCGCCACCAGCACCGGCTTGCCGCTGACTCGGAGCCGCACGGCCACGTCGCGGTCGAGCGGCACGACTCCCTCCTGAACATTGACGACCAGCACAATCACGTGGGCGGCGGCGATGGCCAGCTCGACCTGTTCGAGCGCCGCTTGCACGATGACATCGCGCACTTTTTCGCCTCGGACCAGTCCAATGCCGCCCGTATCGACCAGCGTAAACGGGCGCCCCCGCCATTCGGCTTCGACACTGATTCGGTCCCGCGTCACACCCGGTTCGTCATGGACGATGGCAATGCGCTTCCCGGCGATGCGGTTGAACAAGGCGGACTTGCCGACATTGGGCCGGCCGACGATTGCGATCAAATCTGACATTGCGCCAGAATGAAGCAGAAGCGGGCGCGGCGAAAGGGAAATCAAGACAGGGCGACGATGTTCTCGGCCGCGCAAGTCAAATCGTCCAACACCAGAGCTCGGCTGAGCTGATCGGGCGAGGTCGCCGCCAGCGTCGCGCCGTAGCCCGTTCGCACCAGAATCGATTTCTTGATCCCCGCATTCCAACCACACTCCAGGTCGATCAGCTTGTCCCCGATCATGAAGCTCTCCCCGAGTTCGACTCCGAACTCGTCGCGCGCGTCCCACAAGAATTGCGGGGACGGCTTGCGCGCGCGGCTCGGTTGATCGGGGGCCTCGGGAGCGACGTAAATTTTCTGCAAACGAACGCCGTCCCGCGTGAATTCGTCCACCAAGTGCCGATGGACTTTTTCCACGTCGGCCAGCGTAAAATAGCCGCGGCCGACTCCGGATTGATTGGTGACGATGAAGAGGAGGAATCCCTCGTCTTGCAGCCGTTTCAGAGCCCGTCCCACCCCGGGAAATATGATGACATCCTCGACCCGGGACAGGTAATTCCGTTCTTCGATCAAAACGCCGTCGCGGTCCAAAAACACAGCGCGGTTCATAAATGCTCGACACCTTGATCGAGGTAGGGACGAGCCGCTGGCTCGTCCGCGCCGCGTTCAGCGGCGCAACTCGGGACCCGCGAGCCGCGCGTCCTTACCTTCGACGGTTCATGGGTAGGGAACACCTCCAACGATTGGACGTGAATCGAGGCCATGAACCTGAAGGTGCGATGGGGAGCGCGGGCGTCTCGCCTGCCGGGTTCGGCGTCCCGCCGAACCCTCGTGGACGCGCACCGCGCTGGTTCCGGTCGGCGAGACGCCGACCGGTGCAGCCGGGACGGCCGCGCTCCCCATACAGACAACCGCGGTTCATGGAAATCGAGCAGGGCATCGATGTCTGCATATCTATCACTCATTCAGGCTGCAGGCTCATCTCACCCGGCGGAAACTGGCCAGCAATTCTTCCGAGGTCACCATGGCGGTGCCGACCTTGCCGACCACCACCCCGGCCGCGTGGTTGGAGAAGACCGCCGCCTCGATCGGCGATGCTCCGGCCGCGATCGCAAGGGTGAACGATCCGATCACGGTGTCACCAGCCCCGGAGACATCAAAAACCTCCTGAGCCACGGTGGGAATATGAAACGGCCGCTGACCCCGTTGACAGAGCAACATCCCCTGGTCCCCTAACGTGATGAGAAGCAGCGCCGGCTCCAGATCACGCAAAAGAATCTCCACGACGCGACGCAACTGGGCATCTTCGAGCGGCGCGGCGCCCCGCGCGCCGTCGGGCACGCCGGCCAATTCGAACGCCTCCTTGCGGTTGGGGGTGATCAAGGAGAGCCCCTGCAGGTTCAGGCGATGCACCGGCTTCGGATCGAGGCTCAGCCAGATGCCACGGGCCCGACACAACATCTTGGTCTCGTCGAGGAGCGTTTGCGTGACCACGCCTTTGCCATAATCTCCGACGATGACCGCATCGATCCGATCCAGTTGCTTTTCGAGGTGAGACATGAGACGGCGCACGGTCTTGGCGTCCACATGCGCACACGTTTCTCGATCGACCCGGACCACTTGCTGCTGGTGGGCGATGATGCGGGTTTTGATGGTGGTGGTGCGGGCGGCTTGGGCAAACAGCCCGGCGCAACCGACCGATTCCCGCTCCAGCAATTGACGCAAATCGCGCGCCGCTCGATCCGGCCCGACCACGGCGCTCAACTCCGTCGCCACCCCTAACGCCGTCAGGTTTCGCGCCACGTTGGCCGCGCCGCCGGGCATGATGCTCTCCCGTTCGAACTCCACCACCGGGACCGGCGCCTCGGGCGAGATGCGGGCCACCCGGCCCCAAATGAATTGGTCGAGCATGACATCGCCAATGACCAGCACGCGGGCGCGCGCGGCGGCGGCGAGCAATTCCCGGACGCGGCGCAGGGACAGGGATTTCATGTCGGCAGAGATAGAAACTCAATCGAGAAACGCGGTCAAGGGACTGGTCGGACTGGCCGCGAAGTGACGCGTGGGCAGCCCCAATTCAAAAGCCGTCCGCCCCGCGTCCACCGCCATCTTGAAGGCCAGGGCCATGCGATTCGGGTCGCTCGCCACCGCGATGGCGGTGTTGATCAGCACCGCGTCCGCCCCCATTTCCATCGCTTCCGCCGCGTGGCTCGGGACGCCCAGGCCGGCGTCCACCACCACCGGAACCGTGGCCTGTTCGATGATGATCCGGATCTGATCCCGCGTCTCGATCCCTCGATTCGAACCGATCGGCGATCCCAATGGCATGACCGTGGCGGTGCCGACGTCCTGGAGCCTTTTGGCCAGCACCGGATCGGCGTTGATGTAAGGCAGCACGACAAAACCCTCTTTCACCAGGATCTCGGCCGCCTTCAAGGTTTCGATCGGATCAGGCAGCAGATACCTGGGGTCTGGATGAATTTCGAGTTTGATCCAATTCGGCAGCCCGGCGGCCACTGCCAAGCGCGCCAAGCGCACCGCCTCGTCGGCATTCATCGCCCCGCTGGTGTTCGGCAGGACGACGTAGCGTTTCGGGTCGATGAACTCGAGAATATTGGCGAACGGATCCCGCTTTCCGCTCAGATCCGCCCGGCGCAGCGCCACCGTGACCATCTCAGTCCCGGATGCGGCCAGGGCTTCTCGCATGGCTTCGGGCGAGGCAAACTTCCCGGTGCCCAGAATCAGACGCGAGCCGAATTCCCGGCCCGCGATTATTAAGGAACGGATAACGGACGACATTCGCGGCAACGATAGGGTCAAACCGCCGTTTTACAACTGTTTTGCCCCGATGTGTCGTGTTGTTTTCAAACCAGGAATTTTTTGTAGTTAGCAAACCAGGACAGATTCATTGACTGCGATTGGTGAAGATGAAGACGGGTTTGTACTATTTGTCGGGAGGCGCCGCCGGTC
>CAYHFE010000242.1:0-10567 GCA_964355375.1 uncultured Verrucomicrobiota bacterium
GGCCCTCCTGGATGTCGATCGGGATCACGACGATGGAACTTCGCTGGCCGGAACTGAATGCCGATCCTGGTGATTTCGGCATCATTTTTTCAGCTCAAGTAAAACAGATCAAAGGATTCGAAGCCAATTACACGGGGTTGATCAAGGACGTTGTCATCAATATCGCTTTGCTGAAGCAGGGCAAATTCGCAATCACCGATATCGGCGTGGTGGCCGTGAGCATCGATGCCGAGCTCTTTGGCGGCGTGGTCAATAGCGGTGGGACGGCAGGGGGGCTGTTTTTAGGCATCATACGGGCAGGCGCGGATGGGAAGGAAGTGCCGCGAGAGGATGTGGTGACGCCGATAGTCGATCGCGTCTTCTATGGGGGGATCCGGGCGAAGTTCGATTTTGGTGGGATACCAGGATTTGACGGTTTTGAGATCCGAATCGGTCTGTCGGATTTGGGGCCTCTAAACGTCTATGTGGAGGCTGGGGCCGAAGTATTGGTTGATCCTGCCTCTGGGTTGACGATGAAGGATTTTCGCGGCGGAGTCACCTTCAACACCGTGCTCCCGGTCATCACCGACCCTCTGGACTTGCGCAACAACAAGGATATCACGCCAACTGGGCAAACGACTTTTGAGGAATGGCGAGCTATTCTGACCAACGCGGTTTTAAATCAAATCAAGTCTGCAAATAAGTCCCCGACCGATCCCTGGGCGGCGTTCAAGCAACCGATGAAGATCGAGGGTGGCGCCACATTATTCAGTGAATACATCACCGATGACGTATTCCATGCCGATGTGGATGTCATTTTCGATACGACAGGAAAACTGGTCTTGAACGGCTTGTTTGTGTATTACAATCGAATTCAGCAGCATGCCATTCTATACACGGATCTGGCGGATCTAGCCAAATCGAAGCTAAAGATCTTAATGCTTGTCGATACCCCAGCGGACCATCCGGTCGTCACGCTGCGCGGGATCGTTTCGTTCGCGTTTTCGCGGGCGGACGGCAAGGCAGTCAGCTCCACCAATCAGGCCGACAAGTTCGAGCTCCGGCTCACCGACGGAGGGATCGATATTCAGATTCCGTCCCTGCCTCAAGTGGGAGTCACGACCAAAATTCCGTCATTTCCTTTGATCACTCTGGAGGGCGCTGTCGTCATGAGCGTTTCGTCTGTGGGCAACGTGGCCACAGTTGACTTGAAAGTGGACGGCACATTGCTGCTGACGGTCCTCGGCCAACCGCTCAGCCTGGCGGGCACATCGGGGACATTTCATTATCGCCAGACCGATACGTCCTTGGATATTTGGGGCGGGCTGCTCATCAGCGCCGATTTGCCATTTCTCAAACGCGCCGGCATCACAATTGATGGCTCGCGGCTGTTTCTTTTGAATGGGAGCAACCAGGCCCACAGCGAAACGTTCACGGCGCTCGGCAGCAAGCCCGTTACCCTGAACCTGGCATCGTATTCGGTCGGTTTTCGAATGGAAGGGGAAATGGGATTTGCCCTGAAAGGAATGGACTGGCTGCAAATGCAGGGGGTCTTCTTCATCTCATTCGGCCCCACCTCACTCACGATCGACACGGATGCCCAGATTGGGTTGAGCGTCGGAGGCGTCTCCCTGTTTGCTCTCAAAGTGAAAGGGGCGGCAAAGCTCGATACAAAAGGATTTGCGGCTGTCTTTAACGCTTCCTATCAGGGCTTGAACCCGAAGCTGGGTTTCACCATGCCGTCGATGGCATTCACCTTGAGCGTGAATTTCACGGGAAAGAAGCAGGTATTTGGATCAACGACTCTGGCCGCGGGTGTCTATGCCCGAATCAAGGCGACCGGGGGTATTGCGGTCGAAGGGCTGCAATTGAACGGCAGTTTTGAGTTTGTCGTCGGCTCGAGTTCGGTTCAGGTCACCTTTGACGGGGAGTTGAATTTGACGGTCGGAAGCAAAGTCATACTTGGGTTTAACCTGAACAACTCGAGCCTGTTCATTTCTAAAGATGGGATCGTGGCGAGGGCGGATCTTTCCTTGAGAGCGAACGGATTAGCCTCCGATTTTGGATTTAAGGCCGGAGTCGATTACCGGTTGGATATTAACACCACAGATAATCGTGCGCGTTCCGTTCCAGCGAACACGGTGCAGGTCATGGTCATCGGAGATCTTCAATTCGTGGGCGGTTTCAAGCTGGGGGGTACCTTCGCGTTCACGCAGAAATCCTCCTCGGTGGGGATGGAAATCGACGCTTATGTCGAGTTGTTTGGGAAGAAGTTCATGTTTGAAGCCAGTTTTGCGGTCCTCAGTACTGGACTTTATGGTAAGGTCACCCTCCCAGGGACGTCCCTAGACGCAGGCTTCTTCAAACTGACTGCCAATCTGCAACTCCAGGTGAACACGACCGGTGCGACCGCGTCCGGTATAAGGGCGAATACAATGAAAGTGGTCGCTTCGAACGTGAGCCTCACGGTTCTGGGAGTTACGTTGACAGGAGGGTTCTCCATCGGCATGGACAATGGGATTACTGTGATTGCGGCGGAGACAACCAGCACCGTAGTAAACCAGAAGATAACTATAGCCGGACAAACCTATAACGTTCCGATTACCGTTGTGACAGGGGGGCTTGAGGCAAAGCTGGGAGGCGAGTCGATCCGTTTTAGCGGCTATCTCAAATCCGACGGCGACTTCAAATTGACCGGGAGCGTGGAGTTCAACCTCGGTTCAAAAGACCTGGTAAAACTCAGTAGCACCTTGGACGTCGAGATCAGCAAGTCCAAGGGCGTCAAGGCATCATTTGACGGCAAGGTGTATATGCTTGGCAAGGACGACGACGTGGGTTCGGTGGAAGGCACACTCAAGTTCACGGACAACTTCACGAAATACTCCGTAACTGTGACCGAGGATTTCACCGTTAAAAAATACGGTGTTTTCAAGATGTCGGGCACGATGTCTTTGACAATTGAAGATGGCAATCTTGCGGCAGACTTTTCAGGCACAGCAACACTTTTTGACACCATAAACCTTAGCCTCTGGGGTGGGATCAGGACAAAGTCCGGACATTATTGGGCGTATGCCAAGACGAGCGTATCGATTGGTGACGACGCCTTTGGAGCAAGTGGGACGGTCAAGGTGAAGCTGGCCAACCACAAAGGTGATCACAAGCATAATGGCGAGACGTATGGATTCGAGAATGAAATCTACATTAAGATGAGTGGAAGCGCCTGGGGGTTTGGTAAAGATGGCGCAACAGTGTCCATCTCTGTAAACGTCGGCACGGATGGCGAGTTCGGAGTCACGATTGTCGAGTGGGACCCCAAAACAAATGATGATGACTGGAACATCACTGTCCGATTGAAGGGCGGCCTCAAAGTTTGGGGCAGCGATATTTCGGGAGGCACGGCGTTCCTGGATGTGAATGGGAACGGAATGCTCGACGCCAACGAGCCGTTCACGACGGCCGACGATCAGGGCAACTTTAGTTTCGCGGAGACCGATGACACCGCGGCTGTCTCCACCCTCCCGGCAGCGCTGCAATCGTTCGATCTCAACAAGAACAATGCGTTGGAGGCAAACGAAGGCCAGTGGATCGCCCGAAATGGCGTGGATCTGGAAACTTTGGAGCCGGTGGCCGACACAGTCATTCTGGCCGAAGGCGGCATCGTTGGAATCGCAGGCCGTTCCAACGCGCTCGTCGTTTTTGACGCGAATCGCAATGGTGTGGCGGATGCCGGGGAGCCCAGCGCCTTGACTGATGAGAATGGCGCCTACAGTTTTCATCCATTCAATCCGTCGGAAGACTTGGGTTTGCTCAGCCGATATGACACCAACGGCAATGGTGAACTGGAGCCAGAAGAAGGCCAGTTGCGTGTGCTGGGCGGGACCTTGCCAGGCCCGATCTCGAATGACCTGCTGGCGGGTACGGCGCCGGGAACCGGCGCCACGCGCATCTTTTTTGACGCGAATCGAAACGGCGCTTTCGATGCGGGTGAAGTTTCCGTCGTGCCCAACGCCCAAGGATTTTATTCCTTCATCGATTTGGCCGCGACCGCCATGGATACCCTGGGCCGATTGAAACCGTTCGATACGAACCGTAACGGCGTGATCGATCCCGCGGAGGGAACCATTGTCATTACGGGAGGCACGGACAAGAACACCGGTTTGCCGGTCTCCGGGACCACCACCGTGCCGGCATCTGCGTTGAGCAACGGGCTTCAATCGACCGTGAATCCATTGACTGGCCTGCTCAGCGCTGTCCAGACCACTGGCAAAACGGCGGGCGAGGCCAACAGGGTGCTGCAGGCCGCCTTCGGCATGCCGCCGGTGATCCAAGTTTCTCAATTCGATCCCCGAAACGTAGCGGCGGAGGATGTGAGCAGTTTGGCGTCGGTTCTGGCCGCTTCGTCTAAGATGAACCATCTAGGGTATGTCGCGGCGGCGCTTTTCGGAATGGACGAAGCGCCGGTGCGGCAGTTGTTAGAAGCGGAAATCGCGAAGCGAATTGCTTCGTTGAGCCCACGTCAGGAGGGCGGAACGTATGCCGTGCAGTTCAATTTGTCCGACAGCGCCGTGATCGATTCGATCTTGGCCGCCGTGCAAACGGCTTCCGGCAAGACCGTTTCCGCGGCCCAACGAGGCGCGGTGGCGACGGTCCTGGCGGAGGTGAACCGGAGAGTGGACCAGGTGTTGAGCAGTGGGGTGGGCGATCCCATTGCGGACTTAGCGCCCCTGAAAGCGATCGCCCAGACGTCGCTTCCTGAGGCCATTCGGGCGATGATGGCAGGTCAGAAAACGCCCGAGGCCTTGATCAGCGAGGGAATTGCACCGTTCCTGGCGAAGCTGGAACTGCCGATCCACATCGATCGAGTGGCGGATCAAACACTGACCGGAACTCAAGTCGTCGTTCCGCTTCATTTCCAGAATATCAATAGCGTGGCGAATCCGTACTCCGTCAAAGTAGAGGTGGATAATTCGGACATCCTTCCTGAATCCGGCGTTGCCCTAACGGGTGCCGGGAATGCTAAGGTTCTGACCCTGACGCCGCGCCCGGGTGTCAGCGGTGTGGCCAAGGTGACGGTCCGAACTTCGCTTAACAAATCAACAGGGGGCGTCATCGAATCGAGCGAAGTGTTTCAGGTGTTCGCTGACCCGGTGAACACGGCGCCGACGATCGCAACCGTGCCGGATCAGTCGGTGGTCGTGGGCGGTGTGGTGGGGCCGCTGGAGTTGCGCGTCGCGGACGCCGAACTCGATGCCGCATTGCTTCAGGTCTCGGTCAGCAGTTCGGATCCATCGAAGCTTGGCCCATCGGGGATCTCCTTGTCCGGCACTGGCGCGACCCGTTTTTTAACGCTGACTCCCGCAGCGACCGAGACAGGATCGGTTTTGGTGACGATTGGAGTGAGCGATGGCTTCCGAAGCCAGGAGACCCAATTCGCCGTGACGATTCAGTCTCAGGAGCCGGTCCCGGTTCCCAAACTCTGGTTCGGTTCGATTTCGGATCAACAGATCGCGAAGAATGACGGCCCGAAGGTTGTTCCGATCGACGCAATTTTTCCCGGCGCCAACAGCCAGAAACTGACGCTAACGGCCAGTTCCAGCGACGTCGCATTGATTCCGAACCCGACGGTGAGTTACACAAATCTGTCGAGCACGGCTTCGCTCCTATTCCAAGCTGCGCCGAATCAGACGGGTGAGGCGGAGATCACGGTCACCTTGAGAAATGAACTGGGCGAGGAGGCCACCCGCATTTTCGTGGTGGATGTTCAGCCGCCAAACGCTCCGCCGAGCATCCTGCCGATCGGCGATGTGGTCTTGAAGCTCGGATCCGTCTCCGCGGTCATTCCGTTGAATGGGATTGGCTCAGGTGCTTCGCAAGAGCGTCAGCAGATCGTCGTTAGCGCGGTGTCCGACAATCCCGGAATTATTCCGAATCCGGATATCGGTTACGCGACTCCGGATAGCGAGGGAGAGTTGCTGTTAACGCCGGTGGCGGGTCAGACGGGTGAGGCGACGATTTCGGTCACCGTGAAAGACAGTGGCGGCACTGCGAACGAGGGCCAGGATACGACCGTCATTCGTTTCAAGGTGAAGGTGACCGCGAATTCGCTTCAGAATGTCTATTTCCAACATGATGACGGATCGCTTGGAGTCTGGCAAATGGATGGAGTGACTCTCGCCTACGGTGGTTATCTCGACCCTGCCAAACCGGGTGAGGCCGGGTGGACCGTCCGGACGACCGCCGATTTTGATCACGACGGAAAGACCGATTTGGTGTTGCAGAATGCCGACGGGAGTATCGCCGTCTGGTTGATGGACGGCGCGAAATTGAAATCGGGAGCGCTGTTGAATCAAACCACAGGCGGGGATCGGAATTGGCAGGTTGCGGCCGCGAACGACATGGACGGCGATGGTCAGGTGGATTTGATCTTTCAGAACTCGTTTAATGGAATGTTGGCCGTGTGGCTGATGGACGGATTGAACCTTCGACAATCGGTTCTGTTGAATCCGTCAACTCCCGGACAAACCGGCTGGAGGGTGGTGGGAACGGGCGATTTTAATAGCGATGGCAAAACCGATCTGGTGTTTCAGAACGGCGGTGGGATGATCGCATTCTGGCTGATGGAGGGAACGAATCTGGCGGCCGGAAAGATCTTGAACACGGCGCAACCGTTGGAACCCTCGTGGCGAGTCAAAGGAATGGTGGATTTGAACAAGGACAAGCAATTGGACTTGCTGGTGGAGACCGCCGACGGCTCACTGGGAGCCTTGTTCTTAAACGGAACTCTGTTACTGGAGAAGGCGTCGTTCGATCCGCCGCAGGCCGCTCCCGGATGGCAAATAGTCGGAGCGTAAATCAATTCGCCAACCTGGCGGGACAGGAAACGGCGTCGGCCCGTGAAGATTTGGCGCGCGAGGGCCTTCTTGCTGTCCTCCAATCCTTCGGCGCGAACGGATTTCAGGATCTCCGCCATCGCTTCATCGCTCACCGGCGGCAGAGCCGCACTCGCCGGAGATTCGCTCGAAGCACGAAGCATTTGAATCTGGTCGTGGAGCCGCAACACCTTGGAGAAGCTGGTGAACGTGTCATAGACTTCGTAGAAATTCTCCGGGTCCACGGTGCGGGGGTAGGCCGCGATCACGAAGTCATAGCGGGCGTCTTCCTGAACGAACAACTTGGCCATGGCCTTGATTTGCAGGCTGGAATACCGTCCTTCCCGCAAGAGCAGCATGGCCCTTCGCGCCTGCTCAGCGCCATCGCCCGATCGTTCCAGCGCGCGGAGTCTCTCCCCGAATTGTCGATCGCCGAGGGGCCGGACTGGTTCTCGCGACTCTCCGCCGTTGGCGGCGGGCAGAGAGGCGCAGAAGACCAACCAGGCCAGGACGGATAATGTCAGCAAAGAAAGCGGGTGACCAACAGAAGTGATTGGGATGGGGCGTTTCATAATAAGGGGCTGGGCGGCGTTGGGCCGTGGCACCGCCCGTTTGGACGGTCATCGAGGGAGAGATCTTCAAGTCCGCGAGCGCGATCCGCCGAGGACTGAGCTCGTTTTCACTTCAGTCAACTCGCCATCGCATCGGCTGCCAGAACGACACCCGCCAAATCCTGAGAGGCAGCCGCTCGCCAAACGGCCACCGGGACTTCTCATTTCTCGCTTGGCTCTTGGCTCCGGGCCATCTGCCCCAGCTTCTGCATCGTCCGAGCCATCGCGATGGCTGTGTGGGCCGCTTCGGCGCCGCGGTTGTGTTCCTGGCCCAAACACCGAACCCGGGCTTGAGCCTTATTCTCCAAGAGCAAGACCTCATGAATCACGGGGATTTGCCAGGTAATCTGAATCTGCGCCAAAGAGCTGCTGACCGCGTCGCCGATATGCTGGGCGTGGGTCGTTTCCCCCCTAATGATCACGCCCAGACAGATGATGGCCGACAGCCGTAGCCTTTCGCTCTTGGCCAACGCGGCCGCCACCACCGGAATCTCAAACGCCCCGGGGACGCGAATGACGTGGACCTTCTTGGCTCCGCCCTTAATCAAAACCCCGCGCGCCGACCGCAACATCGCGTTCACGTAACGGGCATTGTATTGGGACGCGACGATCGCGAACCGATGTGCGCGGGCGTTTGAAGGGGTCGTGTCGATCTTCGTCAGCATGGCAGGTTCCTCTCTACCCCAAGCGAATCAGCCTGGAATACGGCCTTGGACCAGGGTCAGATCAGATGTCCCAGTTTCTCCCGCTTCGTCCGGAGGTATTTTTCATTGTGAGGATTCGGTTTGATCCGGATCGGCACCTGCTCGACGATCTCCAAGCCGTAGCCCTCCAATCCCACGATCTTCTTCGGATTGTTCGTGAGCAACCGGATGGTCTTGAGTCCCAAATCCGTTAGAATCTGGGCTCCCAGCCCATACTCACGAAGGTCCATCGGATAGCCCAGTTCCAGGTTGGCTTGGACGGTATCGAGACCTTCTTCCTGCAGCTTGTAGGCTTTTATCTTGGGAGCCAAACCGATGCCCCGTCCCTCCTGCCGCATGTAAATGATCACTCCGCACCCGGCATCCGCCACCTGCCGCATCGCCTGATGCAACTGGGGACCGCAATCGCAGCGGCGAGATCCAAAAACATCCCCGGTCAGGCATTCGCTGTGGACCCGCACCAAGACGTTGTTCTTTCCTGAAATATCGCCGACCACCAAAGCCAGATGGTGCTGGGCATCGATCTTCGACCGGTACAAGTGCAGATCAAAATCGCCATATTCGGTTGGCATCTTGACCACCTCAATCCACTCCACCAGCTTCTCGCGATCGCGGCGAAACTTAATCAGCGCCTCGATCGTGCAGATTCTCAGTCGATGGCGACGCGCGAATCGCCGCAGCTCGGGCAACCGCGCCATCGACCCGTCATCGCTCATGATCTCGCAAATGACCCCAATCGGACGACAGCCCGCCAGCCGCACCAAATCCACGGCCGCTTCCGTATGCCCGGCCCGTTGCAACACTCCTCCCGGCTTCGCTCGCAGAGGAAAGACGTGACCCGGCTGCACGAGATCCTCCGGCACCGCCGTCGGATCGGCCATCACCTGAATCGTCCGGGCGCGGTCCGCGGCGCTGATTCCCGTCGAAATTCCCGCGGCCGCATCCACGCTGACCTGGAAGTCCGTTTTGAAAGTCTCGCGGTTCTGCAGCACCATCCGTTCAATGCCAAGCTGCTTGAGTCGGTCAGAAAGTGTGGGGACACAAATCAGACCGCGGCCGAACTTGGCCATGAAGTTGATCGCCTCCGGAGTGGCGTATTCCGCCGCCATGATCAAATCCCCTTCATTCTCGCGATCGGCGTCATCCACCATGATCACCATCTTGCCCTTGCGCAGATCGCCGACGACGGACTCAATCGCATCAAACGTCTTCTTCGTCATACTTCGGGGAGAACCTACTCAGACGACCCGCTTTTGCCAGCCGGAAAGGAAACAAAAAAACCCCGCCGGAAGCCCGGCGGGGCGAAAAGGGGTTGGCGAGATTAACGCACCGCGAGGAGCGTTGCGCCCTTCACGGAATGGTTGATCTTGGCTACGGTCTTCTTGGAGCTGCAGCAAGCGGCGGTTTTCTCGCCACTGCAACTGGCCTCCGCCTTGACGGCCTTCATGGCTTTGCCCTTGGCGGCGGTCTTGGTCGTGTCGCAACATTCCCCGGCCTGCAAGGTCGAAACCATCGCCAATGCCGCCAGCGTCAAACAAACTGTAAGTTTTTTCATATTAGTCTAGGTGGTCACCAGATCTTGTTTTGGTGTTGGGCAAGATACTAGCAGTCAAATCGCCTTCGTCAAATGGCAATCTTCGATTCGCTCGGACTTCTCCACGGACCTGAGCACGCTGTTTCGAGTGATCAAGGAGCTGAAGTTAAGGGGCTGAATGCCCGATAGAAAATAGCCCAGGACAAGCGAAGCGCCGCCCTGGGTACGTCGCCCCACGGATTTTCAAGCCCTGAAAGGGCGGCAGAAGTCTCGCCAACGGCAGGACGACTCAGTAAATTCCTCGCCATGCCGAACGTAGAAAACAAAACCCTTCTCTCCCTTCGTCGCGACACAGCCAAAGGAAAAATTTTCAGCCCTATCCGCCAGGGTTGGTTCATTGAATTTCCTGAAGAGCTCGTTCGCCAGCAGTTTGTCTGCACGCTCGTCAACGACTACGGATTCTCGATCGACCAGATGGGCGAAGAATTGGAAGTCCAGCGTGGACGCGAAGCCGCCGAAGCCGACATCGTGATTTGGAGGACGGCCCAAGACAAAGATGACGAGAAACCTCCGCTCATCATCACCGAGTGCAAGTCTGACAACGTCACCATAACCGCAAAGGACTATGGCCAGGGCGAGAGCTACGCCCGAATCGTAGATGCTCCCTTCTTTGTCACGCACAATAATCGCGAGACGAAATTCTGGCGTGTGAAGAAAGATCGGATGCCAGGCTATATCGAGGAAATCACTGACATCCCGCGCGCCGACGCGACGGATAAGGAAATCGCGGAACTCATCAAGAAGCTGAAAGTCTTTAAGGAACGGTGCAAAAATAAGTTCCTGAATTAAAAGCTGAATCATTACAGTAAT
>CAYHFE010000243.1:0-10552 GCA_964355375.1 uncultured Verrucomicrobiota bacterium
CTCTCGCCGCGGGGGAAGGAGAAGACTGCGGTGCCCGGGCCGTCCTCATTCGGAGCTGCGCCCGGCCGCAGCAGTTCTCATTTTGACTCCGGACACGGTCCGTTCCACGCATGTCGTCCCGGCTTCAGCCGGTTTTCATGTGGCGACCGGCTGAAGCCGGAACTACATACTTGTCAAAATGAGAAGTGCTGGGGCCGTGGTTCAGCTTGCATTTTCCCTTTGATTGACTACTTAAGATCAGTTTGGTTATGCCTTCTTACAGCTATCTGGCGCGGGAAGCCGGCACGGGCCGGGAGATCCGGAGTTCTCTGGACGCCGTTTCCGAACAGGCCGCCATCGCCGCCCTGCTGAATCGGAATCTGCTCGTGCTGACGATTCAGGAGAAGGCCGGCAAGAAGGGCAAGACCGCCGGCGGCAGCGTCCCGTTGTCCGACCTGGTCGTCTTCACCCGGCAATTGGCGACGATGATCGATGCCGGGTTGGCCATGGTGCAATCGCTCCAGGCTCTGGCCGAACAAACCACCAACAAGGTGATGCGCGATGTCATCCGGGACGTTTGCTCGCGAATCGAGGGCGGTGATGGCTTCTCCGTCGCGCTGTTGAAGCATCCAAAGATTTTCAACCGGCTTTACGTCTGCATGGTGGATGCTGGCGAGAAGGGCGGTCTGCTGGCGGAGATTTTGGCGCGCTTGGCGACCTACCTCGAGAATACCGCCCGGCTGCGCAAGAAGGTCAAATCCGCCATGATGTATCCGACGGCCGTGACGGTCATCGCCATCAGCATCACCATTTTTCTCCTCATCAAGGTCGTTCCGGTGTTTGGCGAGATCTTCGCCGGCTTTGGGGCCAAGCTGCCGACCCCGACCCTTTACCTGATCAAGACGAGCGAGTTCCTGCAGCGCTGGATTCTTTACATCCTGCCGGGGATGGGGGCGCTGGTCTATGGCTGGTTTGCCTATATCAAAACCAAGCAAGGGCTGGAATTCTGGGATCGCACCCGGATCAAGCTGCCGATCTTTGGGGTCATCGCGCACAAGATTTGTCTGGCCCGATTCACCCGCACGCTGGCCTCGCTCATCCGCAGTGGCGTGCCGATTTTGGAGGTGCTGAACATCGTCGCCAACACCTGCGGCAACGTCGTCATGGAGAAAGCGATTCGGGTGGCTTCCGGAGATATCGAGCGCGGCGACGGCATTTCGACGTCGTTGTCCAAGCACCCCGTTTTTCCCACGATGATCATCCGCATGATCACCGCCGGCGAACAAACCGGGAAGATTGACTCGATGCTCGAACGGGTGGCGGACTTCCTCGATGAAGAGATTGAGACGACCCTTTCCGGTCTGACCTCGCTGATCGAGCCGCTTTTGATCGTGTTTCTCGGAGTGGTCGTGGGTGGGATCGTGATCTGCATGTTTCTGCCGATTTTCAAGATCAGCGAAATCATCAATCCGCCGGGAAAATAGCGTCGGCGATCTCCTTCGTCCGGCTCGTCGGAAAATCGGCCGAGGGAAGAGCAGAATCCGGCTTGCCCAGCCCAGCGAGTTGGAGTTAGCCTTTTTCAAATGGCAAGAATCCTCCTGGTCGATGACGAGATGACCATGGTCCAGATGGTCACGGAACTCTTCCGGAGTGAAGGCCACGAGGTCTTTCCCTTTACGAATGGCAACGCCGCGCTCGAAGGTCTGGAGACCCTGTGCCCGGAACTCGTCATCACCGATCTCTATCTTGACAAAACCCACGCCGCCGGTCTGGACATTCTGCAGAAGGCGCGGGCCTTGAACCCGCCGCCGGTGGTGATCATGATCACGGCGTTTGGCTCGATTGAGACGGCGGTCGGGGCCATGAAGAAAGGGGCCTACGACTATCTGGAAAAGCCCTTCAAGCTCGACGAGCTCAAGCTTTGTGTGCAGCGAGCCCTTTCCTACAACGACGCCATTTCGGAGAATGTTTACCTCCGCAAACAACTCAAGAAGAAGTATCAGTTCAATCAGTTCATCGGCTCGTCCTCCAAAATGCAGGACGTGTTCAAGATGGTCGAGCGGGTGGCGGACAGCGACAGCACGATCCTGATCCTGGGCGAGAGCGGGACGGGAAAGGAACTGGTCGCCAAGGCCCTCCATTTCAACAGTCGCCGGCAATTCGCGCCCTTTGTCCCGGTGAATTGCAGCGCCTTGCCCGAGAACCTTCTGGAGTCTGAATTGTTCGGGCACCGCAAAGGTTCCTTCACCGGCGCGATCAACGACAAGAAAGGTCTCTTTCAAGAAGCCGACGGCGGCACCATCCTCCTGGACGAAATCGGGTCGATGTCACCCATGCTGCAAAGCCGTCTGCTCCGGGTCCTGCAGGAGAAAGAAGTGCGACGGGTTGGGGATAACATCCCCATCTTCGTCAACGTCCGCGTCGTGGCCGCCACCAATGAACCGTTGGAAAAACGGATCAAAGAGGGAACATTTCGGGAGGACTTATACTATCGGCTGAATGTCATCCCGATCACGCTGCCGCCGCTCCGGGACCGGCGGGATGACATTCCCCTGTTGATCTCTCATTTCCTCAAGGACAAGGTCCATCCCCGAACCGGCCAACGGTATCAAATCACCCGACAGGCCATGGAAGTCCTCCTCTCGCACCATTGGCCCGGCAATGTGCGCGAGCTCGAGAATGCCATCGAACGCGCCTGCACCCTGTGCGAAGACCACACCCTCCAGGTGTCCGATCTGCCCCCGGCCCTGCACAGCTACGCCCATGCCGGCGCCGCCGACACCATTGTCGAGACCCGGGAAGGCGTCCCGCCTCGTTCCCTGGTGGTTTTGTCCCAAGCGCTCTATCCCCTGGCTGCCAACGAAGCCGAACCAGACCGCGGCGCCATCGAGCCGTCCGCGCCCCCGACCGCCCTGGGTTCGCTGAAGGACTTTCTCCGGATCCAGGAATCGGGCTACCTCAATCGCGCCCTGGCCCAGACCGCCGGAGACAAAGAGCGGGCGGCCGAGCTCCTCGGCATCAGCCTGGCCACGTTGTATCGGAAGCTGTCCGAGGGCGAAGAAGGCTGAGCGGAGAACCTCTCCCTGGGGAAACTCCGGCTCGGATTCTCTGCCAAAGAACGAATCAGCCCGCCGCATCGAGCCTTGAAGGTCGGATGATACTCCTCGATGTCGCCGATATGTTTGTTTATTTTTGTCGGCAGATTTCTACGATCCTTGTCTGTTGGGATCGGAAGTGAAGATGTGAACTTGACCGAATACGACTTATGCCACTGACCCACACCAAAGACCTGTTTGCTAAGGCTCTCAAAGGCAAGTATGCGTTGGGCGCTTTTAACGTGAACAACATGGAGCTCCTCCAGGCCATCGTTGAAGCCTGCGAAGAGGAAAAAGCGCCCGTCATGCTGCAAATCTCCAAGGGCGCGCGGCAATACGCCAACCCCGTCTATTTGAAGAAACTCATCGAGGCCGCGGTCAGCTTGTCGAACATCCCCATCGCCGTCCATCTCGACCACGGCGATTCCTATGAATTATGCAAGGAATGCATCGACGAAGGATTCACGAGCGTCATGATCGATGGGAGCCACCTGCCCTTGGAGAAGAATGTGGAGGTCTGCCGAAAGGTGGTCGATTACGCCCACAAACACAATTGCGTGGTCGAAGGCGAGCTCGGCATGCTGGTCGGAGCCCAACATGACGATGGCGAAGAAGGCGGCGGATACTCCAAGGGCGGCGTCTATACTCATCCGGACGAGGCTGTGCAGTTTGTCAAAGCCACGGGCGTCGATTCGCTCGCGGTCGCGATCGGCAATTCCCACGGCGCCTACAAGTTCAAAGGAGCGCAGCACTTGGATCTGGACCGGTTGAAAGCGATTAAGAAAGCCCTCCTGGATGCCGGGATGGGGGATTATCCGCTGGTTTTGCACGGCGCTTCGAGCGTGCCCAAGGATCTCGTCCAGGAGATCAACCGCCACGGCGGGAAGCTCGGCGAAGACACCGCCGGCGTCCCGGAAGCCGACATCGAGGAGGCCCGTCGGGTCGGCTGCACCAAAGTCAATATTGACACCGATCTGCGCCTGGCCTTCACGGCGGCGATCCGAAAATGCCTGGCCGAGTCACCCAAGGAATTCGACCCGCGGAAGTACCTCGTCCCGGCGCGGAACAAGGTGAAGGAACTGGTCCGGCACAAAGTGAAGAATGTGCTCTGTTGTGCGGGCCACGCTTTTGATTAGGTTTTTGCGCGACGAAAGTCGCGTGGTTTGGAAAAAGGGGGCGAATCCATACGGGTTCGCCCTTTTTATTGGCTAGTCGTTGGGAGTTTGATGCCGGACAAAGAGCGGAATATTGGTTTCCAGACGCCCGTCAATCGCGACGTCGATGGAATACTGGCCCGGAGTGTCGAACTTGAGCTGCTGAATATTGATGACGAAGTTCCTGACCAAGGAATTGACTTCCGGAGGGATCGTGACGTCCACCGGCATATCGATGCTGGGCATGACGAACTTCCCGTCCTCATTGACGAAGTTGATCCTCACCTTATGGCTTCCTTCCTCGATCTTATTGAAGGCAATGCGCAAGGCGATGGAGCATTGGGGATGGACGGCGGGAAGGTGGCTGGTCACGATGGTATCGAAGGCCCCCAGGAGGCTGAGCTTGCCGTTGTAATCGACGGCGGCGTCACAGAGAACTGCTATCTGAATATTCATGACCCGTTCATAATGGGCTACCCCGGGGTTTCCGCAATCGCCGAGTTCGGCAATCTCGGCTTGCCCGATCTCCGGGAGGTCTCCAGCAATTCTCACATTGGCAAGTATGTAGTCCCGGCTTCAGCCGGTCCCACGTGAAAACCGGCTGAAGCCGGGACTACCTGCGTGGAACGGACAGTGTCCTGAGTCAAAATGAGAATTGCTGGGCGGTCTCCGACAGTTCTAGCGTTGCCAAAAAACGTTTCCCCCGTTTAGGATGAGATCACCCGCCAAGGCGTTGCTCGGCGGGTCAATGGCATGGCCGAAAACAAAGTTCAACTCGACGTCTTCGAAGGACCGCTCGATCTGCTCCTTTATCTGGTCAAGAAGGAGGAAGTCGATATCTACGAGGTCAACCTCACGAAGATTGCCGCTCAGTTCATCGAGTATATCGACCTGATGCGGCAGCTCGACCTCGAGGTCGCCGGCGAATTCCTGGTCATGGCCTCAACGCTCATGTACATCAAGAGCCGGGAGCTTCTGCCCGTGGACCAGCAGGCTCAGGTCGAAGCGGAAGAGGATGGGCAAGATCCAAAATGGGAACTCATCCGGCAATTGGTCGAGTATAAAAAGTTCAAGGACGCCGCCGCCCGGCTGCAGGAACGGGAAGCGATTCAAGAGAACATCTTTCCGCGGGTGCCCGGGCGGATGGAGTTTGCGGCCGAGACTCCGCCCATCCGCCCCGAAGTCTCGCTCTTCGATTTGCTCAACGCGGTCAATTCCATCCTCAAACGCTTCCATCAGCCCGAGGACGCGCGCGACCTGTTCGAGGACAAGTGGACCGTCAGCGCCAAGATCGAGCATTTGATGCAAGTCCTTGGAGTGCGACTCAAGCTGCGCTTTTCCGAACTCTTCGAGAACACGACCAGCCGATCGGAAGTGGTGGCCACGTTCCTGGCTCTGCTGGAGTTGATCCGCCTGAAACAACTCGTCGTCTCTCAGTCCGAGCCCTTTTGCGAAATCGAGATCTGCCTGGCTCCCCCACCCCCTCCGACCCCGATCTCGATCGAAAAGCCGGCCTTGCCCGCCCTCGAGAAGACCCCCGGCCCGACGTCTGAATCATGGAACTGAAGTTTATTTTAGAATCCCTTCTCTTCGCGTCGCAGAAGCCGCTGAGTCCGCGAGAAATTCGGGAACTGCTCACCGCCGCGGCCAATGAATCCCCTGACACCGCGATCAAGGCGCTGAAGAAGGTCAAAGAGGAGGAAATCACGGCTGGGCTGGAGCAATTGGCGAAGGAGCACGAGGAAGCGCGTCGTAGTTACCGGCTCGTCTGCGTGGCCGGGGCGTGGCAATTCGTCAGCCAGCCCGAGTACGCTCCGTGGCTCCGGGCGTTGGTGGGCGAGAAGGCCCGGCCGACGCGGCTGTCGCAGCCGGCCCTCGAAACGCTCGCCATCATCGCGTATCGCCAGCCGCTGACTCGGGTGGAGATCGAACAGATTCGCGGCGTCTCCGTCGATGGCGTGATGCAGACCCTCATCGAACGCGGTTTGGTGGAACAGACGGGGCGAGCCGAGGTCGTGGGCCGGCCGATGACCTACGGCACCACCTCCCTCTTCCTGGAGTATTTCGGCTTGCGCGGCTTGGAAGAATTGCCCGCGGCCGATGAGTTGCGGAGGATTGCGGTCAAGAAACCGGAAGCCCTGCTCACGGTCGATCCCGGCCTCGCCACCGCCCCGCCCGAAGATCTCGGCGCGACACCGGCCCGGAGCGCGCCGGCCGCCGGCCCCAACCCGCCTTCCGGGTCACCGGACAACGGCCCCGCGCCGCCGCGCTCCGAGGAGGTCACCCCTTGAAAATCCTCCCTCCAGCCTTGACGAGCCCCGCCCGGATCCCAGACGTCCGGCGACCTTTCCGGACGTTTCTGAGTGAGCCGCTTCATCGAAAGCGCCGGTCCCGGGTTGATCGAATTCCTCGACGCCCATGAGCCTCCACGATCACCGCATCGCGATCGATCATCTGGACGAAGAGATCGTCCGCCTGCTTAATGAACGAACCCGGCATGTGCTGGAGATCGGGGCCATCAAACGGCAGGCCGGGGAGGAGATTTATTCGCCGCACCGCGAGCTGGCCGTGCTCGACCGGATCTGCAAGTTCAATCAAGGTCCCATCACCAACGAATCATTGCGGGCCATTTACCGCGAGATCATGTCGAGCGCGCTCTCCCTGGAAAAGACGATGACGATCGCCTACTTCGGGCCCGAGGCGACCTTCACCCATCAAGCCGCCATTCGACGATTCGGTTCGAGCCTGCGGTACTCCGCGCAGAAGACCATCGCCGACGTTTTCAACGAAGTGAGCAAGAACCGGGCGGATTACGGCGTGGTGCCGGTCGAGAATTCCACCGAAGGCGTCGTGACCCACACTCTCGACATGCTGGTCGAGAGCGATCTGAAGATCGTTGCCCAGGTCGTGCTTCCCATTCAGCAATGCCTGATCGGAAACGTGACGATGCTGGAAATCACGAAGCTCTACTCCCACCCTCAAGCCCTGGCCCAATGCCGCGGCTGGGTCCAAGCCCACCTGCCCCACGTCGAAATCATCGAGAGTTCCTCCACCACCCGGGCGGCAGAGCTGGCGGGGGCCGAGAAGGGCGCCGCCGCCATCGCCAGCTCGCTGGCCGCGGAGCGCTACGGGCTCGACATCCTCGAAATGGGCATTCAGGACAACTCGATCAACGCGACCCGTTTTCTCGTCTTGGGTCGCCAGTGCAGCCCTCCGACCGGGCGGGATCGCACCAGCCTGATGCTCAGCATCGCGGACAAGGTCGGCGCGCTGCATCGGGCCCTGGCGCCCATCCGCCGCTTCAAACTCAACATGACGAAGATTGAGTCGCGGCCCTGCAAGCGGAAAGCCTGGGAGTACTTCTTCTTCGTCGATTGCGACGGCCACATCCAGGAAGAAAAAGTGGCCAAAGCCATCGAGCAACTCCAGAAGCACTGCAATTTCGTGAAAGTGCTCGGCTCGTATCCCAACGCCGAATAAGAGCCCGATCCTCCAATCCCTCCCCATGAGAAAAACCCTGTTCTTCGGCGCGATCGGTCTGCTGGGATGGATCGCGATCCAAGTTCGCAGCCAGGAATCCATGCCCCCAACCCACCAAAAAGCCTTGTCCTTCGAACGAACCGTCCGCCAGACGGTCGCCGCAAAATATCTCTTGTTCTTGCCCCGGGATTACGAAGCCAAGTCCGCGCGGCGCTGGCCCTTGATCCTCTTCCTGCACGGCGCGGGGGAACGCGGCACGAATCTCAGCAAAGTCGCCGTGCATGGTCCGCCCAAGATCGTCCAAGACAAACCCGAATTCCCCTTCATCGTCATCTCGCCCCAATGCCCGTCCGGCGAACGCTGGTCGAATGAAGTCCTGCTCGCGCTCCTCGATGAAGTGACCCAGAAATACAAAGTGGACCCGCAACGGATCTATCTGACCGGCTTGAGCATGGGCGGGTTCGGAACCTGGAGCCTGGGACTGACCCACCCGGACAGGTTTGCAGCGGTGGCCCCAATCTGCGGCGGCGGCGAGATCTTATCGATCCTCTTGGCCGATCCCAAAAAAGTCCGGGCGCTCAAAACGCTCCCGGTCTGGGCGTTTCACGGCGCGAAAGATGAAGTCGTCCGACTCGTCGAATCCGAGCGAATGGTGGAAGCTCTGAAGCGCTTGGGGAACGAAGCCAAACTCACGATCTACCCCGAGGCCGGGCACGATTCCTGGTCGGCCACCTACAACAACCCCGAGCTCTACGATTGGTTTCTGAAGCACAAACGATAAGCAGACGAGGCGAAAGGCGGGCTCGAGCCACGAAACCGCGAAAAGGATCCAGCGGTCCGGGGTGATCTTCCCTGCCCGCCCGAGACACGCCGGAGCTAGCGGGCTCGGTTGGTCACCGACTGGAGCTTGGCCACTTGGGCGCGCAGTTGTTGGTTCTCCTGCCGCAGACGCAACAGCTCCTGATACTGGCCCCGCAACTTGGCGATTTCCTGGTTTTCTTTTCGCAGCCGTTGCACTTCCTGGTTCTCCAGGCGAAGTTGCGGAAGATCCTGATTCTCCTGCCGCAAACGCTCAATTTCCTGCTGATGCTCAGCCAGTTCGGCTTTCTCGGCGGCGTTCGGTCCACATCCGATTCCCAGGACGAGCCCCGCGGTCACGGACAGCAGCGAGCGATGGCTCGACCGCACCCAGGCAGACCATGCATTCCGTTTCATTGGATCGTTGATTGCGGAGGGAAAAGGGGGCGTCGTTGCCCCGGAAATTCCCGATCGGTTTACATCTTTGTCATCCGATTAATTCCGATGAAAACAAAGATAATGGCTAGAACACCGGACAAGACCGCTCCCCCAATGGCGTAGGGCTCCTTCACGCCGAGGGTGAAAATGATGCCGATCGGCGCGATGCAGGCCAAGCCGATGAACAACGCGCCCGCGCCGCCCTTGCGTTTGACGTTGGACGTGGCCCCCGCCATCGCCGCCGCCGTGATGGCCGCTGTTTCCGCGGCCCGCTGATCTTCCCACATCTTCTGCTTCAGCACGTCAAAGCTCTCGACCGTGGCCATGCACAGATTGTACTTCTCGTCGATTCCTTCTTTGATGTTTTGCAGATATCGTTTCTGGAGGACGAAATCGACGTCGCCGCCAAACAACTTGATCGCCCCGTAATCGAGCAACTCATGCGAGAGCTGTTCGAGCGCGTTCAGGTAATCACGGATCTTGACCAAGGCGGCTCCTTTTTTCTCGGCATTCAGGATCTTGAGTGTGTCCTTGGCCGGAGCCGGTCCCGGCGCCATCATCTGCCGGGCCGTATCGCGAACGCGCGAATCTCCCAACTGGCCGGCGCGCTGGCTCAAGTCGATGCCGCCCTGCTGGAGGACCGCCAGATAATCGATCAAAATCAAATCCAGATTCTCAAAACAACGATTCCGAACGAGCCGACCCAAAACTGGCTCGGTGGTTTCCCGCACTTCCGGTTGACTGGAATTCTGTCGGAGCAGCGCGGCCAATTTCTCGCTGCATTGGCTCGCAAAAACGTCGGCATTCACCAGGAAACCGACCAATAACTCCTCATTAATGGTTGTGCCCGCCGCGCTCAGGGAGGTATGCGCGACGGTCAGAAACTTCTGGGTTAGGGAAACGGTGAGTCCTGCGATCGCCCCGAACCCGGCCTGAGGCGTACATTTTGTCGGAGGCGAACTCGTCGGAGGCGAACTCGTCGGAGGCGAACTCGTCGGAGGCGAACTCGTCGAAGGTGGATTGGGTGGTTCCGGCATATCAGGAAAGTGGCTATCGGCTCGTTCGCACCCATCAAGGGGTATGGTTTCACGCTTCGATGCGCGGACAGACTCCACCGAGGAACCCATGTCCGAGACACATCACCGTCCGTCCAAACTCTCTGGCAATCGGTCGTCTGTCAATAGGGAATCCTAATAGCGACGGACTTGTCGGGGCTGAACAGAGGGCGTATGGTCCGGGCATGTTGGATTGGCCGCGATGTTCCGCCGTCGAGCGAGTACGGGGCAAGGTCAGTGGCACTCTGGTATTCGAGGATACGCGGGTGCCGGTGCGAGTGCGTTTCCAGAACCTCGAAGGCGGGGCGCGGGTGAAGGATGTTCTGGCATGGTTTCCCGGCCTGACCCGTGAACAGGTGCGGGCTGTGTTGCGTCGGGCCGAGGCCACGCTGGCCGAGCCTGTCACCTGAAGTGAAATGTGAGACGGCGCGCCACAGAACTTTGAAAGCGGTCTGGCTCTACGCGGTCTTCTTTTTGTCCGGGATTTGCGGGCTCGGTTACCAGATGGTCTGGTCACGCCTGTTCGCGACCGGGTTGGGCCACGAACTTCCCG
>CAYHFE010000244.1:0-10544 GCA_964355375.1 uncultured Verrucomicrobiota bacterium
AGCACGGGCCTGCCGGTCATTCCCGGCAGCGGGATCAAAGGCATCGTCAGCACTTGGGCCTGTTGGGAAGCGAATCTCCAGGCCGATGGTGCACTGCCGGAAACCATCGCAAGGCCCGACCAGGATCGCGCCCGGTTCTCCAGCATGGCGGAGCGCATCCTTGGCTCGAACGCAGAAAGCGGGTCCGAGGCTGCTGGTGAGATTGTTTTCCTCGGTGGCTTCCCGGTCACGCCGCCAAAGCTCGTGCTGGATATTCTGACGCCTCATGCACGCGGCAACCCGCTGCCAAATCCGTTTCTGGCTCTCGACTCTGACACGCGCTGGGTCTTTTTGCTCCTCGCCCGTGCACGTCACGGCGATGCCGGCAAGCTCTTGGAGCAAGCCGCCAACTGGCTTGTCGAGGCTCTCACTCAAGTCGGCCTCGGCGCAAAGACTGCGGCGGGCTATGGGCGGTTCCGTCTCCTCACTGCTGCCGAGACCGCACAAGTGGAAGCCGAACGGCTGGCAGACATCGCTGTCGATGCAGCCAAACAAAAAGCCGCCGAACAGGAACGGGCGCGGGTGGCGGCGGAAGACGCCAAAAGGATTGCTGCGGAAGCCATCGCCAAAGAGAAGGCTGATCGGTTGGCACTTCTCTCGCCCGAAGAACGCGCCTACGTCGAATACGTGCACAGAGTCACCGATTGGACCGCTCCCGCGCGTGAAATCGCCACGAAACCCGAAGCCGAGAAGCAGCAGATCCTCCGCTTCTTCCGCACATCAGAAGGCCAGGAGCTGCTGAAGACGTGGACCAATGACAAAGGCAAGAAGCGAATTCAGAACCTCAAGGACGCCGGCCTATGATTCTCCCAACCGAGAAATATTCCTTCAAACTGCTGACCGCCTGCTTCTGCGGCGGAGCGGATAATACGCCGGGCGGGCCCGCAGAAATGCGCGTGCCTGCGATTCGCGGACAGATTCGCCTGTGGCAACGCACCATTGGCCGTCGGGATGTGGGCACGATTTGGGGCACCACCGACGGGGAAGCCAGGGCCAGCCGAGTTGCGCTTTTTGTGGATCGCCCTTTTGCCAGTGTGCCCTCCAGGCCATCCAAACTGCTACCGCACTGCGACCAGAACTCTAGTAGCGAGGAAGAACGCCGGAAAGGTACCAGCCAGCGGCGTGCCCTCGCGGCAGGAGAGTCATTCACGCTCACTCTCCAACGTTTGATCGGTTGCTCGACCGGCAATTGGATAGCCGCACAAAACGGCGTGAAGCTATGGCTGCTCATCGGCTGTCTTGGCCTTCGCGCCAACCGCGCCGCTGGAAGTGCATGGCCGCTTGATCCTGACCAGGAGGAAAGGAAGTGGGTGCCGCAAACCCCAGATCAACTAGGAAAGACGCTTCGGGATCTGGGCTTCGGTTGGCCTGTGCAACTTGTGGGCACCTTGCCCGGAACCACGGCAGAAGCTCTTCGAGCTGTTGCCTCGAATACTGTGAGAATACGCAAGCTATTTGGTGAGATTCGTCCCCGAAGGGAGCCATCTCCAGTGAAATTCAAAGTCATCGAACTCGCTGGCCAGCCGCGCCTACTCGTCACCGCGCCGCCTTCTGTCAGTCTGACCGAAGCCCACACCGCACTCTCCGGCGCCAGCAAGGCCGGCCAATTTCAGTGGAACCCGCTTTAAAATCCCGGCGAACCTTACCCTATGCCGCAACATCACATCCTCACCGTCGGCATCAGCCTGCTGACCAACTTCGCCCGCGAACGTAAACTAACCCTTGACGACGCGCTCAAGCAACACAAGGCGATGGCAGACTTCCTTCGCGCTGATCCGCGCAAGGCCTCCGCGGAACTCAACTCGCTCGATAGTCGCACTGGCTTCCTGACCACACCCAAACCTGACCTGGCCGTAACGCTGGTTTTCACCACCACTGGCATGGGCAAGTCGGCGGCCTCTTTCTTGGAAAAAGAACTGAAGTTCCGGAAAGTAACCGTTCATCGATTGCCGGTTCGTGGTTTCGACGCCCCGGCACGTGATTGCACGCCGGAGTTCGCTGCGCGCGAGTCTGCCGCCGCTCTGACGAATCTTCGGCAACGCGTCATTGAGCATGTCGCGCGGCTTCAAAAAGCTTCGCCGCCGCCACTGATTGAGTTGAACTGCACCGGCGGCTACAAGGCGGAGTGCGCCGTTCTCTATGAATTGGGCCGCGCGCTACGCTTGCCCATCTACTACCTACACGAAACATTCAAAGTGGCGGTCGAGCTTCCATGACCTCCCTCCTCATCCTCACCGCCGGCACCGGCACGAAAGGCGAGCACTCGAATTTCGCCCAGGGCTTGGTCAACGCACTCCACGAACTGCGCCCGCGCTTGTTCTGGTTCGTGCCCCTGCTAGCCTGACGCTGCCATGAAGACGTTGCACGATCTGGTGGCGGACAAGCTCGAACAGGCCGACCCGGCGGCCCGGCAGGCGCTGCTCCGCATTCCGCACGACAACATTGATCGCTGGCTGGCCAATGGCCACACCGCGCCGCATCGGCTCGAACAATGGCGCGAGATTCTTCAGCGCGCGCAGCAGTCGCCGGAAGGCTTCACGGAGTTGCTCCAGTTGCTTCGCGATCCAAGTGAAAGCGCCACCCACTTAAAAAGCTTCGATCCCTTCCCTGGCGTGCTGACAACTCTCGAACGTCGAGAAATCCTGCTTCAATGCGCCTACGCTCACTAAACCAACTGCTGGACGCGACGCGGGCGCTGGCTCACCCGAACCGTGTCGTGGTCATCGGCTCCTCATCCCTCCTGCCAACCCATCCGGAACTGGGCGAGCCGGGCCAGCCACTCGAAACCTCTTACGACTCCGACTTGTTGCTCACGCCCATTGACGAGGAGATGGCCGCCATTCTCGGCGAAGCGGTGGGGCAGCAGAGTCTCTTTGCCAAACGCTACGGCTATTATGCCGACATCCTACGCCCTACGATTGCCGAAACACTTCCCGCCGGCTGGGAATCGCGCCTGCATCCGGTGGAAGGCTACAGCAACGTCTTTGCGCTCGATCTCTACGACCTGGCCCTCGTCAAGCTGACGGTGGGCCGCCAGAAGGACCTCGATCTCCTGCGCGCCCTGCTGAAGCTGAAAATCCTGGAGCCGGCACGGCTGCGCGCGCACTACCAAGCCACGCCTCTGGGCGAACGCGAAGCCGTCACCGCCGGACGGAACCTCCAGTCGCTCTTGAGCGAATCGGGCCACCCATGACAAGATTGGGAAATCCCAGATCACCAATCACCAGTCACCAATCAAGAATGTACCAACACCACATCCTCACCGTCGGCACCGCCGGCGGCAGCTCACAACACCTCTTCGCCTTCGGGCAATCGTCCCTTCGGCAAAAATGTCTTGATCAACTCGCCTTGGCCGCACACGCAAAAACTGGAAAAGTCCTTGAACCATGTTCCGTTCGGAACCTCCGGGTCTGTCTCCAGCCAATCGGCGAGGGCTGCGATTTGATCGTAGGAGATGGACCATTTCTCTCTTCGATCCAAAAGATGGGCCAGCAAAGCAGGAGGGAGATTCCCGCGCCTGATTCTAGGCATGGCGATCAGCGCGGTGGTCTCCGTAGAAGCCGCGCATGAACTCTCGCCGCCATCGCTTCCGTTCGTCCGGAGTTTCTGCGGAATCCAGTTTTTGCAGGATCAAAGCCAGTTGGCGTCCGGCCAGGCGCCGGCCAGCCCGCACCTTGTTGGCCGGTGGTTTGGCTTTGATCTTCAGAACATCCATGACTTCCCGTCATTTAACCCTCTCCGGACCGCGTGTCAATGTTCCCCGTTCAACTTGAGGCCAAGACGACTCTCCTCAGAAATTACAGGTCCCCATGACCTCCCTCCTCATCCTCACCGCCGGCACCGGCACGAAAGGCGAGCACTCGAATTTCGCCCTGGGTTTGGTCAACGCACTCCACGAACTACGCCCGCGCTTGTTCGGGTTCGGGCTCCTGTTAGTATGATGCTGCCATGAAAACGTTGCATGATCTGATGGCGGACAAACTGGAGCAGGCCGACCCGGCGGCCCGGGCAGCCCTCCTGCGTATTCCGCTCGACAACATTGCTCGTTGGCTGGCCAACGGCTACACGGCCCCTCATCGCCTCGAACAATGGCGCGAAATTCTCCAACGCGCCCAAGCCTCACCCGAAGGCTTTCAGGACTTGCTGGATCTGCTCCGCGATGCCAGCGGGCTGGCCCAGCGTTTGAAGGACTTTGCCCCCTTTGCCGGCGTGCTCACCCGGCAAGAGCGCCATCAAGCCGTTCCCGAATGCGCCTACAATTTCTGATCCACCTGCTGAACTCCGTCTCCGCCCTGGCCCAGCCCCGGCGCATCGTCGTGCTGGGATCGAGTTCCCTCCTGCCTCAGCATCCTGAGATGGGTGCCGCCGGTCAGCCGTTGGAGTTGTCCCTCGACGCCGATCTGCTGGTGGAGCCGGTGGATGAGTCGTTGGCCACGCTGCTCAAAGACGCCGTGGGGCATGAGAGCTCGTTCGAGCAGCGTCAGGGTTACTACGCCGACATTCTCCGGCCAATCATCACCGAAACACTTCCCGCCGGCTGGGAATCGCGCCTGCATCCGGTGGAAGGCTACAGCAACGTCTTTGCGCTCGATCTCTACGACCTGGCCCTCGTCAAGCTGACGGTGGGCCGCCAGAAGGACCTCGATCTCCTGCGCGCCCTGCTGAAGCTGAAAATCCTGGAGCCGGCACGGCTGCGCGCGCACTACCAAGCCACGCCTCTGGGCGAACGCGAAGCCGTCACCGCTGGTCGGAACTTGCAGGCGCTTCTCGCGGAGCACGGCGCGCCGTAACGCCGGGATCCCATGTGAAAACAACGCTTTACTTCCAAACCATCCGCCCGCGGCCTGACCGCGCCTGGATTCGAGATGAATGGATCCTGCGCGCGATTTCAGGCGCCGACAAAGAAGAGACTCAAACTGACGGGCGCATCCGCCGATGGAAGCGCATCCCGGAGGCGGAGAACCGGGTGTTGCGCATCGTCCTGCTGGCCGACGGAGAAACCGTGCACAACGCCTTCTTCGATCGTAATATTGACCTATGAAGATTCAGTATTTCACCGACACGGACAGCTTGTTCATCGTCTTCAACGATCGCGTGGTGCAGGAGACCCGCGATCTGGACGAGAACACCCTGCTCGATCTGGACGCCCAAGGGCGCGTCGTTTCCATGACCCTCGAGCATGCGCGCGAACGGGCTGACGTGGATAGTGTGACTTACCAACACCTGCGGGCCGCACCCGCCAAGGCTTGATTTGGCTTCGACCCTGGTGGGTGCGTTGCCACTCGCGGCGGACGCACCCGTGGGGAGAGGTCAGTTTGACTCATGAACTCCGCCATGCCCCAAACGCTCATTCACCTCGTCAGCGACCAGACGATGCAGAACCTGCTGCCTCTGCTGGCGCTGCGGCCCGCGAAGGTCGTCCAGGTTCGCAGCCGGCCAAAGAAGTTTGCCGATTCGGCCCAGCATCTTGAGCAGGCCGTGACAGCAATGGCTGGCACGCTGCTCTACGCCGACTTGCGGCCAGAGTTCATCCCAGAGGTGATCGACGAGGAGTCGCCAAGCCCCGACACCACGCGAAACGTCATGGCGCGGGTGCTGGCGCGGCATCCCGGCGCGGTCGTCAATGTCACGGGCGGCACCAAGCTGATGTCCTTGGGCGCGTTGCAGGCCACACAGACTTCGGCTGGATCCACGGCTGTCTATTGCGACACCCAAGCGCGGCGTTTCAACTGGCTGCACGGCGAACCTGAAGCGGTCCTGCCGGAGTTCGAACAATTGGCCGCCTCGCTTACGCTGGACGGCGTGCTCGCCGCGCACGGCGTAAGCCCGGATAAACTGCGCTCCGTCAAGCCGACGGCAGACCAGTTGGCTTTTGCACGCGGTGTCCATCAGCTTCGCCTGGAGAGCGGCGAGGAGGTTGGACGGTTTGCCCGCCGGTTGCGGGACCAGTCGCATCCTGCCAGCAAGGACATCTCCAAGAGCGCCGTTGACGGGATGCTGGCCGCCGGACTACCCGGCCCCGACAACGACACGGAACACCAGTATCTCGCGCTCGCAGCGGTCGCAGGATTGTTGTCTGAGCGCGACGGCAAATGGTTCTACCGGCTCGCCGGCAACACTCTCCGGCCCGAGGACCGGGTGCGCGCCGCGTTGGAAATCAATAAGGCGTTGCTCGGTGGTTGGTTTGAGTTGTACGTCTATGACCGCATGGCTGCCAGCGGACGCTTTGCCGACCTACGAACAGAAGTGCAATCTCGCGACCGTTCGCAGCAATCCATCGGCGAGACGGACATCATGGGAATTGACCTCCGCCAACTGGGACTAGTGTTTGTCTCCTGCAAAGTCTCGGACGAGTTCTTAAGCAAGCCGCTAGAACACGTCTTCGCTACCCGACACCGGGCGCTCGAATTCGGTGGAACGTTCGCGCAAACGGTCTTCTGTATCCGGGAATTCCGGGATCCAAACAAGCGTCAGATTTTCGGAGATGCCTGCCGCGTTGTTCGCGCCCGCTTGATCGAAGGGGAGCCGAATTTTAGCGGCTCTTGAACTTTTCGACCGTATGACCGTCTTGGATCTCTCCACCCTCTTCGCCGTCACCGGCACGGCCAAGCTGGCAGGCCTGACCGCCTACGAAGCTCGGGCGAAGGACCTGGTTGCTCCTGGTGCGGACGTGACGCTGACCGGCTCGGCGCCGGTGTGGCTGTATCTTCGGATCGCGCACGCCCTGCACGGTCGAGCTCGGAAGTTGTTCTACGATTCGCCCGTCACCGGCCCGGTGGAAATTTTCAACCACGACCCGAAGTGAAGTGCGAACTCCGAAGTGCGAGTAGCGAATGACGAACCTCCAACCATGAAACCCGCCATGCCCAAAACCCCTTCGCGTCCATCCGAGAAATCCGTGCCATCCGTGGTCAAGCAGGTCCGGACCTCCACCTTCAGCCCTTCACCCTCCACCGTTTTGCTCGCCGTCACCGGCATGTCGCCGGCCGTGCTCACCGAAACCGTCTGGGCGCTCGCCCACGAGGCGGAGCCGGTCTTGCCGTCCCGCGTGATCGCGGTGACGACGGTGGCGGGACGCCAGGAGATTGAGCGTCAACTCTTCCAACCCCTCGCGCGCTTCGGTGGGCAAACGGCTTGGGAGGCGTTGCGGGGGCGGATCGCCGCCCAGGGCCACGATACCTCCGCCCGGTTGCGCTTCGGCACCACGGCGGATGACATTCGCGTGATCACCGGCGTTGAGCCGGTCACCCAGCGTTCCCGCGAACTCCCCGACATTCGCACCCCGGCGGACAACGAAGCCGCCGCCGACTTCCTGCTCGAACAAGTGCGAGCGGTCGTGGAGAACCCCGACGCGCAACTCATCGCTTCCGTGGCCGGGGGACGCAAGACGATGGGCGCGCTGCTCTACGCCTGCATGACCCTGGTGGGCCGCGAGACGGATCGCCTGACCCACGTCCTGGTGAGCGAACCCTACGAAACCCTGCGCGAATTCTATTTTCCCGGCCAAACGGGAGGAACCATTGCCAGGTCCGAATTTCGAGGTGCGAAGTCCGAAGATGGCAACGCCAAGTCCGAGATGGCCTTCGATCCCGCCCAGGCGGTCGTTGAGCTGGCGAACGTTCCCTTCGTCGCGCTGCGCAATCTTTTGCAGAAGGAGTTGGGCCGGAAAGCGGGCACGTTCAGTCGCCTCGTGGAAACCTGCCGCGAGAACGTGCGCCAGCGTGCTGCCGAAAGTCTCCGCATCTCCATCGACGCCGCCCGCCTGGAAGTGGAAGTCAACGGCCAGGTCACCAAGCTGGCGCCGCTCGAACAACTGCTCTTGCTCTTTCTCGCCCGGCGGGCCAAGCAGGGCGAACCCGCCTACGGGGCCTACGGCGAGGCGGTGGACGACCTGAACGTCTTCCGCGCCGACCTGGTGGCCCGCGCCGCCAAAGACAACTACGGTGACTGGCGGCACGCGGACTCTCTCCGCAGCCTGTGGGACGAACAGGAAATCCGCAAAGCCGTCTCCGGCATTCGCACCAAACTCCGTCAGCGCGGCGGGGACGCCGCCGCCCTTGCCACCTGCCTTCCGGAGAAAGGGCGCTGCTCCCTGGACGTTCCCGGCCCGCTCCTTCACATCAAGTAAAGGCGGGCCGTCCGACGTGCGCGGACGTCCGCCTTCACCGGTGGCCGCGTGGAGGGGTTACACTGCGCGTATGAAATCAAACAGGCCCACCCATGCTCCAGCGCCGAGCGCCGTTCGTCATTCGTCATTCGTAACTCGTCATTCGTAACTCGTCATTCGTAACTCGCCATTCGTAACTCGCCATTCGTAACTCGCCATTCGTAACTCGCCATTCGTAATTCGTCATTCGAAATTCGTCATTCGAAATTCGTCATTCGAAATTCGTCATTCGCCATGCCCACCGCCGTCATTAACCAACCAGACTGCCGCGTTCACCTCGCGGGCGAACGTCTCGAAATCTATGGCCGCAACCCGGAATCGGACCGCGACGGATTGCTCCGCGAAATCCCCCTCCGCGACCTGGACCGGTTGATCATCAGCGAGTCGGTTCACTTCACCACTCCGGCGTTGGCCGCCGTCCTGCGGGCCAGCATTCCGGTGCAAGTGTTTTCGTGGAGCGGTTCGTTTCTGGGCAGTTTCCTGCCGGCCCAGAACCACCATGGGCTGGCGCGCCTCCGGCAGTATCAGCGCACGCTCGATCCGGCCTTTGGCCTGCAAATGTCCGGGCGCATCATCACGGCCAAGATCTATAACCAGCGCCGCGTCCTCCAGCGGGTCGCCGCCAGCCGAAGCGAGACTCCTGACTCTGAATCGACGAATTCTGGTTTGCCGGCGGACCCCTCCGGCGAAGCCGCTGACCCCAAATCAAAATTCAAAATTCAAAATTCAAAAATTGAATCCGCCCTCGCCTGGCTGGATTCCATTTTCGCCTCGCTCAAGACCAGCCAGACCGTTGACGAACTCCGCGGCTACGAAGGCGCATCGACGGCAAAGTACTTTCAAACCTGGGCCACTTTCCTGCCGTCCGAGTTTCCTTTCGAACGGCGCTCGACCCGTCCGCCGCTCAATCCGGTCAACGCCTGCATCAGCTTCGGCTCCACCTTGGTTTACAACGAAGCCGTGGCCTTCATCCATGCCCATGGACTCGACCCCGCGCTGGGTTTGCTTCATGCCACCGAGGATGGCCGTTGGTCGCTGGCCCTGGACTTGATCGAGCCATTCCGTCCGGTGCTGGTCGAGGCTTTGGCGCTCGATCTGTTCTCCCATCAGATTCTCAACGGCCAGCATTTTGAACCCAAAAATGGCGGCGTTTACCTGAATGAAGAGGGACGAAAGAAGTTCTTTCTCCAGTACGAACGCCGGATGGAACGTCAATTCCTGTCCGAGTGCGCCGGGCATCGCACCACCTTGCGACAGCAATTGGAGCAGCAGGCGGTGATGTTCAAGGGTGGATTGGAGAATCCGGAGAAATTCGAGCCGTTTCTCATGAACTGAGAGGGGGAGGGGAATTTTGAATTTTGATTTCGCAATTCGGATTCTTCAGCCTCCCGAGGTTGGCCGGCCCATTGGCCATCCGGCATTGTTCGGTGTGAGAAACAGCAAAGAGGAGATTCTGTGACAGAAATCGAGATGAAACGACGAACGAAGGCGTTTGCGCTTCGCGTGATCAAGTTGGTGGACAACCTGCCCAAAAAGTTATCGGCTCGCCGGATCGGAGATCAATTGTTGCGCTCGGGCATGTCGGTGGGCGCCAATTACCGCGCCGCCTGCCGAGCTCGTTCTCGGGCCGACTTCAACTCAAAGCTTGGCATTGTGGAGGAGGAAGCGGATGAATCGGTCTTCTGGCTGGAGTTGTTGATCGATGCAGAGCTAATGCCGGCCAGTAGTCTGTCAGCCTTGCTCGACGAAGCGAATCAACTGACCGCCATAATCGTGGCTTCGCGCAAAACCACCAGCGGGCTTCGTTGACCAAAAAGACACCCATCGCCAATCAAAATTCAAAAATCAAAGATCAAAAATCCCCCATGGATTCCTGGTGGTTTGAAGCCTTCGCTCAGGTTCCCTATGAGAAATCTCCGCCCGGAGAAAAGGAAATGCTGACCTTGCTGGCCTACGATATCGGTGACCCGAAGCGCCTCGCGCGTGTCGCCCGGGTGTGTGAGGACTTTGGCGTGCGGGTCCAATATTCGGTCTTCGAGTGCCGCTTGGACGAAAACGAGTTCACCGAGTTCTGGCTCAAACTCCTGGAAATCATCGACGACGATGAAGACCGCCTTGTCGCCTACAAGATCGATGCCCGGTCGGCCAAGGAGACCCACACGGCTGGAACGATGGTGTGCAGCGAAAAAGTCGTCTGTTACTTGGTATGATGACGCGTCGTCGGGTCAGGGCGGGCCGTGCCAGGTCAGGAGGTCAAGACCAACGAAATGGGGGGTCTCGCGACCTAAGAGCCTGTTTTAAAATTGAAAAGGGTCCTGCGGCGAGGGATTTTGGCTGC
>CAYHFE010000245.1:0-10485 GCA_964355375.1 uncultured Verrucomicrobiota bacterium
TGCTCAACCCCGACGAGGTGGACCAGCGGGCTAAGCAAAGGCAGCAAGACCTGCAGCAGACTGGCCCATGCGTCCGGCGGGCCATAGTTGAACAGGTGCGTTTCCTTGTCGCTGCGGTTGTCGACCAAAGCCAGGGCCCGGGGTTGGAGCTCGGCCAATTGGACGAAGGCCGCCCGGCGTGCGGCCATATCGTTCGTGTTCCCCGGGCGGAGGAAACTGGGATGATCGGCCAGCAGCTTCTGTATATTCAATAGCCCGTTGGTGTCGTAATACTGCGGGGCGGTGGATAGATCCCATTTCAAGTCCGTGCCGGCGGCCGCCCGGGCGATCAATCGCAACTCGGCGTTGATGGCGCGCAAGTGGACGAGGTCCGCGTAATCGAGCATAACCTCACCGCTGGTGGTGAGGTTGGTGGCAAACGGCAGAAATAGACGCGTCAGCCGCGCATCCGAGGGCACGAAAAAGGTGACCATGGTCTTGAGACTATTCAGCAGGCGGCTTTCTTTCGGAGCCAGTCTGAGCGTGAAGTTCGTGTCGGTTACGTTCCCAAGGAAGACATCCGCCGCTTCGAGCGCCGGCACTAGGTTGGTGCTGGCGAAACTGGTCAAGTCGCCGACGGTCACTCCGGCCGGAAACAGACGATGGCCGGCTGAGTTGGTCGGCATCTGGGCCGTCCAATTCAGGGGATCGCGGCCTTGCTGACTGATTCCCACGCGGTCGAGGAAATCGCGCACGACGGGCTGAGTCGGGACCAGCCCAAGGCCGGTAGCCGCCGCCAGCGTGTTGGCGGCGGGGTGAGTCGGATTCGTGGTCAGGACACTGGTGAACTGGTCGTGCGCTGCGGCCAGATTCCCTGCGGTCAGCGAGGCGCGGCCTTGGCTCACCTGTATGTCCGCCGGCATGGCCGCTTGGACGGTCAAGACGGCTCCCTGGCTGGTTGCGGTCCCGGCTGCGTTGGTTACCACAACGGCGTAAGCGCCGGCATCGGTGGACTTGGCAGAGTCAATGACTAGCGTGGGTTCCGTCTTGCCCGGCAGATTTTGGCCATTGAGCTTCCACTGGTAACTGAGCGGTGCTGTCCCGGTGGCCGTCACGCTGAATATTACCCTTGCGCCAGCAGTTACCGTCTGGGTGAGCGGATGTTGAGTGATGTCTGGCGTCTCCTGCACAAACAACGAACCATCCGGATTCAGAATCGCGATGTTGTTTCGTTCTTGGTCGTTGACGTAAATAAACCCGCCACCGATCCAGATCTTGCCATCTTGACCTACCTGTACGGCATAGGTCGAGCCACGTACTCCCGAACCGAGGCCAAAACTGTTGTCCAAGCTCCCGTTAGGATACAGACGCGCGATACTCGCTCTACGCACGCCATTGACCGTAACAAATCCTCCGACGACGTAGAAACGACCATCAGGCAATGCCGCGAGCGCAGATCCCCCCACAACCTGACCCACCCCCCCCTGATCGAAACGCACATCAAGCCCGGAGCCGGGATCGAAGCCCGTGTCCAACGCTCCATCGGCGTTGAGCTGGGCCAGGCTGTTACGGCTGGTCCCACCGACCGAACTGAACACCCCGGTGATGAGGAGTTTGCCGCCAGGCCTCGTCAAAACGTCGGTCACTCCACCAGGAATTGTAAAGAGAGTGCCCTCGATCTCTGCGATGGAGGCATTGAACGTGGAATCGAGACTTCCGTCCCGATTGAGCCTTGCGATATAGTTGCGGGGAATGACTTGGCGCCCATCCCGAAAACCTCCTGCGATCAGCAAGCGGCCGTCCGTTAGCAGACTGATGGCTCCGACAAAGGGTCTGTTCCAATCGAAGGCCGCCCGTTCGAACTGGAACTCGGCTCGGAAGGTGGAGTCCAGACTGCCGTTCGAATTCAAACGCGCGACAAGTGTGCTTGTTGCCGAATTGTCGTCGATGCAAAAGGCGCCCCCCACGAGGACCTTGCCGTCGGGCTGCAACGCGATCGCACCGACGTTGCCCTGCATCCAGTCCAATTGGGGAGGGAGCGCCGAGACGAAGCTCGGGTCCACGCTCCCGTCGGCGTTCAAGCGGGCCACCAGATGAGCATCGACTCCGTCCATGGACCTGAACGATCCTCCAACCAGTATCTTGCCGTCGGGCTGTAGCGCGATACAATAAACGTCGCGATCGTCGGCGCCTGCTCCGGGATCAAAACTGATGTCCAGTGAACCGTCGGCGTTAAGTCGTGCGATCTGATTTCGTGGCACCTTGTTGAATGAAGAGAACCCACCCCCTACCAGCACCCGGCTGTCGGCTTGCGTGATCAAGGCGTTCACCGGTCCGCCGGCGCCCTCACCGAGACCTTTCTGAGGTTCCACGACGCGAAGAAACGCCGTTCGGCTCGTGATCGAGCCTTTTGGGTTCGTCACGACCACCCGGTAGTCGCCTGCATCTTCATACCTGACGCTGCTCAAAGTCAGCGCTGATTCATTCTTGCCTGGAAGATTCGCTCCTTTGAACTGCCACTGGTAGCTTAGAGTCTGCGTCCCTGACGCGGTGGCCGCAAGCGTGACCGTCGCACCGGCCACCACTGTTCGGCTGGAAGGCTGGATCACCAGTTGAGGGTCATTCGGGACGGCAGCCGTAACGGTTAGATGCGCGGCCGCACTGGTCACGCTTCCGGCCGCGTTGGTCACCACGGCCGTATAGGTCCCTGCGTCCGCCGCTTGCACGTTGTCCAGCGCCAGGCTCGCGCTCGTCGCTCCAACGATGTCCACGCCGTTTTTGCGCCATTGATAAGTCAACGGCGCCGTGCCCGTCGCGGCCACCATGAACACAACTCGGCTGCCTGCTGCGACCGATTGATTCTGCGGGGAGAGCGTGATTACGGGAAGGCTCGAAACACTGGGGCGCCCGATTCGAATCGTGTGGTTCGTGGCATCCGCAACTTAGAGGTTGCTCTGTCTGCCCGCCGCGCCGCCCTGCGGGGCATTGAACCGCGCCGCGCGGCCCGTGCCGTCCGTGCTGCCGCTGCTTCCCGCCAAGCCCGCCAACGTGCTCACCACTCCCCCCGGCGTGATCTTCCGTATCGTGTGGTTGGCAGAATCCGCGACATAGATGTTTCCGTTGCTGTCCGCCGCCACGCCCCTCGGATAGTAGAACCGCGCCGCGCTCCCTGTCCCATCAGTACTGCCGCTGTTTCCCGCCAATCCCGCCAACGTGCCCACCCCCCCCTCCGGCGTGATCTTCCGCATCGTGTGGTTCCGATAGTCCGCGACATAGACGTTGCCCTGGCTATCCACCGCCACGCCCTGCGGAGCATTGAACCGCGCCGCGCTCCCTGTCCCGTCCGCGCTGCCACCAAAAACTTGCGTCATGCCCGCCAAGGTCGTCACCACACCCCCCGGCGTGATCTTCCGTATCTTGTGGTTCGAGCCGTCCGCGACATAGACGTTGCCAGTGCTGTCCACCGCCACGTCAGCCGGAAAATTGAACCGCGCTGCGCTGCCTGTGCCGTCGGCGCCGCCCATGAAGTAGAGCAATCCCGCCAACGTACTCACCACTCCGGCCGGCGTGATTTTTCGGATCGTTTGGTTGGATCCATCCGCGACATAAACGTTGCCAGAGCTGTCCACCGCCACGCCACCTGGCGTGGAGAAACGCGCCGCGCTACCCGTCCCGTCGGTAGTGCCGCCGTTTCCGGCCAAGCCCGCCAACGTGCTCACCACTCCCCCCGGCGTGATCTTCCGTATCGTGGAGTTCCAACTATCCGCGACGTACACGTTGCCCGCGCTGTCCACCGCCACACCGCCTGGATAATTGAACCGCGCCGCGCTGCCCGTGCCGTCAGCGTTACCTGAGGTTCCAGCCAATCCCGCCAGCGTGGTGAACGTGTAACTCGAAGCTGTTGGGGGAGGCGCGGTGCCTACGGCAATGGCAATGGCGCTTGAAGTCGTGACCGCCCCCTGACTATCGGTGGCCTTGGCGGACATAGAATACATGCCCGCGGCCACGTTGTTCCAAGTGAAGCTGTAGGGCGCGGTGGTGTCTTCTCCTAGCTTGGTCGCACCAGAGAAGAACTCGACTTTGACGATTGTCCCGTCTGTATCCGAAGCGCTGGCCTCCAAAACAACTGTCGCCGGAGCCGGAAACGTTGCGTTGTTGGCTGGCTTCGTGAGGCTGACGGTCGGCGGTTGGCTGGTCAGGTTGACCGTAAGCGCAGCCGCCGCACTGGTCACGCTCCCGGCTGCATTGGTCACCACCACCGTGTAGGTCCCGGCATCCGTCGCCTGCACGTTGTCCAGCGCCAGGCTGGCGCTCGTCGCTCCAGCGATGTCCACGCCGTTCTTCCGCCATTGATAGGTCAACGGAACCGTGCCCGTAGCGGCCACCGTGAAAACAACTCGGCTGCCCGCCACGACCGATTGATTTTGCGGGGACAGCGTGATTGCGGGAAGGATCGAGTCATCGGGAGTGCCAATCCTAATCGTGTGATTCAGTGTATCCGCCAGGTACAATTTACCGGTTCTATCGACCACGATGGCACCTGGGCCGTAAAACCGCGCTGCGCTGCCTGTGCCGTCGGCGCTTCCTGCGCTTCCCGCCAAACCCGCCAGCGTCGTCACGACCCCGCCCGGCGTCACCCTCCGAATCGTGTGCTTGGCGTAGTCCGGCACATAGATGTTGTCGGCGCTGTCCACCGCTAGGCCGCTTGGCCAGTCGAAGCGCGCCGCGCTGCCCGTGCCGTCGGCGCTCCCTTCGCTCCCCGCCAAGCCCGCCAGCGTCGTCACGACCCCGCCCGGCGTGATCTTGCGAATCGTGTGGTTGCCGTCTGCGACATAGATGTTGCCCGCGCTGTCCAGTGCGGGACCTTCTGGATGGTCGAACCGCGCCACGCTGCCCGTGCCGTCGGCACTGCCACTGCTTCCTGCCAATCCCGCCAGCGTCGTCACGACCCCACCCGGCGTCACCTTCCGAATCGTGTTATTCAAGTAATCTCCGACATACACGTTGCCCGTACCGTCCAGAGCCAATCCCACTGGCTGGTTGAACCGCGCCGCGCTGCCCGTGCCGTCGGCGCTGCCGCTGCTTCCCGCCAAGCCCGCCAGCGTCGTCACGACCCCACCCGGCGTCACCTTCCGAATCGTGTGGTTAAACTGATCTGCGACATAGACGTTGCCATTGCTGTCCACCGCTACGCCGTTTGGCAGGTAGAATCGGGCCGCGCTGCCCGTGCCGTCGGCACTGCCTCGGTTCCGCGCCAGACCCGCCAACGTGCTCATCACTCCGCCCGTCGTGATCTTTCGAATCGTGTGATTATCGTAATCTGACACGTAGATGTTGCCCGCGCTGTCCACGGCTACGCTGGTTGGGTGGTTGAACCGGGCCGCGTTGCCTGTGCCATCGGCGGTGCCCGAGGTCCCGGCCAATCCCGCCAGCGTGCTGAACGTGTAAGTCGGCAGGTTATTTACGGGTGAGCCACCGTAGGGAATCCCGCTGGTTGACGGCCCGCCCAGCGCCGCCACCGCCGCGTCACTCATCCGCCCCGCAAGGAATTGCACGCTGTTCACGTAAAACTCGCAGTTCTCCCCATCGTCGTCCGCAAAGAGCAGCGCGAAGTTGGGATCATAGCCGGCGTGCAAGAGCGCCCACCGTTTGTCCAGGCCTTCGGTCAACTTCTGCTCGCCGACCTTTGCCCCATCAATGAATTTGGCAACGACGGGGACGGTCAGGTCCACTGCCAGGGTGATACGGTGCCACGCCCCAAACGTGACCTTGCCCTGATAGCTGGTGCTGCTGCCGTAGCCAATGCCTCCCGCGCTGTCGATGAAGAAGTCGCCGTCGTTGCTGTTGTCGGGTGTCTCTTGCAGCAGAACCTTCCACTGGCTGGCGACGCTCGCCGGGTAGAAGAGGTCGAAAATCAGAGTGTATTGGTTGACCCAATTCCCGCCGCCATTCGGGCCCGCGCCGTGGCGCATGATATAACCGTCCATCGGATTCAGGTACGGGACTTTCATCACGTTAGCCACCTGGCCGCCAATGTCCGCAATGCCGAAGCTGCGAGTCGTGCCGAACTGCGTCCCGGCCTGAACCGCCGGGGCGAAATACTCGAGGTCGTTGCCCACGGTGGCTCGGAGATCGCCTTGCTCGAAGTCCCACTGGCCGGTGATGACTGGACTCGCATCCGATGGCCTCACGTTTACCGTCAGAACGGCTGACGTCGCGGCCAAGCCGCCGCCATCGGTGGCCTTCGCGGTGAAGCTGTAGGTTCCAGCCGGCAGGTTGGTGGGAGTGAAGGTGAAAGGCGGGTAGAAGGCTTCGCCCAGCATGATCGCGCCTTGGTAGAACTCCACCTTGACGACGGTGCCGTCGGTGTCGCTCGCCGCGGCTTTTAGTGTCGGGTTGGCGGGAGCATAGAAAAGAGCGTTGGCAGAGGGATTGGCCAGGGTCACGGCGGGCGGCTGGTTGGGCACGACGACGGCCGGAGCGATGCGCCAGATCAGATCGTTGGCGAAGTCGCTGGCGTAAAGTGCGCCGTCGGGGCCGAAGGCGAAGTCCGCCACACTGCCATCGCTGCGAAAGCCGGTACCGAACTTGGTGGCGTTGCCGTTCACATCGACGGTCAGAAGGTCGCCGTTGGTGCTCACGCAGAAGATGCCGGTTCCCCAGAACCCGCCCGGGCCCGCGCCAAGGGGCGACCATGCTTCCGTTTGGACGAGTGGAAAACTGATCGCGGTGCCGGTGGCGCTGTACAGGCGCAGTGGAGCCTCCTTCTCGGAATTGATCACGACTCGCCCCAGCGAATCCACCGCGATTCTAGTTCCCGGGTTGAGCCCGGTGACCAAAGTCTGGGGTGTGGCGTTGGTCATCACCCAGATTTTGACGCTCCCGGAGCTACTGTTCCCACTGTCAACGAAGAGCAGGCGTCCGCCGGCATCAAAGACAAAGTCGTTTGGATTGCGCATCAACGAAGACGGACCAAACAGCGTGCTGACGGTGCCGCCGGGCGAAATCATCGTGAGGCTGCCTTTTCCAGTGGTAGCACCAGTCGCCCCGCCGACAACGACCGCGCCCGTTGTGCCCGAAATCTTGCCGGTCGCATCATAGACGACGGCGTTGGGATCGGCGATGGCGGCGTTGCCGTATTCGGTCACGGGCGAGCCACCAGGAGCAATGCGATGGATTTTGACCGCGTCGCCAAAGCGACCACCAGAGCCGCTGGCGTCCGCTCCAACGAACAAGGTTCCATCCGGCGCAAAGCAGAGGCTGTCGGGATCGGTGACCCGGGCATAGACCGTGGTGACCGCATTGGGCACGGCGGGCGCAGTGGGAGTGCCGATTCGAATCGTGGAATTCATCAAATCCGTCACGTACAGTCTGCCGGCTCGATCGACCGCGACGGCGCATGGACTCTGGAATCGCGCCATGCTGCCCGGGCCGTCGGCTCTGCCACTGCTTCCCGCCAACCCTCCCAGCGTGGTCACGATCCCGCCCGGCGTGACCTTCCGAATCGTGTGGTTGGAATAGTCCGCCACATAGATATTGCCGACGCTATCCACCGCCACGCCGTTTGGCTCGTTGAACCGCGCCGCACTGCCCGTGCCGTCGGCGCTGCCACTGCTTCCCGCCAAGCCCGCCACCGTCGTCACGATCCCACCCGGCGTGACCTTCCGGATCGTGTGGTTGGAATAGTCCGCCACAAAGAGGTTGCCCGCGCTGTCCAGCGCTAGGCCGGCTGGCACGTAGAACCGGGCCGCGCTGCCCGGGCCATCGGCGCTACCGCTGCTTCCCGCCAAGCCCGCCAGCGTCGTCACGACCCCAGACGACGTCACCTTCCGGATCGTGTGGTTGGCGCCGTCCGCCACATAGACATTGCCGGCGCCGTCCACCGCGACACCATCTGGCTTGTCGAACCGCGCCGCGCTGCCCGCGCCATCGGTGTTGCCACTGCTTCCGGCCAAGCCCGCCAGCGTCGTCACGACCCCGCCGGACGTGACCTTCCGGATCGTGTGGTTACTGTAATCCGCCACATAAAGGTTGCCCGCGCTGTCCAGCGCTAGGCCGGCTGGCTGGTAAAATCGGGCCGCGCTGCCCGTGCCGTCGGCGCTGCCCCGGTTCCGCGGCAGACCCGCCAACGTGCTCACAACTCCGTCCGGCGTGATTTTTCGAATCGTATGGTTTCCGTGATCCGTCACATAGGCGTTGCCCGCGCTGTCCAGCGCAACGTTGGCTGGTTGGTAGAACCGGGCCGCGCTGCCGGTGCCATCGGCGACGCCCGAGGTCCCGGCCGAGCCCGCCAGCGTGGTAAAGGTATAAGTCGTCGCTGTTGTGGGCTGTACGACGACCGAAGGAGCAATGCGCCAGATCAGGTCGCTCTCGGCTTGACTGGCGTAAAGGGCGCCATCCGGACCGAAGCCAATATCGGTCAAACGCCCAAAGCCGGTGCCAAACTTGGCAGCGTGGCCGTTGAGGTCCACCGTCAGCAAGTCGCCGTTTGTATTGACGCAAAACACCCCCGTTCCCCAGAAACCGCCCGGACCCAACGCCAAGGGGGTCGTGTCCATTGTTCGAACGAAGGAGTTGGTGATTGAGGTGCCCGCGGCGCTGTAAAGCCGCACAGAAGCCTCGTTCGGCGAACTGACCAAGATTCGCCCCAGCGAATCCACCGCGATCCGACTCGGCTGGTCGAGCTCGCTGATCAACGTCCGTGGCGTGGCATTGGTCATCACCCAGACCCTGGCGCCTTCACTGTCGGCGATCAGCAGACGGCCTGCGACGTCGAAAACGAAATCGCCCGGGTTGATCATGGACGACGACGGCCCAAACAGCCTGGTGACGGCGCCGTCGGGCGAGATCTTTGAGAGCTGGCCTTCACCGCTACCGTCCGCGGTCACCCCTCCGACAATGACCGCGCCCGCCGTGCCTGAAATCTTGCCCGAAACATCATAGACGACGGCGTCGGGGTCTGCGATCGCGGTTGTGCCGTACTCACTCACCGGCGAGCCGCCAGGGGCCACACGAGCGATCTTGACGGCGTCTGCTCCGATACCGCCGGAGCCGCTGGCATCACGACCTAGGAACAAAGTGCCGTCCGGCGCGAACGACAAGGTCTGGGGATCAGTGACCCGGGCATAGATTGTCGTAGTGGCATTCGGCACGGCGGGCTGGGCGAAGCGGAAGATGCGATCGTTGTCGAAATCGCTCGCGTAAAGCGCTCCGTCCGGACCGAACTTCAAGTCCTCGACGGCGGTCTCGTCGAAACGGGAGCCGACGCTGGTTTTGTTGCCGTTGGTGTCCACCGTCATGAGCTTGCCGTTGGGATCCAGATAGTAGAGGCCCGTGCCCCACATTCCTCCCGGACCGCGCGCGAGCGGCGAGCCGGATTTGGCGGTGACAAAACTGTTGCTGAGCAAAATGCCCGTGGCGCTGTAAAGGCTCAGCCGCTCTTCACTCGAGAAACTGAGCACAATCCGGCCGAGCGCATCCACGGCGATCGAAGACGGCTCCGTCAAGCCGCTGATCAGGACCACGGGGGTGGCATTGGTCATCACCCAAACGTTGCCAGCGTCGCCTTCAACCAGCAGCAGGCGTCCAGCAGCATCAAAGACGAGATCCCCCGGATTGGGCATCGACGATGACGGACCAAACAGAGTCGTGACGGTGCCGTCGGGCAAAATACTCGAGAGCTTGCCTCTGCCACTGCCACTCGCCCCGCCGACAATGACCGCGCCAGCCGTGCCGGAAATCTTGCCGGAAGCATCATAGGCGACGGCGTCGGGGTCTGCGATCGCGACATTGCCGAACTCGGTCACGGGTGAGCCGCCGGGGGCAATGCGATGGATCTTGATCGCGTCCCCGGAGCCGCCACCGGAGCCGCCGTTGTCCCGTCCAACGAAGAGCGTTCCGTCCGGCGCGAACGTGATCCTCAGCGGGTCGGTCACGCGCGCATAGACGGATCGGGTCGCATTGGTGACCACCGGCTGGGCTTCGCTGGTCAAGGCGAAGAGGAGGGCCAGCACCGCGACCATTCTCTCGGTACGAACGATTCTCTGCGCGGCGATAGCCTTCCAAGGAGGCGGCAACGGTGACAATCGACGGTCCCAACAATGAAGCAATCGACGGCTATTCTTCATAAACTTCACTTTCGTAAAGAGCGGTAGCGGATTTCGTTGGAGCGATTACCGTTCGGCTGGACTCGATCACATGCTGCGCTGCGGCAGCCAAGAAAGGAGACGCGGGCTCACAGCGGTGAGGGACGGCGCTGGCCAGGATTCCCTGAATCTATGAAAGACAGAAAACTTGCCCATGTTCAAATATGCAGGACGGCAAGGATCTAGTCTTTACGGATCTTGGCAAAAGCGCGCCTTGATTTGGCGTCGAGACATGAAAAGCCAACAGTGAATGTTTCGCAGTAGAATGGCGACACCTCGCGGCAATCCCTGACCTGCTTCACGCAGAGTTCTCTGTCGCGAATGCCACCGCCGACGGGAACACGCAAGGGCGAGTGCGCTT
>CAYHFE010000246.1:0-10468 GCA_964355375.1 uncultured Verrucomicrobiota bacterium
GGGATAGGCTTCACGATCTTGGCGGACGCAGCGTCCTCTCGCTCCACTGCCGGTTCATGGGAAGCCGCCCAGCCTTGCCGGCTCGCTTTGCGACCATGAACCTGAGGGTGCGATGGGGAGCGCGGGCGTCTCGCCTGCCGGGTTCGGCGTCCCGCCGAACACTCGTAGAAGTTGACAGCTTGATTCCGGTCGGCGAGACGCCGACCGGTGCAGCCGGGACGGCCGCGCACCCCATTCAAACATCCACGGCTCATGGAGAGTCTCCATTTCATTCTGACACGCTTTGGGACCATGAACTCGTTCGCGTGGTGGGGAGAGACTCCGTCGAGCCTTGAAATCCTGGCAGGCAGGAAAGTCAGGGCACGACGGAGTTTCACCCCACCCAGGTTCATCGGAAGCCGCTTCGGCCGCTGCGACGAGCCTGGAGGCGGATGCGCGATTCTGCCCCGAGCGGGTTCGAAACCATGCCGCGCCGGAAAAAGAATCTGGCGCGGAGCGCCGCCCTCATATTACAAGACAAGGACATGGCCTCCAAAAAATCACCCCACCACCGTCCGGGTTCCCACGGCACGCCGGCTCCGGCCCCGGACGGCCCAACCCCGGGAGACACCAACGCTAGCCCCCGGGTCATCCTGGTCGCTCGTGCCCTTTTGGCGGTGGCGGCGATCCTGGCGGGATACCTGGCCTGGAATTCCCTGAGCGGCGGATCGCTGCCGGGGTGCGGTCCGTCATCGGGTTGTGACAAAGTCCTGCAAAGCCGCTGGGCCTATTGGCTGGGCATTCCTGTGAGCCTGCCCGCCCTTTTGGTTTACCTCGGTCTGTTGGTCGAGTCCTTTTCCGTTCGCTCTTCGGCGACCCCCGAGCAGCGGCGGCGGGCTTGGTTAATGATCGTCGGATTATCCGTGCTCATCATGGGAGCCGCGCTTTGGTTTGTCGCGCTGCAAGTCTTCGTCCTGAAAAGCTTTTGCCGCTTCTGCATGACGGCCCACGCCAGCGGTTGGATCGCCGGATTTTTGCTTCTCCGCCGCGCGCCCTTCGCCTCGGCGGAACGCGCCGAGGGAAAGCGCCGTGATCCCGTCGCCATTCCCGTCCGATTGGGCTGGATGCTGGCCAGTCTCGCGGGGATGGCCCTCCTGGTTCTGGCGGGCGGGCAAGTTCTGGTTGAGAAACCGGTTTCTGCGATCCGCACCGTCCGGCGAGAGGGCGTGAACGAAATGACCCAACGCCCCGCCCCACCGGCCGGAACGGAGATCGCGCGATCGTCGGCTCCGACCAACGCCAGCGCACCGCCGCCCGCGGCTGGGGCAACGAACCGGCCGGCGGAGCCGACTCCGACCCCGACCGTGGCGGCGGCCGCGCCATCACCGGCGGTCCGGGAACTGATGCTGCACTCCGGAAAGTTTCGGCTCCGGCTCGGAGAATTGCCCATGATTGGCTCGGTGCAGGCCTCCAATGTGGTCGTCAGCCTGTTCGATTACACGTGCCATTATTGCCGCGAACTCCACGGACTTCTGGTCCAGGCCCAACAACGATTCAGCCGCGAACTGGCCTTCTTGTCCTTGCCCATGCCCCTCGATGCCGCGTGCAACCATATCGTCAAACGCACCCAAAGCGCGCACCAACGGGCTTGCGAATATGCCGCGCTCGGATTGGCGGTCTGGCGCGCCCAGCCCGAATCATTCCACTCATTCGACGAATGGATGTTTGCCTCGCCGGCCCCCCCGTCGGTCGGTGAAGCCAAGGCCTACGCGGACAAATTGGTTGGGGTGGCGAAGTTGGAACAGGCGCTGACGGAGGGCTGGGTGGCCAATCAGATTCAGACCGCCATCTCGCTTTACGAGGCGAACTACAAACAACTTGGCGAAGGGCGCATGCCGCAGTTGATCATCGGTTCCACCATCAGCGCCGGACCCATTGACCGGATTGACGAACTCTACCGATTGCTCTCCGAGCACTTGGGCTTGCGCGCGGCGCCGTGATCGTGATGGAACACGGGCAAGGAGATCTTCAGCCAGATCCCGGTGAGTCGCAAGGCCAGGACGACGCCGATGCCGATGACTGTCACCGCCGGCTGGATCGTCCACCACCGTTGCAGAATGACGAAAACCGCGCCGCCGGCCAAGGCCGCGGTGGCGTAGAGACGAATGTCCGGACGAAAGACCAGCGGCACCTCCCCGGTCAGGACATCACGAAGAATTCCTCCCGCCACACCCGTCACCACGCCGAGCAGCACCGCCACCGGTCCGGCGAAGTCAAGCGCGACGCCTTTGCGAGTGCCCACGATCGTGAATAGCGCCAGCGCGAACGCGTCGGCCACGAGCAGCAACCGTTCGGGCAGTTCGCGCAGGCGTCGAACGAAGAAGATGGCCAGAGCGGTCAGGCTGGCGTTGAGCATATAGGCTGGGTCCCGCAGCCAGCCTACCGGGGTGTCGCCCACCAACAGGTCGCGCACGGTGCCGCCGCCAAACGCCGTGACGAGAGCCAGCACGACCACTCCAAAGAGATCAACCCCTTTCCCTCGCGCCGCCAGCACGCCCGAGATGGCGGAGACCGAGATGGCGGCGTGCTCGAGCAGAACTTGCAGTGAAGGAGGCGACATGCGTTTCGGTGGTGGTGCGCCTATGGATTGACCCGGCGCGGGTTCGGTTTCGCGGGTGGGCTCGGAGGATTCTGGCCCGCTTTGGCCCGCAACGCTTCGGCTTCGGCGGCTTCTCGGGTGCCGGGCGGCGGACGCCAATCCCGCTCCGGCACGAACCGGACGTCCGCCTTCTTCAATTCCTCCAATGTTTCCAGGCGACGTCCCTGGTCGTCGGTCTCGACAATCCATTTCTCCAGGACGGCGCGCAGTTTTCGCAACCGCGCCTGATGTTCGGGTTGCTCGGATCGGACGAGGTTATGGATTTCCCAGGGATCGGTTTGCAGGTCGTAGAGTTCTTCTTCTGGCATGGTCGGCTGGCAAAGAACGTCCTGGACCGGGGTGAGCCGCCCTTGCGCGTGCAATTGGGGAAGAAGGTTCCAGACGGGATACTGCTTTCCTTTGTATTCGTTGAAGGCCAGGAACGGGACCCAGGGCGTGAAATTGCGGAGGTAACGGAAGCGGTCATCCCGGACCGTGCGCAGACGCATCACGGTCATATCGCAACGGTCGCGGTGGCCAAAGACATATTCGCGGTCCGGCTCGCGGCGTTCGCCCAAGAAGATTTGTCCCTGCATCTTGGGCGGCTTAGGCGCGCCAGCCAACGCCAGCATGGTCGGCGCCAGGTCAATCCCGTGGAGCAAACGCGGATCGACCGAGCCGGGCGGGAAATTCGAGAGTGCCGGAACCCCCTTCGGCCAGCGAATGATGAGCGGCACGAGCAGACCTTCCTCGTAACAGAATTGTTTGCCGCGGATGTGCGACTGGCCGTTGTCGCCGAAGAAGACGATGATCGTGCTTTCGGCCAGCCCGTCCGCTGCCAAGGCCGCCAGGACGCGGCCGATCTTGCGGTCCACTTCGCTGGCTTCGTCGAGGTACTTGGCCCAATCTTCGCGCGTCACGGGATGGTCGGGATAATAGGGCGGAATCTCGACCTGGGCCGGATCGGCCTTTTTCGGCGCGGTGTAGGCGCGATGGGTTTCACTGAAATTGATTTGCGCGTAGAACGGCTGGTGATTTTTCAAATCGCTCCATTGGTCGGAGTCGAAAGGTTGGCCTTTGTATTGGAAATTCCAGTCGGTCTTGCCCGTGCCTTTGAATCCGCAGGAGGCGGGCAATTCCCGGATGTTGGCCGTGAAGTAACCGGCCCGACGCATCCAGTCGCTCAGCACGTTCACCCCGTCGGGCAGCGGTTTCTTGTCGATCGTGCGGTGGTTGTGGGCGCCGATGGTCGTGGCATACATGCCGGTGTTGAACGCCGAACGACTGGGCGAGCAGACGTGGCCATTATAGAAGCGGGTGAAGCGCACGCCCTCCGCGGCCAGCCGATCGAGATGCGGCGTGGTCACTTCTTTGGTCCCATAGCACCCGAGGTGCTGGCCGAAATCCTCGGCGATGAGCCAAAGGATGTTGGGTTGGGCCGCGGACTGACACAATTCCGGAAGCACGATTAAGGAAAGGAGAAGGGCGAGCCGGCATGCCTCCAACCAGGGTCGATCGCATCGTCTATTCATAAATCAGCACTTGAGCTTCACGATCATGCGCTGATCTCGGCGATTTGTTCAAGCGAAGCGTCTGGCAGAAATGCACGGGAAGGATGTTTCCCGTCTGGAACCTCTAAAAAGGGTCGTTCGGTCTTCGCACGCTTTGGGACCATGAACCTCGGAGTGGGGACCGCTCATTCTCCGGGGTCACCGCACCCGCGGATCGCGCAGGAAAGCGGCGTGCCCGTCGAGCATCAAGGCATTTCGTCCCCGGCGGTGGACCGACCGGCCCTTGAGCTCCGCCGGCAAACTCGGAACGGTGCCGGGGAAATACGGATCGACCGCCAGCTCCACGTCGGTCGGCGAATCCGGCTGGCCGGCATTCGGATTGTTCGCCTCCCGCAGTTCGCGCAGAGAGTTTTCGGGAGTCTTGCCCCAGAAATTGTCCAGCGCGACCGGTTCATCAAACCGGTCGAATCGCCAGAGCCAATAGGAAACCAACGAGGTGGGATCATTGGTGCGCGACGTCTGGACACTCTGGACTGCGGTGCGGAGGGAGGAAACCGTCATGGCCGGACACATCCAGACACGATCGTGGCCCAATTGATTGCTCAGCACCAAAGGGGCCCAGCCGCCGCGAGGATCGGACTTGGGCCAGTCGCTCCAAGGCATGTAGCCGAGCGCGATCTTGAGATCCCGGCGATCGGCGAACCGATCCTCGTTGTCGCCCAGGTAGAGGCCAAAAGCCAAACCGATCTGGCGCAGATTAGAGAAGCAGGCCGCCTGGCGGGACTTCTCTTTGGCGCGGGCGAGCGCCGGCAGGAGAAGTGAGGCGAGAATGGCGATAATGGCGATGACGACGAGAAGCTCGATGAGGGTGAAAGCGTGGGCAATGTCGAACGACCCGGGGTGAACTGAGCGTGGACTGGGGAGCGATCGTTCCCGTGTGGGCCTCCGATAGGTTCCCTCGGCGGTCATCATTCTTCTTTTCGAAGTTGTCATGGGCGTTTCCGATCCGGCAAGGCGAAGGCGACATACGCGTCACCGCTTCTCGTGCCCATTTTGCCACCGCCGCAAGCGATGACGACAAATTGACGCCCCCGGTGCAGGTAGGTCGCCGGCGTGGCATACCCGCCGGCGGGGAGTCTGGCCTGCCAGAGGATTTTTCCTGAGTTCTGGTCAAAGGCGCGAATCATTTCGTCCTGGCTGGCGGCGATGAAGATCACGCCGCCGGCCGTGACGGCGGGTCCGCCATAATTCTCGGTGCCGGTCGGAGGAATGCCCTGGGCGGTCAGCTCGGGGAATTCGCCCAGCGGCACCCGCCACGCGTACTCGCCGGTATTCAAATCGATGGCATTGAGCGTGCCCCACGGCGGCTTCACCGCCGGATAGCCGTTGGTGTCGAGCCAGCGATTGTAGCCGGTGTGCGTGTAGGGCTCGTTCAGGCCGAGCACGTCCCCTGGGTCCGCCGCGGCGCGCTCGTTTGTTCCCGGTGCATTCAGTCCGAGCAACAAGTCCACCACCGCGCCTTTCTGTGAGGGGCTGAGGAAGGCAAACGACGGCATGTTGCCCTTGCCGGATTCCAACAACTGGAGAAGTTCCGGCTTCGGGAGTTTCTGTCCGATGTTGACGAGCGTGGGGTAGGCGCGGGTGGAATCGCCCTCGCGTTGTAGGCCGTGGCAGGCGGCGCAGATTTGATTGTAGATTTGTTGGCCGGAAGAGAGCGCCGCCTCCCCTTTGGGCTTGGTTTCGACCATGGTTAAGATCCAGGGCATCTCGTTGGCATTGACGTAAAGAATGCCGCGCCGCGGATCGACAGCCGCGCCGCCCCACTCGGCCCCGCCGTCAAAACCAGGAAAGATGATGGTCCCCTGGGTGGAGGGCGGAAGAAACGGCACATGCGGACGAACCTTGACGAAGCGCTCGACGACGGTGCGGTAAGAGCCGGGCAAGAGGTCTGTGATCTGGTCGGCCGAGAACAGTTGCCGCGCGAACGGCGCCGGCTTGAGGGGCATCGGCTGCGTGGGCCAGGCCGATTCACCCTGCAGATCCGAGGGCGGGACCGGACGCTCTTCGATCGGAAAGAGCGGCTCCCCGGTTTCGCGGTTGAAGACGAAAACCACGCCGGCTTTGGTGACCTGCGCGACCGCGTCAATCTTCCGGCCGTTCCGTCGCACCGTCACCAGGTTCGGCGGCGCGGGCGGATCGCGATCCCAGAGATCGTGATGCACGAATTGATAATGCCAGACGCGCCGTCCCGTGGCCGCGTCGAGCGCGAGGAGACAGTTGGCGTAGAGATTCTGGCCGATGCGGTTGCCTCCCCAGAAATCAAACGTCGCCGAGCCGGTGGGGATGAAGACGAGACCGCGGCGCTCGTCCATCGCCATGCCGGCCCAGCAGTTGGCGCCACCGATGTGCTTCCAGGCATCGGGCGGCCAGGTTTCGAATCCGGGTTCACCGGGATGAGGAATCGTATGGAAGATCCAGGCTATCTTCCCCGTTCGCACGTCGTAGGCCCGAATGTGGCCGGGCGCGGCCGGACCCGGGCCTTCCGACAACCGGTCCCCCAAAATGAGCAGGTCGCGAAAGATGATCCCCGGGGTGGTGGGCTGGACGAACAGCTTGCTCGCATCGCGGCCCAAGCCTTCGCGCACATCCACGCGACCGTTCTGCCCGAACGAGGCGATCGGTTGTCCGGTCGCGGCGTCAATGGCGTAAAGGTATTGCGCGGCCGTGAAGAGAAGGCGGCTCTCGCGTCCGTCCGTCCAGAAGGCGACGCCGCGATTCACGCCCGCCGCGCCGCCGCCGCGGGCCTTGGCAAAGGGATCGAATCGCCATCGCTCCCGTCCGGTGGACGCATCGAGGGCGAGCAGTTTCAATTGCGGTGATGTGCCGTAAAGGACGCCATTTACGATGAGGGGATTGCACTGAATCTGGGAACGATCATCGCTTCGACCGTCTCCCGAACGATACGTCCACGCCACCTCCAAACGGGTGACGTTCTTCCGATTGATTTGCGTCAGTGGCGAAAAGTGCGTGCTGGCCTTATCGCCGAGATAAACCGGCCAATCTCGATCGGCCGCGCGCACCCCGGGCGCCGCCAACCAGAGCGCGGCCAGCAAAAGCCAGCCGGGCGCGGCCGGACCGCCCCGCGGCCTGGCTCGCGAGATCCCATCGCAGGGCGGGTTCAGGACTGCTGATCCTGCGAGCTCAAACTTACGGCCCATGAAAATGGATGGGCCACTTTTCCCCTTCCCATGAGCCGTTGATGGTCGGGACACGCGGCTCGCGTGTCCCTGTTTACGCCGCTGAACGCGGCGCGGACGAGCCGGCGGCTCGGCCCCGCTTGGTTCATGGTCCCAAGGCGTGGGCCAAGCGAAGGGGGGTTCCGCGTGAACCTCGGGCTGGGGACGGCTCGTCCCCGCGTGATCATCGGAATTCATGTGGTGGTGGGTTTCCATGTTCATTTCTCCTCGGGCAGGGCGAAGCTGTAGAACGCATTGCCCGGCTTGGTTTCCGGTTTGCCGCCGCCGCCCGCGGCGATGACGATATATTGGCGGCCGCCGATCTCGTAAGTGGCAGGAGTGGCGTAGCCGCCGGCTTCCATTTGAAATTCCCAGAGCAGTTTCCCGGTCGCTTTGTCAAAGGCGTGGAATCGCTCGTCCATGGCCGCGCCGATAAAAACCAACCCGCCGGCCGTGACCAGAGGTCCGCCGATGTTGAAGGTGCCGGTGGGCGGGACACCTTTCGCTTCCAGTTCACGGTAGGTGCCCAGCGGCACTTGCCACCGAAAAACGCCGCGGTCGAGATCAATCGCGGTCAGCGTGCCCCAGGGACGTTGGTTGACCGGGAATCCATCCGGATCGCGAAAGTCGTGGTGCCCGGTGGCGACGTAAGGAATTTCCTGGGCCCAGCTCAACGTCAGGTCTTTCACGGGAATCGGCTCGCTGCTCTCTTCCCGCAGGAGAAATGAGGTCACGGAGCGCTTCTCCAAATCCGAGAAGGTCGCGAAGCTGGGCATCTGATTGCGCCCGGTTTCGAGAAGGTCGAGCACTTGTTGTTTCGCGAGTCGTTCTTTGACGGTCTTGAGCGTCGCGAACGATGGCGCCGCCGGGTTGTTGGCCTTCTCGAACCCATGACAAGCCGAACAAACGGCCCCGTAAATCATCTGGCCAAACTCGCCGGCGGTCATGGTTTTCCGCGGCGTGGAGGGGACCAGGGAAATCCATTCGGCTTCGTTGCTGGCGTTGATGTAAAGGAGGCGCGATTCGGGATCGAAGGCACCGCCGCCCCACTCGCCCCCGCCATTGAACTGGGGCAGCACGACCGACGGCTGCAATCCGGTGGGCGTGAAGACGCCGCCGGTGCGCATGCCCTTGAGCTTCTCGAGGACGAACGCGCGGGCCCGGGGCGAGAGATCGGTGACCTCGGCTGTGGTGAAAGTCTGCTGGGCAAAGGGCGGCGGTTTGGTCGGAAAGGGCTGGGTGGGCCAGCTTTCTTCCCCGGGAATCTCCGACCTGGGCACGGGCCGTTCCTCGACGGGAAAGAGCGGCTGGCCCGTTTCCCGATCGAGGAGGAAGACATGGCCGACCTTGAAGCCCTGCGCGACGGCGTCGATTTTTCGGCCGTTGTGCTCGACGGTAACCAGGTTCGGCGGCGACGGGATATCATAGTCCCACAAGTCGTGATGGACGGTTTGGAAATGCCAGACTCGTTCACCGGTGGCGGCGTTCAAGGCCAGGACACAGTTGGCGAACAGGTTTTGGCCCACGCGATTCCCACCGAAATGGTCGTAGGCGGCCGAGCCCGTGCCGGCGAAGACCAGTCCGCGGCGTTCGTCGAGCGTCATCCCACCCCAGCAGTTCACTCCTCCGACCGTCTTCCAGGCGTCGGCCGGCCAGGTTTCATAACCCGCCTCGCCCGGATGCGGAATGGTATGGAAAATCCAGCGCCGTTGCCCGGTCCGGGTGTCGAAGGCCCGCAGGTGTCCCGGCGCGGACGGCGCCGGCCCCTCGCCCACGACCGATCCCATGATGAGAAGGTCTTGATAGATGATTCCCGGCGTCGTGGCCGTGACCGAAAGAAAAAAGACGTCGCGGTCCAAGCCATCGCGTAAATCCACCTTGCCAGCCGTGCCGAATGTGGCCACCGGCAGGCCGGAGCGCGCGTTCAAGGCATAAAGGAAATTCCCCGCGACGAAGTAGATGCGCCGATCCTCGCCGCTCGACCAAAAGGTGAGCCCGCGATTCACGCCTCGACCACCCTGGCCGTTCCACGGATCAAAAACCCAGCGCGATTGGCCGGTGGCCGGATCCAGAGCCACGACTTTCATTCCCGCCGTCGTCACATACATCGTTCCGTCCACCACGATCGGATTGCACTCGATGGTGGTGGCCGGGCGGGTGCGCATATCGTCACAGCGATAGATCCACGCCGGTCGGAGCTGATGGACGTTGGTGCGATTGATCTGATTGAGCGCCGAATACTTGGTGCCCTCCGCATTCCCGCCATAAACGGGCCACTCGCGATCCTTTTGGCGTGGATCGCCGGCGGCGGCCACAGTCAACGCCAGGAGAAGAAGTGCGGCGGTAGAAGCCGCCCTCACGGAATGGATAAGCATGGAAAGGCTAATAGCAATTCCAGTCGCCCTGGGCAACGCAAAGGAAATCTTTCGACCAAGCGGATTCACCGAATGGTTACTGGCCGGGCGGCTTGTCCGCCCGCGATCCTCGGCGACGAGCCGCCCCCGCCCCGAGATTCATGGAGGAAAGGCCGTGCCGGGCTCAATCGAAATGGCTGCCGTCATCCCGGCGACCCGAAGAGCGCGCCGGGACTGCCCTCCAAATCCACGAGCATTGCCGCCGCCGTCTGGTCGGCGATCGGCATGTACTTTCCCGTCGCGCTCGCCAAGAGGACGTTCTGATCGTCGCGCATGTCCGCGCGCGCTTCAAACAGCCGGCCCCGGCGGTCGTGGACGAGTTCGCCGGTGGCCACAAGCGGCACCCCGGGTCGGGCCGGATGGTGGAACCGCACGGTCAACTCGGCGCAGTAGGCGAACCGCTTGGTCTTCACTCCGCACGCCCAGGTCATCACTTCGTCGAGCACCGTCGAAATCAGACCTCCGTGAACCGTGTCTTTGAAACCGACGTGCGCCGGTTGCATGACCAATTGAGTGCGGACGATCCGTCCGTCCGTCTCGAAGCGAAGCCGGAGGCCGGCCGAATTCAGATGGCCGCATACGAAACAGGATTTCGTTGGTGGAAGCGTTTCCATACCGAGGGCAATGCTACTCTCGTCCTTTCATTTGGAACAGCCGAAAGGCCCGGGAGGCAGCAGTTCTCATTTTGAC
>CAYHFE010000247.1:0-10461 GCA_964355375.1 uncultured Verrucomicrobiota bacterium
GCAGCCAAAATCCCTCGCCGCAGGACCCTTTTCAATTTTAAAACAGGCTCTCAGACCCGACCGGGTGAAGTGCTGAATCCTTTCGGTTGAAACTGCGTTGTTTTGGTCATTGTTCAGAAACGGCGCGCGCTGCGACCGAGTTGCGCCAGCGAGTCGAGCACGGGCGGATCGTTTGGAAACAGGGCGATGGCGTATTCGAGGCCGGCGCGCTGTCCGGCCAGACGCGCCCGGGTCAGTTGCAGTTCGACGTAATTTCGCGCGGAGACCTGCGACGCGTGCGCCTCCATCGCGGCGGTCCAAGCCGCGATGACTTGCGGCGCGGAAACGTCCACGAGCACGGGCGTGATGTCAGACGGTTCGGATTCGGGCCCGAGAGCATAGAAGAGCAATTGCGAGATGCTGTGGGGCGGCTGCCCGAGCAATTCCTTCATGCCCCCGTACCGGGCCAGTCGCGCGGCGTCCCGCACGAGCCGGCCGAGTCGCGCATGATCGGGGTGTTGGTTTTCCACCAGGCTCGGTCCGAGGACGATGGCCGGACGCACCCGCCGGATGATGCCCGCCAGTTGGATGGCGTGAGCGGCTCTGACTTCGAGATGAGCGTCCCCGTCGAGCTCCACCCATTCCAGCGTTGCGCCCAAGAGCGCGGCCCCGTTCCCGGCCTCGGCCTGGCGTTGCTCGGGCGTGCCGCTAGTCGCCGCCTCGCCGCGTGAGCACACGGCGAAGTGCGCCGGGCGACCCGCGCTGGTTTCCAGCGCAATCACGCCGCCGCACCCGAATTCGATGTCGTCGGGGTGCGCGCCGAACGCAAGCAGTGGCGCGAGATCAGTTCGGGAGTTCGGTGTAGGCTTCATCCGAACGATCTATGGCGTCACGGCAGACAAAAGCAATCTCCGGCGCATCTTCCTGGCGCAGGTAGGCTTGCTCGCCGGCGCCGGCAATGTAATGGGTGCAATGCAGGACCGATTGCATCCAGCGCAGGCGGGTGTCGCGGGTCGGGGTGATCTGCTCCTTGGTAAAAGCCGTCGCGGGCAAAGTCACGAAGGACTCGCCACCCTCGTGCAGTTGCAGCGCGCCGGCGCAATGGCGGGCGCGGACGATTTCACCCTCGTGCGGCACGTCCACAAAAAACGCGGAGACGTCGCAGGCGGCGCAGCGCAAGGCTGGATCGCCCGACCGCGCGACGCGAATCCCCTCCAGCAGCCCCAGGCCGCGATACATCTCCAGGCAGAAGTCGGCCACGAGGCGGGCGGTGGTTCTCTTGAAGATTTCGATCGCGCGGCCCTCCACGTAATTGGGCAGTTGCAGCGCGGTCCTGGCCTGCCAGTCCGCGGCGATCCGTTTCAGGAACAGCGGCGAAAACTTGCGCTGGACCTTGTTTTCCACGGCGAAATTGAGCTGCGCCATTTCATTGGTTTTGCGGTGCCGCAGGCACGTTCGCGTTTCGCGCGGATCATGATCGCTGTCGTGGTAGAAGAAGACGATCTCGCCGCCGATCTCGCGTTGCAGCCGCCGGGCGGTCTGGATTTTCGCGAACAAGTAACGGCGCGGAAAGAACCCACACGGTTGCTGGCCGAAACAAATGACGGGGGCGGTGTTCATGCGGCAAGATCAACATGGCCGAGAGGCGGCTCTTTCTCTCCGATCACCGCCTGCAACACGAGACTGAACAGCACACAGGCCGCACAGCCAATCGGGTTAAGCCAGAGATAGCCGATTTCACGGGTCGGGTCAGCCTTGCCGAGAAAGAAGAGCGCCAGCACCAGCACTTGTGCCGCCACTGCGGCCCAGAAGACCGCCGAGCCGCCCACCTTTTTCAGGAAGAACGCCACCACGAACACGCCCAGCAGCGCTGGATAAAAAATGGAGGCCACGATATTGAGTGCTTCGATCAGGTTCTCCGCGAAGCTGACGAAGAGCGCGAAGCCGATGGCGAAGAATCCCCACAGCGCCGTGAACCATTTCGCGTTGCGGACATTTCGCGCCTCGTCGTGAGCCGCGAGCGGCCGGAAATGCCGCCACAGGTCGATGGTGCTCGTTGTCCCGAGGGCGTTAAGCTCGCCGGCCTTGGAGGAAAGCGCGGACGCAAACATCACCGCGATCAGCAGCCCGATCACACCATGCGGCAATTGGGTCAGGATGAATGTGATAAAAACGTAGTCTGAATCCTTGATCTTCGCCTTCGGATCGACGGCCCGCAGCGCAGCGCGCGCCTCCTGCCGGACCACCTCAGACGCCGTTTGCGACATCACCAGGGCCGACCGCGCCGCCTCTTCCGCAGCAGTCTCGCCGCGAGCGCGTGCGGCCACCCACGCGCGAATCCTCTCCTGTTTGTCCGCGTGCAACGCGGCGTGCTTCACCTCGATGGCGCGAAAGGTCGCACCCTGCGGGCCCTGCGCATGGCGTTGCCACTCCGTCTGGTTGAAGAAGACCGGCGTGTCCGGCTGAAACTGATAAAAGACAAAGAGCAGCGCGCCGAGCATCACGATGAGGAACTGCATGGGAATTTTGAACACCGCGTTGAACATCAACCCCAACCGGCCTTCCCGCAGGGCGGCCCCGCCGATGTAGCGCTGCACTTGGGACTGGTCGGTGCCGAAATAGGAGAGGGACAAAAACAACCCGCCCAGCAATCCGCTCAAGAATGTATAGCGCCGCTTCAGGTCCGGGGTGAAATCCACGGCCTGCAGCTTGCCCAGAGCGCCGGCGATAGACACCGCGTCGCCCGGCAGTTTCGACACCAGCACCATGAACGCCGTGAGCATGCCGCCAAAAATCACCGCCATCTGCCATTTCTGCGTCAGGTTCACCGCTGCGCTGCCGCCCGTGACGGTATATACGATCACCAGCAGGCCTGTGAAGATGATCGTCAGGTCGAGCCGCCAGCCGAGCACGGTCGAGAGGATGATGGCCGGCGCGTAGATCGTGATGCCGGCCTGCAAGCCGCGTTGCAGGAGGAAGAGCGACGCGCCGAGCAGCCGCGTTTTGGCGTCGAAGCGCCTGCCCAGATACTCGTAGGCCGTGTACACGCCAAGCTTGCGATAAATCGGCAGGAACGCCGCGCACACAATGATCAACGCGAGCGGCAACCCGAAATAATTTTGGATGAAAGCGATCCCGTTCTCGTAGGCCTGGCCGGGCAGCGAGAGATAGGTGATGGTGCTCGCCTGCGTGGCCATGACCGACAGGCCGATGGTGACCCAGCCGGTGTTGTGGTTGCCCTTGAGGTAGGTATTAAGATTGTCCGTGTGCCGGGTCCGCCACGTGCCATACGCGGCGATGCCGAGCATGGTGCCCAGCAACACAACCCAGTCCGTGAGATTCATGCGAAGACCCGCGAGAAGATGGCGAGCAGAACCACCACCAACACGAAGCAGCCGAAGACGAAGAGATAAACGCCGCGCCACGTGCGGAAGCCCGGGACGCCGGGCGATTCACCATGGTCTGAAGGTTCGGGTGACGAACGCTTCATTTTCCGAGAGAAACGAGATTGGCGAAAAGCCGATAGGCGCCGGGAACGCCCGCCGGCAATTGTCGAAAAAACGCGACGCCCGTGTAAACGTAATAGCCCTTGCCGTGCGGCGCGATGAGCACACCGCTCTGGAGCGGCGCTTCGCCGGGATCGTTCATGCCGAGCACGGTCGTGTAATGTTCCGAGTCCCACGAACTCGGAAAATACGCGCCCCGCTCCTGCACCCAGCCCGTGAAATCCGCCGGACCGAGGCGATTCGGTGTGGTCAGCGCGGCATGCTCCGGCGCGAGAAAAGACACGGGCGAGGTTTCGTCCGTGATCCGCAGTTGGGGCGCGTTGCCCGCGATGGAAAGGCGATAAGGGCCAAGCTGCGGGGTCTTCAGTCCGTTGGGCCGGTTGTATTGCGCAACGACCGTGCCGCCGTTTTCGACAAAAGCAAACAGCCCGGCGAGGTTGGTGGCGAGATCCGTGCGTTCGTTGAATGCGCGCACGCCGATCACCACGGCATCGAGTCCGCGCAGCTTTTCGGTTGTCAGGTCAGCGCCCGAGAGAGTCGTCACCGTGTAGCCCAGTTGCGCGAGACTCTCCGCGGTGTCATCGCCCGCGCCGGGGAGGTAACCGACCGACTTCCCCCGAATGGCGAAATCAAATGCCGCAACCCGGAGCCGCGCCGCGGGCTGCAAGAGCTGAACGGGAATGTGATCGTAACGAATCTCGACGCGCTGGTTGCTGAAGCGCGCTCCACCTATCTCGGCGATGGCAAGAAAGTTTCCGGAACCCGGCAGAGCGGGTGCGGTCACCGCGAAAGCCAGTCGCATCTTCTCTCCGGCCTTCGCGAGTTGGAACGGCTGACTCGCGGGCGAGACGGTCCAACCGGTCGGCGATTCAATGCGGAGCGCGCCGGCCGCGCCGGAGCGCGCCGCCGTGATTTCGACTTGGACTGTCTTCTTCGCTCCCGGCGTAAAGAGCGCCACGTTCGAGCTGAAGCGCAGCGACACCGGTGAAATGATCGCCAACCGGCGGCCCGGTTTGCCGGCCTCGGTCGCCGCCAACGGTTCATCCGTGACGACGAGTCTCTGGCCGCCCACCTCGAAAACATATTCGACCGGAAATGGGGGTGGATTCTCCGGCTGACCAATGAGCTTCGGGTCGGCGACGCGAAAGACGCCCGCCGCCGGCTCCTCGCGCAGCCAGTAGGGTTGGGTCAGTGGCGTATCTTTTGGGATGGTGAGCGTCACCTCGCCCGACGTTGGCTGGCCTGACTTGAGTTCGGTTCCCGGCTTGCTTCCACCGAGATTCGGCACGCGCACTTCGAGCAACCGGACCGGAATCCTCGAGCGCACGATGGCGCTGTGGCGGAACTTGACGGTTTCGCCCGGGACGACTTCAGCCACTGGTGTCACCGTCTCCACCGATAGGCCGAGGCACGCCTGGATGATTCGGTCGAGTTGCTGGCGCTTATCATTTACTACGGGATCGCTGGGCAGAGCCGCGAGTTTTGTCCGGATGGCCAATAGCGCGGACACACTCGCCGCCGGATCGTTGGTGCTGAAGGTCGTGATCACTTTTTCCGTGGCTTGGCCGATCTCAGCGCCACCGTTGGGAATGCGCGCCCAAGTGAGATCAATCCCGTCCATGATGTCTTTCTCCGCGGGATCGCCTCCGAGCAGCGTGAAAGTCTGTTCGTTCGGCCCGCCGCCGCCGCGCCCGCCGAAATTGCCGAAGCCCTGGGTGATGTGCATGCCCCGACTGCGCGCGGCAATGGCCCCAAGCCCCTCGCCCGTCACCGGATCAGTGCCGCCGATGTCCACCCGGACGGCTGGCCCGGTCGCCGCGCCGCCACCACGCCCACCGCCACCGCCGTTCCACAGCACGCGCCGCGGTTGCCACGGTGTGAGGCCCTCCGCGAGTTGCTCCGGGTAAGCCTTGGAATCGCCGGCCAGTTTGAAGGCTTCAAAACCGAGAATGCCTGACGTGGTGTGATGCCCGTGCCCACCGCTGCCCTGTGAGATGGAAAAGCGATTCACGATCACATCGGGCCGAAACTGCCGGATGACGCGCACCACGTCGCCGAGCACCTGATCGCGATCCCAGAAGCGCAGCGTCTCCTCGGGCGTCTTCGAATAGCCAAAGTCAATCGCGCGCGTGAAAAACTGCCGGCCCCCGTCGAGCCGGCGCGCGGCGAGCAGTTCCTGCGTGCGGGCCAGGCCAAGCTTTTCGCCGAACTCCGGGCCGATTTCGTTTTGCCCGCCGTCGCCACGCGTCAACGAGAGGTAAGCCGTGCGATAACCGCGTTGGCGCGCGAAGTAGGTGATGAGCTGCGTATTCTCGTCATCGGGATGGGCCGCGATGTGGAGCACCGTGGCCACGGTGCCGAAGCTGCGGAGTTCCTGGTGGAGGGCATCTGGCGACGGCGGAACGGCGTCGCTGCCGCGGGCGTGAGCGCCCCCGAGCGCCCACGCCGCAACCAGCGTGAGCGCGTAGAAGATTATGCGCCGGGATCTCAACACGTTGGTTGCTTTGAAGTTGATAGCTTCAGGAACCTGGAACGAAGGTTGAGCGCGCAGGCTGGCTTACTTCTTCACCGCAAACGCCACCGAGAACTGCGTGTTCTCCCAGGACATCTTCAAGAGTCCGCCGCCAGACGGGTTCTTCTCCACGGCCATGGTGAACTGTTCCACGGTCTTCTCCACCGCCTCTTTCTTGAGATCAATCCGCGCCAGATCATTCTTCTCGTTCACCGGCGTTCCCCACTGCCCAACGGACTTGCTGACCGCGAGCTTCGACGCGCCGGTTTCAGCCGGCGCCATGTAGAGCGTGTAAGCACCGGCTGGGACAGTCGTTCCGCCGATCTCAATCGGCTGTTGGGTGATGAGCAACGTGGCTTCGTCCGCGCCCATGCGCCAAGCCTTGCCAAACGGCACAAGTGTTCCCCAGATTTTGCGCCCTTTGGAAAAAGGACGGCCATAAGTGATCGTGACGCGGTTCCCGTCGATCACCGCGCTGGTGGTTTCGTGCGGGCTGTTGCCGCCGGTCGAGGCGACGCGGGTTGTTTGCTGGGCGGACGCAGGCCAGGCGCAGACCAGGGCTGTCGCAATGGCAACAAGGGTGGATTTGACTGAGTGCATGATGTTCTAGTGCAATGGGTGCAGGTTGAGTTTTTGAATCGGCTTTTCTGTCCGTTATTTGACCAACGCCAGACCATCAACGTTGATATCCAGGAGGTGGTTGGAGCGAAGGCCCCAGATGCCGTCCGTGGTCAGGCCTGCCTTGGGCGCCGAATGAACGACCGTCCCGTTCACGACGAAGTCAACCTTGTCGGCCTGGACCCGGACCTCGAGCGTGTTTACCGACTTGCCGCTGGCGTCGGGGACCTTGATCGCGGCGTGCGGGACGGCACCGTTGCGGCCGGCGCCAGCGAGGCCGGTAAAAGCGGCCGCCGTGGTATCGCCGTTCCGAGTCTTGGACAGCCAAACGCCGAGGGGCTGGGGCTGGCCGCGTCCCCCAGCGGGATTGTCTTGGGCGACCATGAAATAGGTGTACTTCTGACTCGCGCCTTCCAGATTGCTGCCGCCGAAGACCAGTCCGTAATGATTGATGTGACCGCTCCGCTTGTTCAAAGTAAACGTGCCCTTGAGCGTGTAGTTGCCCGTCGCGATGTTGCCGGGATTCCAGAAAACGCCGGCGGAAGGGGTCTGGATGTGGTAACCGCTGCCGGCGGTCACAATCTTGACCTCACCGGCGGCATCGGGGTCGGTCGCACTGGTGCTGCGGTCGATGCGTTGTTTCCATCCGGCGGGGACGGATTGGGCTTCGAGCTGAGCGGCGGCGAGAAGCGTCACCGCGGTGATTAGGCTGGATTTGAGTGTGTTCATGGGTTCTCCGACAAGTTGGGATGAAGGGTTAACTGCAGTGATAGTGAAAGCTCAGGATGTTCCGGTCGGGCCAAGCCGATCTCCGAAAAACGATGGTCCAAGGTTCATGCTGGAATCTTTAAGGCAGGTGAAGTCACGCGGCAAGCATGAGTTTCCTCGCGCCGAAACGCGCTCTGCCGCGGGGCCAGTGGCCATGCCGCAGCGCGAGCGAACCTCGGCCGCACCGATCGGAACGTGGACGGGATGGAACGACATGGCTTGGTTACACAGACTCGCCGCTCTTCTGTCAGGTTACAGGAAACGCCACGGCTCCGCCGGATTTTCTTCAGGAATGTGGGGGTAGAACAGCGAGCAACTTCAAAAACGCGCAAAAACCTCGCGCGGCCGACCGGAACCGAATTCAACCGCGGATTACGCGGATGAAGATGAAACGAACAAGCCCTTCTCTTATCCGTGTCCATCCGTGCTGCCGTGTTCGGCGTCCCGCCGAACACTCGTGAAGGCGGACCAGCTTGATGCCGGTCGGCGAGACGCCGACCGGTGCAGCCGGGACGGCCGCGCTCCCCACTCAAACAACCACGGCTCATGGGAAGGAAACACCTCCAACGATTGGACGTGAATCGGGGCCATGAACCCGTTCACGGTGGGGCGAGACTCTGTCGAGCCCTGGAATATGGACCGACAGAACAATCAGGGTTCGACAGAGTCTCACCCCACCCAAGTTCATGGAAAGACCAACCGGCGAAGGATCAACCCACGATTTCTTCCCGTGCCTCATCCCATCGGACGGTGCGTTGGGTTTGATATGACCGAAGGGCCATCGCGACGGCGACCATCGCTTTGAAGGCTTCGTTCACCGGCGCTTTGTTGGGCGCTCGATTCCGGATGCTCGTGAAGAAATCCTCGAGGTGAAGCAGGGTCGAGTCGCCGGCCCGCGCCGGTTCATCGATCACCGGATTGGCCCGCAGATTGGACCACCGCTCCGATGTCGGTTGGGTGGCGAACTTCTGGAAAAGCGCGTTGCGTTTCTCGGCAAAGACGCGGAGCCCGCTCGTCCCGAGCTCCAGGGTCCCGTGTGTTCCTCGATATTGTGCTTCCTGGATGAAATACTCGTTGTTGCTCGAACCGATAAAAGTAATCGTCACGTTTCGCGACGGGTAGTTGAACAGCGCATTGCAGGTGTCCGGCACCGTGCGGTCATCGGGGTATCGAAAAATGCCGCCCGTGGCCGAGCACGTGGTGGGCGGATCCAGATCCAGGACCAGATTGGCCGCGTCCAAGGGATGACTCATGAGGATGCCGAAGATGCCGGTGCTGTACTCCTCGTAACACTGCCAGTGAAAGAACCGGCGGGCGTCGTAGGGCCGGGGCAGGCGATTGGCTTGAAACCGGGTCCATTCGACGTGTTCCGGGCCGCATTTCATCGGCAAGCCCTCGGTGTTGTAATCGTTGTACTTTCGCCAGGGCGAGGTCGGACGATTGCGCGACGACCAAAGTTGAATCTGCGTGATTGCCCCGAGAACCCCGGAGCGAATGATCTCCCGCGCCCGATAAAAGTGTTCGAGGCTGCGTCGTTGGTAGCCGACCTGGACCACGCGGCCCGATTCGCGCGCCCGATTGCGCACCTGCAGCGCTTCCTCCAGTGAATAGGCCAGCGGTTTCTCGACATAGACGTCTTTGCCCGCCGCGAGGGCGTCGAGCGTCATGGTCGCGTGCCAATGATCCGGGGTCGCGATGAGGATGGCGTCGATCTGACGATCTTCGAGCAGGCGCCGGTAATCCTGATGCAACGGCGTCTGAGGATCCGCCAGGCGCGGCTTGACGCGATCGAGATAATGCTCGCTTAAGTCCGCGACGCCGCCCACTCGAACGTTGCGGCAACGGCGCAGTTCTTCATGCAACTCGTAGCCGCGCACGCCCACTCCAATCAGGCCGACCCGGATGTCCCTGGAGACGTCTTGCGCCCGGGCCAGTCGAGGCGCGGGGACCGTAGCGGCCGCGGCCCCGAGGACGGTCATCGATTTGAGAAACGTCCGGCGGGTGGGTCGTGGGTCAGAGGGAGTCTTTGGCATACGCCTCAAGTTGGACCGTTCGGGCAATCTTCACGGCTTGGCGGGCGATGGCTTCGGTTCGACCGCGACCGGTTGAAAGCTGGCAAGGTCGGGCGGGGCGGTTTCGACGCCCTCGGCCGGAACCTCGCGTTGCGCCGTCCAGACAATTCCGTTCAGGATGAACTTGCGCAAATCATTCTCTCTCCAATTGCGGTAAAAGTGCGGCATGACGATGCCCATGCCGCGGCCGCCGTCCGGCCTTTGCACCACCCACGCGACGGCTTCCCTCTTCGGTGCTTCCGGCGGCAACAGAGCGGTGGCCAGGACCGTGACGTTGGCGGCGGGACCATGGGGACCGAAGTAATTATTGTAGTAAGGCTCGTCGTGAAACGTGAAGGCTTTCCAACCGCGCAGCACGGGATGCGCGACCTCCGCGGGTGTGATCGTGGCGGACAGAATTTTCGCCACCGACTGATGATGGCGAGCCGCCGTGGCAAAGTATCCTCCGGTCCATTGGAGCAACGGATGCGCGCCGGTTTCGGTGACGTCTTGGGCGGTGAGGCCGGTCGCGTAATGGATGCAAACGAGGCCGCGGCCCCGATCCATCATGGTGGAAAGCTCTTTCATGATGCGCTCCGACTCCTTCAGGCGCATCGGAGGAAATTGATCGCCGATGAAGACAACCGTGGCGGCGTCGCGGAGGACGGCGCCGTCGCCGGGCCATTCGGAAACCACCCGGGCTCGAAGCCCACTGACATTGCGCACGTTTTCCAGGCAATGCTGGAGAAGCCGGCCACCGGCGGCAACTTCGTGGGAACCGGGTGGATGATTGCTGGGGCCGACCACGATGAGAATTTCGCTTCTCACCTCCGCGGCTGAGGAAGGGAGAAGAAGATGAAAGAGCAGCGTGGGCAGGACTGCACCGAGGCAGAAGAGGAGGAACCGAGAGTGAGGAAGGGCACGTGGGTGTTTCATACTTCCAGAGAATCACGCTTTGCTCGGCGCGCGTCAATCCGTTCTCACCAGCAGTTCGCATTTTGACTCAGGACACTGTCCGTTCCACGCA
>CAYHFE010000248.1:0-10451 GCA_964355375.1 uncultured Verrucomicrobiota bacterium
GCGACGCCGTTGCCGGGACCATCAACGGCATGCTCAAAGAGAAGACGCTCGTGGATGGCGGGGCCGAAATGACTTCGCTGAAGCTGCAGGCCGCAGTGCGTCGCAAGGTCGAGACTTCCTTCCCGCAGGAAGTCAGCGTGATGAAGAGCGATTTCGTCGCCGTGCTCGACGCAGAGAATGGCAAGGTGCTCAAGACCATCCCCGTGCCCGCACCCAGCGGCATCGTCGCCGTGAGCGACTCGCTCCGTGCGCCTGAAAGCGCACTTGGACAGCAGGGTGAAAGTCCCTGACCTGGCCGACACTGTAGGGCCAGTAACTGAAAGTAACTGCGCCGGGGCGATAACCCCGGGTGGAGAGCAACTGGAAGTGAACGATCAGTCCGTAACGCAGTCCGGGATTCCGGACAAAGTGAACTCGATTCGGTCGGCGGTTTCTGGCGAGCCGGCGGAGCTGTGGCGAAGCCCGAACAAAATAGAGCTGCCAGCGCAGAGGGAGTGGATCGCGTCTGGCAGAGGACCGCAGATGGTTGGAGATGGAATGATCGGAAGTCTGGGTGACGTGAATCAGGGAACCACGGCCGGTGGTCCAAGGGCCGGTCGGGGTCAGAGCCCTCGTAGTAGCGACGAAGCGGGTACCCGATTGTGCCGGTCAACGCGATCGTGAAGAACATCAAGGATCTGGAAGGCGCGCCCGTGCGAACGACGGACAGCGGCGCGGTTTTCTTGCGCGACGTGGCCACGGTCGAGGATACCGCGGATCTCGTGACCAGTTATGCGCTGGTGAACGGCCGCCGCACCGTTTATATCCCGGTCACCAAACGCGCGGACGCCTCCACCTTGTCCGTGGTCAACCTCGTCAAAAAGAGTCTCGCCCGATTCCAAAGCGTGTTGCCGGATGACGTGAAGGTCAGCTATGAGTTTGATCAATCGCCCGTGGTGCTCCACGCGATCAAGGACCTGACCAAAGAGGGGCTGTTCGGGGCCATCCTTACGGGGGTGATGGTCCTGTTGTTCCTGCGGGACTGGCGGAGCGCGTTGATCGTCGTGTTGAATATTCCCATCTCGCTCGCGGCGGCCATCCTGGCGCTTTGGCTGACGGGACAAAGCATTCACCTGATGACCTTGGGCGGTCTCGCGCTGGCCATCGGCATCCTGGTGGACGAAGCGACGGTGACGATTGAGAACATCCACACCCACTTGGCCGGCGGAGCCCGCCTCGCCCGGGCGGCGCGCGATGCCACCGTCGAGACGGTTGGACCGCGCCTGTTGGCCATGCTGTGCATCCTGGCGGTGTTCATTCCGGCGGCGACCGGGGGCAGCGCGGGGTCGAGCGCCGCGATCGTGACGATCATGGATTTCGAGACCGTTCGTCTGCAGGTGGCGGTGCCCGAAATGGAGGCATCGCTCGTGCAGACGGGCCAGCCCGCCAAATTCGCCGTCGAGGGTTTGTCCGGGAGAACCTTCTCGGGCCAGGTGAGCCGCCACAGCTACGCCCTGGACGACGCGAGCAAGACACTTCTTGTTGAAGCCGACGTTCCGAATCCACAGCGCGAGCTTCGCCCCGGCATGTACGCCATGGTCAAGCTGGGGGTGGAGAAGCACCTCGATGCCTTGCTCATCCCGGTGGAAGCGGTCGTGATGGAGAAGATCAATGCGTTCGCTTACGTCGTGACGGACGGGCGGGCGAGAAAGAAGGCGATGAAGATCGGGTTTAATGACGGGAGCCGAATCGAGGTGTTGGAAGGGCTTAAGGGCGACGAATCCGTGATCCTCGTCGGCAAGATGGTTCTGACGGACGGAGCGGCGGTCAAAACGGTGGAGACGCCATGAGACTTCTCCGGTTGACGCGGCCCATCGGTGTGTTGCTGACCTTCGTCTGTTCGGTGAGCGAACCGGCCACGGCGCGAGCTCAGACCAATTCCCCGGCGCAGCCGATTGATTTGCCGAGCGTCCTCCGGTTGGCGGGCGCGCAAAATCTCGACGTGCAACTGGCGCGCGAGCGGTTGGCCGAGGCGGTGGCGACGCGCGCGAGCGCCCGGTGGCAGTTCTTCCCCTGGCTGGCGCCGGGCGTGACTTATCGACGCCACGAAGACCGCCTCCAGGATGTCGCGGGGAATATCTTTGACGCCAATAAACAGGCTTACTCGCCGGGCGCGACGGTGGCGGCGCAGGTGGATTTGGGCGAGGCGATTTACCGGAGCCTAGCCGCGAAGCAGCTCGTGGCCGCGGCGCAGTACGAACTCGAAGCGCAACGCCAGGAGGCCATCCTCGGCGCGGCCGTCGGCTATTTCGATTTGGTCAAAGCCCAGGCCAATGTGGGCGTGGCCCGGGAAGCCTTCCGCATCTCCAGAAATTATCAGGATCAATTGCATGAAGCGGTCGCGGCCGGCCTCGCCTTCAAGGGCGACGAATTGCGGGTCCAGGTCCAGACCGAACGATACGAGATGACGTTGCGCCAGGCGCTGGAACAGGTCCGAACCGCGGCGGCCCGGCTCGCCCAGACGTTGCATTTGGATCCGGTGGTGGAATTGACACCGCGTGATCCGGCCCCGGTTCTGATGACGCTCGTTCCGACAAATCAGGCGCTCGCCAGCTTGGTCGAGCAGGCTTTGGCCAACCGCCCCGAGCTCAAGCAAACCCGCGCGATCGCAGCGGCGGCGCGCCGGGCGAAGCAAGGAGCCCAATTCGGTCCGCTCGTTCCGTCCGTCGGCGCCCAGGCGTTTGTCGGGGGACTGGGTGGCGGCAAAGACGACCGTCTGGGCGGCCTCGGCAAGTCGGAGGACTTCAGCGCGTTCCTCGGTTGGCGCATTGGCGCGGGCGGGCTGTTCGATGCGAGCCGGGTCAAAGCTGCGGAAGCGCGGCTGGCCGGCGCGCGGCTGGCCGAGGAAAAACGGCGCGACCAGGTCGTTCGGGAGATCGTCGAAAGCCAAACGCGCGCCCAATCCCTCGCCGACCAGGTGGCGGTCGCACAAAAGAATCTGGCGACCGCGGCCGAGTCCTTGCGCCTGGCGGAACAACGCCAAGAATTCGCCGTGGGCGTCGTGCTGGAAGTAATCCAAGCCCAGCAGGAGTTGACCCGGGCCCGGTCCGATTATCTTGCGAACATCGCCGAGTATGACAAAACCCAGTACGCCTTGAGCCGGGCCCTGGGCTTTTCCACGCCCTCAGACCGCCCCCTCGGCTCGCGCCCTTGAAGATTCGGCCGCGACTGGTTTCCGGCCGGGGCGGTCTGCCGCGTTCGGGCAGAGGTCCGACCAAGGCGAACACGGACACGACGAGCCGGGTCGAGAGTTCTCCGACCCGAGGGCCGCGGGAGACACGGGCTTGAAGGAGCGTTGGTCCGGCCAGGTCCGGGGCGGCCGCGAGGCGAGCCGACCGGGATGAAAGATCGGTCATTTTTTTTGAATCGACCCGGGGAGAGACGAAAACCTCAAATTTAAGAAGGGTACACCGAGTGCTTGAGAGGAACTTGTGCGTGCTGTAACGACGACTTGCGGAAAACCTATGAAAGAACTGAGAGAAAGACTTAAAACGGTCTTGGATCCGATCGATTTGCCCGAGGAAGATCCGCGGGGCCAGATCATTGACATGATCTTGAGTCTGCCGTTGTTCCAGGATTTTGAGCCCAAAGACGTTGATCTGTTGTCGCGCTTCGTCAAGCCGTGCCGGGTTCGAGCCAATGGAGTTATTTTTGAAGAGGGCGAGACGGGGGATTTCATGGGGTTGATCGTGGAAGGCGTGGCCGAGGTCAGCAAAGAAAACTCGGAACACGCTCCGGTCAAGGTCTCCGCCGAGGGGTCGGGCCGCATGTTGGGGGAAATGGCGTTGGTGGATGGCGAGCCTCGCTCGGCGACCGCCCGGTTCGTGAAATCGGGGACCATCCTGCTTTTGACCAAGGAATCTTTTGATCGCATCCTGAGCCTGCATCCGCATTTGGGGGTAAGCATCTTGCTCCGCCTCTGCCGCATGCTCAGTCAGAGGTTGCGCCGGACCACCGGTCTGCTCACCGACTACCTGCACGAATAGGCGCGGTCAGCCGGGGTTTGGGGCCACTTTGAGAACCCGCTTGGTTCGATGATAGGCCATGAAATAAAGGACCGGCACGGCCATCCGGCTGATGAGGAGCGAGGCGATTTCTCCGGCCATCAGAGCGATGGCCAGGCCCTGGAATATGGGATCGAAAAGAATGACTCCCGCGCCCACGACCACGGCCAGGGCGGTCAAAAGCATCGGACGGAAACGGACCGCGCCCGCGTCCACCACGGCCTCGGCCAAGGGCATGCCCTCGGCCATCCGTTGTTCGATGAAATCAACCAGGATAATGGAATTGCGCACGACGATCCCGGCGCCGGCCATGAATCCGATCATTGACGTCGCGGTGAAGAAAGCCCCCATGGCCCCGTGGGCTGGCAGGATGCCGACGAGCGAGAACGGAATCGCCACCATGACGATCAACGGGGTTAAAAACGACCGGAACCAACCGACCATCAGCACGTAAATCAGGACCAGCACGGCGGCGAAAGCCAGCCCAAGATCCCGGAAGACTTCGATGGTGATATGCCATTCTCCATCCCATTTCAGCGCGGGTCGCTGATCGGTGAAGGGCTGGGCGGAGTTGTAGATCTGGATGGGCTCAAGGGCCGCCGAGGTGGAGAGACTTGGCTGGGGAGAGGATCCCGCAGGTCGAGAGTGATCTGGGGTCGCGAGATCATTCACGCGCACTTTGCGGAGAGCCTGGTTCATCTTTTGAATGGCGTAAACCGGGCTCTCGATGACGCCGGCCACATCGCCGATCACATAGGTCACGGGCATCAGATTCTTGTGGTAGATGCTCTTGTCGGTGATGGTCTTCTCAATCGTGACCAACTCGCGCAGCGGCACGAGTGGCGTCTCAGCCTGGCGCGAACCGGGTTCCGGCAGGGCATTGGCATCGCCGGAACGGACCCGCAAGGCCAGCAGATCTTCAGGTGAACTGCGGCTGGCCAGGGGCAATTGCAGAATGATGTTCACGTCTTCCTTCTCGCGCGGTTGGTGGAGCAAATCCACGGCTTCGCCGCCGACCGCCAGGCGCAGGGTCGCGGAGATGGTCTCGGCGCTGATGCCATGGAGCGCGGCCTTCTCTTTGTCGATGACGAAGCGCGTTTTCGGCTGATCCGCTTCCTGGTACCAATCGACATCCACGACTCCCTCCGTTTGCCTGAAGATGTCTCGAACCTTCTCCGCCAAAGCGCGGCGGGTTTCTTCCGTCGGTCCATAAATTTCCGCCACTAGAGTCTGGAGGACGGGTGGTCCCGGCGGCACTTCGGCCACGGCGACGCGGGCGCGGTGCTGCGCCGCGATCGACGCCACTCGCGGCCGGACGCGTTTGGCGATGTCATGGCTTTGCGCGGAGCGGGCGTGTTTGCCGACGAGATTGACTTGAATATCCGCGACGTGGGGGCCGCGGCGGAGAAAGTAATGGCGCACCAGGCCGTTGAAGTTGAAGGGGGCGGCGACGCCCGCATAAATCTGGTAATCCGTAACCTCGGGTTCGACCCGCACAGCTGCGGCGATTTCCCGTGCGACTCGAGCCGTCTGCTCGAGCGAGCTGCCTTCGGGCATGTTGAGGATGATCTGAAATTCGCTCTTGTTGTCGAACGGGAGCATTTTCACTTTGACCCAGCCGATTCCGACCAGCGCCATGGCGAGACCGAGCAAGAGGACAATCCCGGCCAGGAACGTGTAGCGCCAGGTCCGTCGCCTGATCAACGGGTTCATCAGGCTTCGGTAAAAGCGCGTGAAGAAATCTTCCGGGTGTTCGGGCGAATGCGCTCCGCCCGGGGTTGAGGTCGTGGTCGCGGCGGGAGCCGATGGTGATGCGGGGCTCTCCGTGGAGCCGGCTCGGCGAAGCAAACGGATCGCCGCCCAGGGGGTGACGATGAACGCGATCGCCAGGGAGAAAAACATGGCCGCGCCCGACCCGATCGGAATGGGCCGCATGTAGGGTCCCATCAATCCGCCCACGAACCCCATGGGCAGGACCGCGGCGATGACGGCGAAGGTCGCGAGGATGGTGGGGTTGCCGACTTCATTCACCGCTTCCACTGCCACGACGGCTCGCGAACGGGTCCGGTTCTGGGGGAGATGAAAATGCCGAACGATGTTCTCCACGACCACGATGGCGTCATCCACGAGGATGCCGATGGAAAAGATCAGGGCAAAGAGCGTGATGCGATTCAGGGTGTAGCCATAGAGATAAAACACGAGCAAAGTCAGCGCCAGCGTGGTCGGAATGGCCAGGGCGACGATGCCGGCCTCGCGCCGTCCGAGCGTGAGCCAAATCAGGACCGAGACGCCGAGCACGGCAATGAGCATGTGGAAGAGAAGCTCGTTCGATTTTTCCGCGGCCGTCTCTCCGTAATTCCGTGTGATCGAAACCTGCACGTCCGCCGGGATCAGGTGGCCCTGGAGGGTGTCCAGTTTTCGCAGGACCTCTCGGGCCACGGCAATCGCGTTCGCGCCAGGGCGCTTGGCGATGCTCAGCGTCACCGCCGGCTCTTCCGTGGCGGGATCGCGGGTCGCCGTCGCCGGGACGGCGTGGGCGGGCGTGGGCGCTGCGGCTAGTCCCGGGCCTCCGCCAAAGAACACATACTGGCTCGGTTCCTCCGCGCCCTCGAGGATGTCCGCGACTTCGCGCAAATAGACGGGTCTTCCTCCGAACACGCCGACCACGACCTGTCCCACCTCCTCGACCGAGCTGAGAAACGCGCCCGTTTCAATGACCACCTCCTGGTTATTGCTGGTCAGACCGCCGGCCGCGAATTGACGATTGGCCTGGCGCAGCATCGGCACGAGTCCGGCCGGCGTGAGACGGCGGGCGGCGAGGCGGACGGGATCGAGCAGCACCCGCACCTGCCGCCGGGCTCCGCCCAGGATGGTGGTCTCGGCCACCAACGGCACTTGCTTAACCGCATCGTCCACTTGGGCGACGAGGCGTCGCAGCGTCAAGTGGTCGTAGTGGGCGCTGTGAAAGGTCAGCGCCAGGATGGGAACATCATCGATCGACTTGGGCTTGATCAGGGGCAGGGAAACCCCCGGCGGAATGCGGTCGAAATTCGATTGGAGCTTCTGGTTGAGCTTGACCAGACTGCGCTCGACATCTTCTCCGACCTTGAAGCGCACGATGACGAGGCTCTCGCCGGGCCGGGAGATCGAATAGACATATTCGACGCCCGGAATCTCCCAGAGGAGCTTCTCCATGGGCCGAGTGGCGCGCTCTTCCACTTCCTTGGCCGTGAAGCCGGGCAGGCCAACCAGGACATCGATCATCGGCACTTTGATCTGCGGTTCTTCCTCGCGCGGGAGGAGCGCGACGGCGGCCAACCCGAGCAGAACGGAAGTGACAATGACCAGCGGAGTGAGCTTGGAATCAATGAAGGCGCGCGCGATGCGGCCGGATAGACCCAGCGTGGTCGAGGGAACGGGGGCTTCGGTCGTTTTCACAATTCGTCGTGACTGAAATCAGCGTGCCGGGGAGTTTGGCCGTGGGTTGCGCTTCAAGGCTTCACCTCGAGCCTCTGACCGTCGGCCAGCTCCGGGGCTCCTTCGATGACCACGTTCTCGCCGGCATGCACTCCGGAAACCAACTCGATCTCGCCTCCCACGGATTTGCCCGTTTTGACCAGCCGCATCTGGGCGCGGTGGTTGACCGCCACAAAGATCATTTCCATTTGCCCGCGCTTCACCACCGCTGAAACCGGAACCCGCAACGCGGTCGTTTCTCCGATCGGGACGGCGACGCGTCCAAACTGTCCGGCCCGCAAACCGGGGGCGGAGGGCAAGTCCAGTTTGACTTGGTAGGTCCGGCTGTTGGGATCGGCGCTCGGCGCGATTTCCCCGACCGTGCCTTCGAGCTCGTCGGTGCGCGCGGTCAGGCGCACGGCGAGTTTGGCTCCGAGTTGCACTCGTTCGATGATCGCTTCGGGAACGTCGGCTTCCAACCGCAGAGTGCCGAGATCCTCCAATTCCAGAAGCGGGCGGCCAGGCGACGCGAAATCTCCCACGTTGGCGAGTTGGCGGGTAATCACACCTCCGAACGGCGCGGTGATCGCGGCATAGCCCAACATCGATTCAGCCTCCGCCGCCGCCGCGCGAGCCACGCGATGGCGCGACTCGACGGCGTCATATTCCTGTTGCGTCACCGCCTTCTCTTGCAGGAGCGTCGAGAAGCGTCGCAGCTCCCGCTCGGCTTGGTCGCGCTGGGCCACGGCTTGATCCCGTTTGGCCCGGATCTCGCCGACGTCAAGGGAGGCGAGAAGATCGCCCGCTTTCACGGCGAGGCCTGGGGTGGCGAGCATCTTGTCCAGGCGTCCGCTCACCTTCGCTTCGAGCGTCGCGCGCAGCCGGGCCCGCACGGTGCCGATGACTTCTTCGGTGGCCAGGCGCGTTTTGTTTTCCACGGATTGCACGCGCACGGGGGCGCTCGGAAGACGATCTGCCGCGGGACCCGCGGTCTCGTGCCGCCGACAACCGCCCAGGGCCAATGATCCGAGGACCGCGATCGATAACCAGTGCCGCGAGAAGCTCCGATCCGCGAAGCGTCGCGACCGGATGGGAAGGAGTGGGGTGATCATGGCGAAGTGGAAGGATCAAGTTGGGAGCGGCCAAAGGCCTTGCGCAAGGCGGCGACGGCGATGTGCCGGTCGGCTTCGGCTTCGGCGCGACCGACCCGAGCCGTGGTCAGCGCCGTCTCCGCGTCGATCAATTGCGTGGCCAGGGCCAGGCCTTGTTCGAACCGGGCTCGGGTCAAGGACACACTCTCGGCGGCCTGCGCGATGACCTTGTCGGTGACCGCGAGCCGTTCGGTGGCTTCACGGAGCTGGAGTCGAGCCTGTTCGACTTCAAAATCCAGGGCGAGGCGGAGTTTGCGTTCGGCTTCGCGCGTGGCTTCGAGGTGAGCGCGGGCTTCGTTCACCCGGGCGCGGGTGGCGCGGCCATCCCAGAGATCCCACTGCAAGAGAAGTCCCGCGGTGTAGCTCTCGCCCGAGCCGTTGAGCTTCCACCCGCGATCGTAATCCACGCTGGTGAACGCCTGCACGCGCGGCTGATAGCCGCCTTGGGCTCGCCGCACCTCGGCCTGGGCCGCTCGCTCGCGCTCACGCGCGGCGGCCAATTCAGCGCGCGCCAGGAAATCGCCCAGCGGAGGCGCGGCCATGGCGGGGGCGGTGTCGGCGATGGCGAAGTCGCCTTGTTCGAGGCCGAGGAGATTGCGCAAGGCGCGCTCGGCCAGCCCTTGGGCATTGCGGGCGCGGGCCAGGTCTTCCTGAGCTCGGGCCAATCGAACCTCGAGGTCGAGCAGATCGGCTTTCAGCAGAGTCCCGGCCTGGAATCGATGGGTCGCGATCGTGCGATTATTTTCAAAGGAGCCGACGCTCGCCGCGGTGGCGCGCACGAATTCGCGAGCCTTGAGCACCGTGTGATAGGCGCGGACGACTTCAAAGCTCAACTCGTGGCGCACCGCTTCGGCTTGATGGCGGGCGGCCGCCGCCTGGGCCTCGGCCGAGTTCCGCGCGGCCAGGTTGCGTCCGCCGTTGTAGAGCGGGACCGTGATCGATCCGCGAAGGTTGAGCTGATCGATATCGGGAACGTCGTTGAAATTCAGGGACGGCGAGAAGGCGCGCTGGTTTAAGACGGAGCCAAAGACACTCGCCGGCTGATCGGTTCGGCTGTAGCCCGATTGAAACTGGAGTTGGGGCCAAAAGGCGGCGTTGGCTTGATCCAGCCCGGCCCGAGCGGCGGCGATGCGATGTTGGGCAATCCGAGCGTCCGGGCTATGACCGAGCGCGTACTCGAGGGCCCGATCAAGCGTCCAGGGCTCAGAGGCGAAGGCGGTAATCGAGAAGGCAGACGTCGCGGCCATCATCCACCAGAAGGGAGAGCGGTTGGTCATAAATGGTTTCCTCTCGAGGTTGAACGGAAAGGGCCGTGGGCTCCGTGAGTGGCCGTCTGGCCGTGAAAGATGTCGGACCGCTCAGGAACAACACTTGCCGGCGTGTTTGCCGACCCCGAGTTTCCTCAGAATGGTTTCCGCGGGGCAAAATCCGGTAAAGGCGGACTGGATCAGATTGACGCCCACAAAAACGGCGAGCCAGAGCCACGAGGGGTTCACCCAATGAGCGAGAGCGAGGCTGGTCAGCACCATGGTGCCGGCGAGGATGCGGATGGCGTTTTCGATAGTCATAAGTTCAAAGTCAAGTTGTGGAATTTCTTCCTCCCGCGGATTGAGCCGCGAGCGCAGGAAAGGTTACAGGTCCTCGGGGGGCTCCAGTGGGCTGAGATGAGTCAATGTTCATTTGAGTCTCACCCCACCGCAGGTTCATGGAGAGGGGAAAACCTCCAACGATGGGACGTGCATCGTAGCCATGAACCTGAAGGTGCCCGATGCGTCGCGCCAGCGTCTTGGAGTGCGCCGGC
>CAYHFE010000249.1:0-10424 GCA_964355375.1 uncultured Verrucomicrobiota bacterium
TTTGATACTTCGGATTATGCGCCGAATGCGGGAGACGTATCGGAAGAAATTGCCCGACGGAATGCCGGAGGTTCACCCAAAAGACGTGGCCATCATATTCGTCGAGCGGGATGGTTCCCGCAGCATCGTCAGGGAAATGCCCCTCGATGAGATGGGGCGGTTGGTGAAAGCGTGGCCTGGAGGGTTCTTTGAGGAGGGATTTCGGGAGATGTTCGCATGAGCTTGCTGCAGGAGGTCGCGATTACTCCCGACGTGTTTCTTGAGTCTGGGTACAGCCAGCCCGCGTTATGCGATTTCTGCCTCGGCATGCTTCAGCCGGTATTGATGGGAGACGCGGTAGTTCGTGATCTGCGAGATGGATTATGGAGCCGACAACTCTGCGACGGCTCGCTGGCCTTGCATCCGGCTGGCCAGAGATTTCTCAAAGCACTCGCAGAAGGCAACCGGCTCGTGCCCGCCCCTGCTGAGTTAGGCTCCGTGCCTTGCGAGCCTGTTGAGTGGGGGAGAGAAGCTCAGGCTTCTCACAGAACGATCAAGTTGAGTGCTATTTTTTGTGGACAACACGTTCACGGCAAACTAGACACCACTCCACGTTGTTGCTGTGTGGAAACCATTCACGAATCCGATTGGTGGAAAAAGCGTAGTTGCTCGGTGCGGTTGCGCCGGACGATGGCGGATTATCGCCAACACCTTGACTCGATATTGCGTTGCTCAACCTCCTTGATGTTTATCGATCCCCACCTTGATCCTTCGCGCAACCATTACGCAGAATTCCACCAACTCTTGGAGGCTGACACTCGGCAGCAGGTTCCGCCTCAGGTTGAACTTCATCGGGTCTGCTACGAGGGAAGTGGACCTAGTAGCAGACTCCTAAAACGAGCCCATCCGGAGGGGTGCTTTACGGGCCTGAACCAACGACTAAAGGATACCGGCCTTCGCGCCAAAGTGTGTGTGTGGGACGATTTCCACGACCGGTACCTAATCTCTAACCTTGTCGGAATCAATCTTCCGAACGGCTTCAACACTTCGGGCGACAAGCTAACCCAAACAACGTGGACAAGGCTGTTCTCACGAGATCGCGACGACGTTCAGCGCGAGTTCGATCCTGCGTCGAAAAGGCACGAACTTAAATTCAGTTTTTCAATTGGAGGTTAGTTCCCCGGGTGGCCTTTCCATCGGCCATCCTAGACGACGGTCCTCAAGGTTTTTTGAACGTCAATCGCTCAGGAGCTGGCCAATTTCCTTGTCCCACAGTCTGCGGGCTGGTTATCGTTACGGAGCCGTGAGAAAACAATCTCCGATGGATTCCGAACCAGCCCCGAGCCCCCAAATTGAGTTTGGGACGACTCTCTAATCTTCCTGTGTCTGAAGCCATTCAATACCTGATCTCGCTGCCGCCGGCGGCGGCCGGAGAATTCGGTGCCGTGACCGGGCGCACCGCCCCTTCATGGTTCGCGACTTCTGATCCGGCCGGCCGGCCCTTGGGCTCGGGTGGCGGCACGGCGCACCTTCTCTTGCGGGCTTGGGAAGCCACGGGCGAAGGTCAGAGCTTTTGTGAATGGCTGGCCGATTCGCAGAAACTGGTCATCCACGGGGGCGGGCAAGGGCGGCGGCTTCCGGCTTACGCCCCGGCCGGCAAACCGCTCATGCCGCTGCCGGTGTTCCGCTGGTCTCGTGGCCAAAAGCTCAACCAGACGTTGTTGGATTTGCAGCTTCCGGCCTTCGAACGGGTGCTGAAACACGCGGGCGGACACTGGCGATTGCTGATCACGAGCGGCGATGTCTTGCTGGGTTTTGGCGAGACCCTGCCGGACTTTCCGGAGGTGGACGTGCTGGGACTGGGGATGTGGCTGACGCCGGAAAAGGCCAAGGATTTCGGCGTCTTCTTCGTTCCACGCGAGCGTCCGGGGGAAATCGCTTTCTTTTTGCAGAAACCTTCGCCGGCGAAAATCCGGGAGCTGGCCACGGAGTGTTACCACCTCGTGGATACGGGGATGTGGTTGCTCAGTTCCGCGGCGGTCGATCGGTTGCTCGGCAAATGCGGTTGGGATGAAGCGTCTGAGGCGTCCGCCATCGCGTCTCTGCGGCCCTACGAACTCTACAGCCATTTCGGCATGGCGCTCGGGACGCGCCCGGCGCAGCCGGATGCGGTGGTGAGCGCTCTGAGCTGTGCCGTGGTGCCGTTGCCGGAACCGGAGTTCTATCATTTCGGAACCGGCATGCAGTTGATTGAATCGGTCTCCGCCCTGCAAAACCGGGAGCTGGACGAGATCCGGCTGGGGGCCAGCGGGAGTCGATTGCATCCCGATCAGTATGTGCAGAACGCCCGGCTCACCTTTCCCCTGCGGCAGGAGGCGAATCATCACCTTTGGATCGAGAACAGCACGGTGCCAGAGACCTGGCGGCTCGGCCATCATCATCTCCTCACCGGCGTTCCCAATAACCAATGGGACCTGAAGATCGAATCCGGAATCTGCCTGGACTTCGTGCCGGTGGGAGAGGCCGAGTTCTGCCTGCGATTCTATGCCATTGAAGACACGTTTCGCGGCGCGTTCGAGGATCCGGGGACGCGGTGGCTGGGGCGGCCGGCGCTGAATTGGTTCATCGGGCGACGGCTGAGCCGGGAAGCCGCCGGGATTCCATTGGGAGTGGATATGCAATCCGCTCCTCTGTTCCCGGCGTTGGTGTGGGACCAGATTCAGCCGCGCTTCATCGAATGGTTGACCGCGAGTCAGCCCGCCGAATCCGGCGAGTGGCTGCGTTTGTGGCAATCCGCCCGACGGCTTTCCGCGCAAGACCTGCTGAGCGAAGCGCGCCTCGATCGGCTGGAACGGCAGCGCCGGGCCAATTGCGAATCCTGCCTTCAACCTCTCCTCCAAAACCAGCGCTGGAGCATCTTCTACAAACTGGATTTGGAGGCGACGGCGGCGATGTATGCCGGAACCGGCCTCGAATTGCCGTGGCCACGATTTCAGAGTCCCGACCGCGCCGAAGCCATGCCGGCGGCGCGCGAACAGATGTTTGCCGCCGCGGTCCGGCGCCATCGGGGTGACCCGCATTGGGGCGATCCCGAGGAGGAGGCGTTTCATCATTTGCGGAAGCTGATCGAGGGCGAGGCTCAGTTGGCTCCGGTCGAGCCACGCTGCCGCATCCAGGAGGATCAAATCGTCTGGGCGCGGTGTCCGGTGCGGCTCGATCTGGCGGGAGGCTGGACCGATACCCCGCCCTTCTGCCTGGAACAGGGCGGACAGGTGGTGAATCTGGCGGTCAACCTGAATGGTCAACCGCCTATCCAGGTCTTCGCCAAACTCTGCGAACGCCCGCACCTGGTCATTCGCTCGATTGATCTCGGGATGGAACAGACGGTGACCACTTACGACGAGCTGGATGATGTGAGTCAACCGGGCAGCAGTTTCGCCTTGGCCAAGGCGGGTCTGGCCCTGGCGGGTTTTCTGCCTCGCTTTCACGTCCCCGGAGGGTGCGCGTCGCTGGGGCAGCAGCTCACTGAATTTGGGGGAGGTTTGGAGATCTCGCTCTTGGCCGCGGTTCCCAAAGGTTCCGGGCTGGGGACGAGCAGCATCATGGCCGCCACGCTTCTGGCCGCGCTCAGCGACCTCGGTGGATTGGGCTGGGACCAGGATACGATCTATCGGCGCACCATGGCGCTGGAACAGATGCTCACGACTGGGGGAGGCTGGCAGGATCAGATCGGAGGCGTCCTGCGCGGGATCAAATGGATCGAGACGTCGCCGGGCCTGACGCAACAACCGTTGCTCCGTTGGTTGCCCGACCACTTGTTCTCGGCGGACTACGCCAATCGCAGAATCTTGCTCTATTACACGGGCGTCACCCGGCTGGCCAAAAATATCCTTCATGAAGTGGTCCGTGGAGTCTTCCTCAATTCACCGGCCCATCTGCGAATCCTCGAGGAGATTGGGGTGAATGCCGAGCGGGCCTTTGACGCGCTTCAGCGGGCCAGCTATTCGGATTTGGCGAAAGCGGTCCAGACGAGTTGGAAGTTAAACCAGCGCTTGGACGACGGCACGAATCCGCCCTCCGTCCAGCGGATTCTCGAGCCCATTGCCGACTGGTTGCTCGGGGGCAAGTTGTTGGGGGCGGGCGGAGGAGGCTACTTGCTCATGCTGGCGAAAGATGAGGAAGCCGCCGGCCATATTCGCCGGACTCTCACCGAGAATCCTCCCAACCCGAAAGCGCGCTTCGTCAATTTTGCGCTCTCCTCCACCGGCCTGGAGCTGACGCGCAGCTAGATCCGTCCGCCGCTGGCTACATCAGCAACGCCGTCGCGCCGATGATCAGGCCGATCGTCCCCAGGGCGATGCCGACGAACCAAAACAGCCGCCATCGGGAAAGGATGGCCACGGAACACAGCACGATGGCAATCTGCAATCCGAGCGCGGCCGAGTCGCAACGATCGTTTATCTTGCTGTTGTGCTCCGCGGCGGCAGCCAGTTTCTCCGCCTCGATCTTGATCTCCTCTTTTTCGGAGCCATATCGCTTGGCTTCCTCCTTCGCCTTGGTCACGGCGTTCGCACGGGGCGCATCATCCGGGGCGGCTGGAAGCAGGGCCATCAAGCTCGCCTCGGCTTCGCACAGGTTTTGCTTGAGGCTTTTGGCTTGGTAATGACCCCACTTATTGGAGGCTTCGTTGGTCTTGAGAATGGCGTCGGTTCACGAGTTGTCGCTCTTGTTTTGTACGACGGCTAGCGCCACCGCCAAAAGGGCGATCGTGAGTGCGATCTTCTTGCCAAAAGAGTCGTGTGCTTCCGGCAGCTCTGGTGAATCAGCCATGCAAGTATTCAAGTGGACCGCCTGATGAAGTTCAAGGAGAGAGTCGCCGAAACGAAGGAGGGCGCCGCGAGACGCGAGAATCTGCCTCCTTTCTTTGGACGTTGAGTGTGAATGGTTCGTGAATTAAGCCTGAAACCTGCATCGTCGATCAAGGGCTTGGCGAACGGGATGGGATCGTGTCTAATCCGCCGAACGTGAATCGCCCCTCCCTCACCCGTTTCGCCTGGCTCTCCATTGCGGCGGCGCTCGTTACCATCACGCTCAAGACGGTGGCGTATCTCGTCACCGGTTCGGTCGGGTTGCTTTCGGATGCGGTCGAGTCGCTCGTCAATCTCGTCGGCGGCGTCATGGCGCTGGCGATGTTGACCATCGCGGCGCGGCCCGCCGACGAACAGCATGCTTACGGCCACGGCAAGGCCGAGTACTTTTCCAGCGGCGTCGAGGGCGGCCTGATTCTCGTCGCGGCGATCAGCATCGCCATCGCGGCGGTGCAACGGCTCCTCGCGCCCAAACCACTGGAAGCCGTCGGCCTGGGCCTGCTCGTGTCCGTGGCGGCTTCCATCGTCAATCTGATCGTCGCACTGCTGATTCTTCGCGCCGGTCGCAAGCACAACTCGATCACCCTCGAAGCCAATGCCCATCACTTGCTGACCGACGTGTGGACCTCGGTGGGCGTCCTGCTGGGCGTGGGGCTGGTGGTCTGGACGCGTTGGGATTGGCTCGATCCCGTGGTGGCGCTGCTGGTGGCGACGAATATTGTCTGGACCGGCGTCGGCATCGTCCGGCGATCCATTTCCGGATTGATGGACATTTCGCTCTCCCCCGGAGATATGGTGGCGGTGCGCAAAGCCCTGCAGAGCTACGAGCAAAGCGGCGTGCAGTTCCACGCGTTGCGCTCGCGCCAGGCGGGCGCGCGAAAATTCGTCTCCACTCATGTGCTCGTCCCCGGAGACTGGACCGTGCAGCGCGGCCACGAACTGCTGGACAAAATCGAGGCGGACATTCGCCGGGCCTTGCCGGACGCCGTGGTCTTCACGCATCTTGAATCGCTGGACGACCCGGCTTCGTGGGACGACGAGACTTTCGAGCGCGAGAATCCGACCCGGGAATCGCCCCTGTAATTCGCCAAGACGCCTCGCCAAGGAGGGTCCAAGCTGGATCGCGGGCTGCCGAGTCGTCGCCTCCTGCTTTCAAAGCACGCTCTCAACGGAGTTTGCCCACCTCGCGCAGCAAGTAAGCCCGGCGCCGCTCGATGAATCGTTTCACTTCCTCGATCCCTTGGTGGAAGTTGGATGATGGGCTGGGCCAGCGTTGGCGGTCGAGAAAAGCCTCGGGGGCGGCGTCGGCTTCGAGACGATCCAGGACCGGAAATAGTTTCTCGGGGGTAATCTCGCTTTCCAGCAACTCGCGGAGCCGATTGGCGAATTGGATCCGGAGCGTGGCCTGACTGAAAAAGCGGTCCATCAACCGATTCCATCCGGTGATCCCGGGCCTCGAACGCGTCCCCAGAAGTATGGGCAGATCGGCCTTGTTGTAAGTCCAATCCCAGTAATCGCCCAGCGTCCGATCCAGGTCCCAGGGAACGATGAACCACTTGGCCGAGCCTCGTGCGTCGAAGACGATGAAATGATTCTTGTTGTAGGCATCCCAATTCTGCGTGAGCGCGGTGGCGGCGAGGTAATTGACGTATTTGTCCAAATCGACGCGTTGGGTGAAGAACTCGACGACATTCTTGGTGCGGGCCAGTTCCTGACAGAAGAGTTGCAAATCACCGTGGTCTTCGGTCTTCTGGGTTTCTTTCTCGTAATGGCTCCGATACGCCTCGGGACTCCCAAGGTCGCGTTCGTCTGCCATGTTGGCTTGCGACGAGGCTTTGTAAATGGAGGCGCCCTTCAGGTTAAGACGGCGGAGGAAGAATTTGTCCGGTTGTTCCACTTCGATGTAGAGTCCGTTAAATTGATTGTTCACATGGAGCCGGATGAGCCGCGAGTTCGAGGCGGGAGCGCCGCAGGCTCGATAGATGTGATAGGCGAGGGCTTCCCGGATGAAAGCGGGGTCGCGCCAGCCAGAATTGAGGTTGAGGTGCTCTTGTCCGGCGAAGGGCCCGTCGTCATTGAGAAATACCTTGATCGGCTTTTTCGGCCAGCTCCGGGCGAAGGCCCCGCGGTAGCGAACCCGAATGTGGTCGTGGACTTCACCGTCGGCGATGAAGACGGCGGGTCGGGTTTCGTTGGAAAACGCGTTTTGGTCGAGAGCCAGGAAATCCGCGGGGTCGATGAGGATTTCGTAAAGAGGGAGATGGGTGTCAGGGAAACGGCCCGGCACGTAAAACGCGAAGTTGGTCGTCGAGGCACCGGCCGAGGGGAGGCGTTGCGGCTCGGCGTCGCCGCTGTCCAACTCGATCCAGTAGCGGGCCAAGGTCCGGGCTGGCAGTGCTGGCAAGCGGATCTCAAGGCGCGACAGGGTGATCGGGGAGGGTGAATCTGCGGGCGGACTCGGTTTCATTTCGAAGTCCTCGGTGTTTCCGTGGGCTTCGAGTCGCAGCCGCAGTTGCCGCACCTCACGCCCGTGGTGCAGCGTGACGAGGAGCTTCCCGGATCGGTCCGGGGTAAGAGGCGCGGGCTCGGTGTTCGCCTGCAGCAGAGCCGGAGTTTTCTCTTCTTTGTCGGCCGGACGACGATTGGCGCGGGCGGGTGGAGTTCCGTTTTCGCGCGGGGCGACATCCACCTCCGGAGCGCGGGGCGGAGGTGGAGCGGGCGGCGGATTCTTCGGTTTGCCGCAGCTCGTCAGGCCGAAAGCCACCACTCCCGCCAGGGCCGCGGCGAGCCAATGGGATGGAAGGTGGCTGGGGATCATCCTTCAGGGCCGGGTCTTGCCGGGGGCAGAATGGAACAATTCTTGATCAGAAGCAGGGCGGTTCGCGATTTGAGGGTCACGGGGGATTCCAACGGTCTTCCGTGAACGTCGAAAAAGTGTTCCGCTTTCGGCCAGGAATACTCACCCGTCTTTTTGCCAGCATTGACCAGCACGACCGCATTCGCGAAAGCCCGACTCCAGATCGTTTCTCCAAATTGGATGTTCCCCTGGGATGGGCCGAGGTCGAGATCGAATTCTCGGAACCAGTAGTGGGGCACGTCGGAGGTGCCTTCCTTGTAGGTCCAATAGACCTGCCGATTGCGGTCGGCGATCAACAAATACGCGTAGTAGGCGAACAACGTGCTGTCGATGTCGCCGGCCAAACCGGCGGATTTGGAATTGATCCGGATGCGGAGGTGAGGCGGCAGATTTTGGACGGTTTCCAGGTAAGGACGCAGATCTTCGCTCGGCATTTCTTCCGGAAAAATCTCATCTCCCTTGTTTCCGAGCCGGCTGCGGCCCGTGCGAATGAATTCTCCCTCCTTGTCCTTGAGTATCCAGTCCGGATGATTCTGGAGCACCCACTCGAGATTCTCGGCATCCACACCGCCCGCATCGGCGCGCACAAATCCCGGGTTGAGCCCGCTGTCCACGATCAGGAAGAACGTCAGGTCTGGATTGTACTGACGGAAGCGTGGAATGAATTCCGCCCGCGCCGCGCCGAAGAGAATATCGTCGTAATGCGGCGCGAGGCGCGCGATTTGGTCTGCCGTTGGCGGAAAGCCGCCAAAAATGCCGGTGGAGGTGAATTTGCCCGCACGGTGACTTCGTGAGGAGGTCGCGGGATAGGTCGAAACCTTGTGGTTCACGAGAGCTTGTCGGACTTGATCTTTCCGCTCCGAGCTCAAGCCAAACCCGAAGGTGGGCAATTGGGGAAACTCGGGCAAGGTGGTGATCGTGGGCCGGCGCGGCACCGGTCGAGTCCGACTTTGCGCCCACAGGGAAAGGCCACTCAGAAGGATGACGCCAAGAACGATCGCGGCGAGTCCGGCGAATGCTTTCAGCCCAAGGGAACGGTTTCTCATAGCGAATGGGCGGACCTGATTTTCGTTCACAGTGCGCCGCCGAGGGCATGGCGTCAAGCGGACCGGCACGACCGGGAGCAATTCTCATTTTGACTCAAAACACTGTCTGTGCCACGCAGGTAGTCCCGGCTTCAGCCGGTTTTCACGTGGCGACCGGCTGAAGCCGGGACGACATACTTGTCAAAATGAGAATTGCGGCACGATCGGAGAAAGCGCTTGAAGCGGAAGCGAGCCCTGGCCAAGATTCGTCCATGCCCAAGACCCCATTCTCTCCCGAGTTCTCGATGCCTCGACGCGACTTCTTCAAACTGGCCGCCGGCGCGATGGTGACCGGCGCGACCTTGCGACCCTTCGAAGTCCGAGCCGCGACCAAGTTGAAGCCGCTTCCCCCCGGAATAAAAGTGTCGCTGCAGATTTCCGGGGAAGCGACCGATGAGGATTTGCGCTTCGCCCAGCAACTCGGGGTCGAATATGTCAACATCCCGAGCGGCGGGGACAAGGCGACCTTCGAGAATTTTGTGCGTCTGAGACAACGCGTGGAAGCGGCTGGCCTCAAGGTCTGGAACATTGGCAATAGCAATGTGCATAACATGCAGGAAGTCACTTTGAATCTTCCGGGCCGCGACCAGAAGATCGAGGAGTACAAGAACTTTCTTCGGAACCTAGCCCGGGCGGGGGTTTACTACACCACCTATGCTCACATGGGCAACGGCATCTGGAGCAGCGAACGCGAATCGACGCGGGGCGGGGCGCCCGCGCGCGCCTTTGATATGGAGAAGAATCCGAAGGGCTATTGGGTCGGGAAAGTGTTTGAAGGCCCGCTGACGCACGGCCGCAAGTTCAGCAAAGAAGAGCTCTGGGAGAATTACACTTACTTCATCAAGCAAGTCGCGCCGCTCGCGGAGGAACTCGGCGTGCGGATTGGGATTCATCCGGATGACCCTCCGGTTCCGGAATTGGGCGGAGTGCCGCGCTGCATCTTCGGCAATTTTGACGGCTATGTGCGGGCGCTGGAGATCGCCAATAGCCCGAACATCGGCGTCTGTCTGTGCGCCGGCACCTGGATGGAGGGCGGCCAGCAAATGGGCAAAGACGTCTGCGAAGCGGCTCGCGCTTTCGCTAAGATGGACAAGCTCTGGAAGATCCACTTCCGCAATGTCAGCGGGCCGATTCCGCGCTTTGTCGAGACGTTCGTCGATGACGGGTACACCGACATGCTCAAGCTGATGCGAACCCTTCAGGAAGTGGATTTCCGCGGCGCCCTCATCGCCGATCATGTTCCCGGCATGGTGGGTGGAGCCCGGACGGGCTGGGCCTACAGCATTGGCTACATCAAGGCTCTGCTCACGGCGGTTCAGGCGGAGAAAAGATAACCGAGTGCCGGCTGACCTCGCGCCCGCGTCTCGCCTTGTCTCGCCTCGCCGGTTGATGCCGGGACTCCCGATCAGAGCCCCCGGTTCACGGTCCCCAGGCGCTGCAAAAGGAAAGGGAGCTCTCCATGAACCGTTCAAATTGCCGTCAGGTTGAGTCTCTGAAACGCGGGCGTGCTGCATTCGGGGGAACAAGACAATCCGGGTCCCGGAGGGACAGCGGAGTTCGGCGGAAACAATGCGGTCCGGGCCCCGGAGGGGCAGCGGAGTTCGGGGGGAACAATGCGGTCCGGGCCCCGGAGGG
>CAYHFE010000250.1:0-10358 GCA_964355375.1 uncultured Verrucomicrobiota bacterium
AGGCGTTTGTTCAAATGCGTCCAGGCTCCCACCTGGAGCCGTTCCGCGATCCATTTGAGCGTCATGGTCGTTTCCTGACGCAAGTGCGCGGCCAGCTTGATCTTCCCCGGGTCGGACTTGCGCCGCACCCGCAAATCTTCCTCTGTCCAGCGCGCTTTCTTCAAGCCCTCCCGCACCACGCGCTCGGCTTTCTCCGCCGCGCTTTCCTGACGCTCCGCTCCGTAGTGGTGCTCCCCCATCCGACCGTCCATCTGTGCGAGCAATTGCCGACGAAAGCTTTCCTCTCCCAGACACCAACCCCTCCGGACGCTCTTCCAATCGTCACCCGCCTCCTGCGCGCGCCGCTCTTCCATTCGTAACTCGAACTGCTGGCGACCGGCCCGGCTGTCCTGGGGAAGGCCCATTTCTCCGAACAGCCGATCCACCCGCAACCACGGCGGGCGCTGGGTGGAGCCTCGAAGGTATTCAGGAAAGCTGCTCCAAACGAACGCACGGAGCGGCTGCTCGGCCGTGAGCAATTTGGCTCGCACCGGATTCAAGTGGACGTAGTCGCACACCGTCTTCAGATAGCCGTGGCCGCTCCCATCGACCACCAGCGCCTGGTAGCGTCCGCTGAACAAAGGCCCGAAAAGCTTGTGGCGGCGATTGAAGCGGCCGGTGGAGGTGCCCAGAAACCATTTCATGCCCGCCACCAAGTTGGCCTGAGGCGTCTCCAGCACCAGATGAAAATGGTTTCCCATCAAACACCAGGCGTGCATCTGCCAGTCGGTCTTGGCGCAGGCCTCGGCCAGAGTTTGGAGAAAGCGTTGCCGGTCCAGATCGTCTTGGAAAATGGGTTCGCGGCGGTCACCCCGGTTCATCACGTGGTAGATGGCTCCTGGATATTGGACCCGCAGTTTGCGACCCATGCAGCGAGCCTGACGTATGCTCCGCGCCGCGTCAGGTGTTAGAAACTAGGAACTGACACCTTTTGACACCTTTTCAAGCGGCTGCCCATGAACCGTAAAATGCGTTCGTTGATTTCCAATGGTCTATGCATTTCAGGTTCGTGGCCCCAACTCACGTCCAATTTTTGGAGGTGTTCCCTCTCCATGAATCTGAGTGGGGTGAGACTCCGTCGAGCCCTGACTTTCCCGCCTGCCAAGATTTCAGGGCTCGACGGAGTCTCGCCCCACCGTTGGATGGGTTCATGGTCCCGAGGCAAGCGCCAAGCGAAAAGGCGCTCTCCATGACCATGAGCAATCGCCCAGTTTTCACCTTTTTTTCTCGTCAAACCTTCGGACTGAGGGCAAAGAGTGGGCCTTCATATCGCGCACATGATTGAAGAAATTGTCATTCTTGATTTCGGTTCCCAATACACCCAGGTCATCGCCCGGCGCATTCGCGAGTGCCACGTCTATTCCACCATTCTCCGCTATGACACCCCGGCGGCGACGATTGCGGCGCGGCGACCGAAGGGGTTGATCCTCTCGGGCGGACCCGCCAGCGTCTATGCCACGGATGCTCCCCTGCCCGACCCGGCGATCTTCGACCTGGGCGTCCCGATTCTTGGAATTTGTTACGGCCTGCAACTGTTTGCGCAGTACCTCGGCGGCAAAGTGGAGCCCGGCCAAAAGCGCGAATTCGGCAAGGGCAGCCTTAGAATCACTCGCGCCCGTTCTCCGCTCTTTCAGCACTTGCCCGAGCAGCTTCAGGTTTGGAACTCCCATGGCGACAAGCTGACCAGGCTTCCCGCCGGTTTTAAACCAATCGCGGTAACCGAGAACTCGACCTACGCCGCGACCGAGCACAAGACGAAGCGCTTTTACGGTCTGCAATTCCATCCCGAAGTCGCGCACACCCCCCGCGGTCGCGAAATCATCGGCAATTTTGTCCATGGCATCTGCGGTTGCGGCAAAAACTGGACGATGCACCATTATGTCGATCAGGCTGTGGCTAACATTCGCGCCACCGTCGGCCCCGAGAACGTCCTCCTTGGCTTAAGCGGCGGCGTGGACTCCAGTGTGGCGGCCGCCCTCTTGCACAAGGCGATTGGCGACCAATTGACCTGCATCTTCGTCAATAATGGTCTGCTCCGAGCTCGGGAAGCCGAGGTCGTTCAGGAGGTTTTTGAGCGCCATTTCAAGATCAAGCTGCAATACGAAGATGCCTCCAAGTTGTTTCTCAAACGACTCATCAAGGTGACCGATCCGGAACGTAAACGCAAAATCATTGGCCGAACCTTCATCGAGGTGTTTGAGGCCGCGACCAAACGGGCGGGTCAAGCCAAGTTTCTCGCCCAAGGCACTCTCTATCCAGACATCATCGAGTCTGTGCCCATCGCCGGGAATCCGGCGGCCATGATCAAGAGTCACCACAACGTGGGCGGGTTGCCCAAAAGAATGAAGTTCAAGTTGGTGGAACCGCTGAAATGCCTCTTCAAGGACGAAGTTCGTGAACTGGGCCTAGAGTTGGGTTTACCGAAAGAGATTGTCTTCCGTCAACCGTTCCCCGGACCGGGCTTGGCCGTGCGCATCCTTGGGGCCGTGACCCCGAGCCGATGCACCATTCTTCGCAATGCCGACTCCATCGTGGTGGAGGAAATGAAAGCCTCCGGATGGTACTACAAGACTTGGCAGAGCTTTGCGGTGCTGCTCCCGGTTCGGAGCGTCGGGGTCATGGGAGACGAGCGCACCTACGATTTCACCGTCGCCCTGCGCGTCGTGGAATCGCAGGACGGGATGACCGCCGATTGGGTGCGCCTTCCGTACGACCTGCTGGAAAGGATGGCCAACCGAATCATCAACGAAGTCAAGGGCGTCAACCGTGTCTGCCTGGATATCTCCAGCAAGCCGCCGGCCACGATCGAGTGGGAATAGAACGTCCGGGAGATCCGCCGGCCACCCGATCAGGGAGAATTCCTGGTCGGGCTTTACCCTTGAAACCCGGATCGCGGCCGGTATTTTACACATTGTGAATGTCGAGCCGATCAACTGCGTGATCACCAACGCGAACCGGGCGATCGAGCGGGCGGCGACGAAGTTCGAGGAACGGGCTCGGGAGGTTTCTGAGGGGCGGATCGAAACGGAGGATCTGGCTGGAACGATTGAAGACCGGCTCACCGTCCAGGCGAACGTTGCCACCATCAGAGCTGAAGATCGAATGATCGGCACTCTTCTCGATACGGTCGCCTAACGAGAGGTTCCTCCATCTTCCGACCGGAGTGACTCGCCCTTGTCCGGGCGACGTCCGCAGACCATCGAGTTCGTCCTTTGTTCGTTCGTGAACCGGCAATAGAATTGCGATAAAATTGCGCTTGCCTTTTTCAGGCGAATAGTCAAATTCGCCGCGACTGTTAGATAGCTTGTCCATTTCAAGGCATGGTGAATCCTCAGGTGAACTCCGTTCAGTGATGATTTGAAACCCGACGGTCGGGAACAGTCTAGAAGAAAGCAAGAAAAGTCTAAAACAGTAAAGCATCACATGAACACGAAGTTGTTCGTAGGAAACATCTCCTTCAACACGACCGAAAACGACCTGCAGGACGCCTTCTCGGCTCACGGAACGGTCGTTGAAGCCAACCTGATGATGGACCGGGCAACCGGTCGCGCCCGCGGGTTTGGCTTTGTCACGATGAGCACAGCCGAAGAAGCCCAGAAGGCCATCGAAGCCATGAACGGCGCCACGTTGGACGGCCGAAATCTGACCGTTAACGAGGCTCGCCCCAAGGAAGAGCGCTCCGGTGGTGGTGACCGCGGTGGCCGACGTCCTTACGGTGGCGGCGGTGGTGGCGGCGGTGGTGGTGGTGGTGGCGGCGGTCGAAATCGCTACTAATTCTCCAACCTCTGTTTTCAGCAGTCCCCTCGTCCACATTTCGGGTGGCGAGGGGACGTTGTGTCACAAGATCAGGGAGGAAGGGGCGCTCCGCGGCGAGTCTCAGATTCTGATCTGCACCGAAATTCCACTGCGTCCAAATGGGGAGCTTGGACACGAGGGATCCTCTCTCGGGTGACGTGGCTTACGCCAAGGCCGGTTCTTCTTCATCCGTCTCTTCATTGATCACTGGGGCGATCGCCTGCAGCTTGTCTCCCTGAGTTAAGTCGATCAATTTGACTCCCTGAGCATTCCGGCCGGTTTGGCGGATGTCCTTGACGGCCGTTCGAACCATTTGTCCGCCCACCGTGATGAGCATGATTTCCTCATCGTCACGAACGGTCAAAGCCCCCACGACGCGTCCCGTCTTATCGTTCGTCTTCATCGTAATGACTCCCTTACCGCCCCGGGATTGCAGCGGGTACTCCTCAAATTCCGTGCGCTTGCCGATGCCGTTTTCGCCCGCCACCAACAAAGTGGCGCTTGGCACCACCACCGCCAAAGCCACGACGGCGTCGCTTTTTCCCAGGCTTATCCCTCTCACTCCCGCGGCCGGACGGCCTACCGCTCGGACATCCTCTTCCGAGAAGCGAATGCTCTGCCCTTCGCGGGTAATGAGGACGACTTGATTGCGTCCGTCGGTCAGTCTCACTTCGATGAGCGTGTCGCCGGGCTCGATGCTAATCGCGATAATTCCGCCCTTTCGCACGTTGGCAAACTCCACCAGCGCCGTCTTCTTGACCGTGCCCTGATGCGTGGCGAAAAAGAGGTGATCGAGCTGCGCCCAGGTGAGGTTCTCTTTGTTCGGTCCAACCTTGGAACCGATGCGGATGAGCGCGGCGATCTTCTCTCCCGCCTGCAATTCGAGCAGGTTCGCGATGCTCCGGCCCTTACTGGCCCGTCCCATGTCAGGAATCTCGTGGACGCGTTCGACGTAAACCCGTCCGGTCTTCGTGAAAAACATCAAGTAATCGTGGGTGCTGGCCGTGAACAGATGCTCGATGAAATCCATCTGTTCTCCTTCGCTCGCGCTCCCTTCCCGAGTGGTCATGCCGATGACCCCTTTGCCTCCCCGTCTTTGGGCCCGATACGAGCTGATGTTGGTCCGTTTGATCAATCCGTTGTGCGTGATCGTGATGATGACACCCTCGTTGGCGATGAGATCCTCGATCGCAATTTCCCCTTCGTCCGGGACCAGATCCGTCAGCCGCGGGCTCGCGTGTTTTTCTCTGATCGCTTTGAGCTCCTCCTTGATGATCGAAAACACCCGCGCTTCTTTGGCCAGAATGTCGAGCAAGTCATTGATCTTCAAACTGAGCTCGTCGTATTCCTGTTTGACCTTCTCCCGCTCCAACCCGGTCAATTGATAGAGCCGCAAATCCAGGATGGTGTTGGCCTGCAATTCGCTGAAAGAATACCGGCCATTCACGAGCCGAGCCTCACTCCGGATAAGGATTCCCAAGGTTTCCACCTGGGCTCGAGTGAAGTCGAAGGCCAGCAGTTTCACTTTGGCTTCCTCGCGATTCGAGGAATTCCGAATAATCCGAATGAACTCATCCAGGTGGGCCAGGGCGATCAAGTAGCCCTCCAGTTGCTCTGCTCGCTCCTCGGCTTTTTTCAAATCGAAGCGCGTCCGCCGGAGCACGACTTCACGCCGATGTTCGATGTAGCAGTTGATCAACTCTTTGAGATTAAGCGTTTTGGGACGCCCGTGATCGATGGCCAGCGCGTTGACCGCGAAGCTGGTTTCCAGGGACGTATATCGGTAAAGGTTGTTGATCACCACTTTGGCCACCGCATCGCGCTTGATCTCCACCACGACCCGGGTATTTTCGTCCGATTCGTCCCGGACCGCGGTGATGTCCTTGAATTCCTTGATGTCCCCTTCGTTGACTAACTGGGCAATTCGCTCCACCAATACAGCTCGGTTGACGTTGTAGGGTATTTCCGTAATGACGATTTGCTCGCGTCCGCCTTTGAGTTGTTCAACGCCCACCTTACCGCGGATCTTCAAGCTCCCTCGGCCGGTCGTGAAATATTGTTTGATGCCCTCGAGCCCGCACAGCATGCATCCGGTGGGAAAATCCGGTCCTTTGATGTATTTCATCAACTGCGGGATGGTAATCTCGGGCTGATCGATCTGGGCGCAAATTCCGTCGATCACCTCGCCCAAGTTGTGCGGCGCCATGTTCGTCGCCATCCCCACGGCTATGCCCGTCCCGCCGTTGACCAATAGATTCGGAAAGGCCGCCGGAAGAACGACCGGTTCGTTATGCTCCTCGTCGTAGGTGGTGACAAAGTCCACCGTTCCCTTGTCGATATCCTCCATCAAGACCGCCCCGAGGTGGGTCAGCCGCGCCTCGGTATAACGCATCGCCGCCGGGGGATCGTTTTCGACCGATCCGAAATTACCCTGGCCATCGACGAGCGTCTCGCGCATCGCCCAAGGCTGGGCCATGTGCACCAGGGTCGGATAAATGGCCTGGTCGCCATGAGGATGATATTTGCCCATGGTCTCGCCGACGATGCGGGCACATTTCAAATGCTTGCGGTTCGGCTGCAAGTTCAAATCATTGAACATGGCGAAGAGGAGACGCCGTTGCGAGGGCTTGAGTCCGTCCCGCACATCCGGCAGAGCGCGCGAGATGATGACGGACATCGAGTAATCGAGGAACGAGTTCTTGATCTCGTCCGCGACATTGATATTCGCGATTCTCTCGTTGGCCGCAAAGGCTGGAACGTTCGCCGCCGGGAGACTGTTCGAATCATTGGTATCGGGCATACAGAAAGAGAAGCTGGGTCACGGACATGAGAAACCCGGTCAGCGAAAACAGCTCCCTGGGCTCGCCCCATGGAAGTGCCCTTCTGAGGCGAGCCCAAGCGGCGTTGAGCTTATTCCGCGCGGCATTTTCACACGTCCAGATTGCGCACATTCAGCGCATTGTCCTCAATGAACTGGCGGCGCGGCTCCACCTCGTCTCCCATCAGCTTGGTGAACATTTCCTCCGCCTCGACCGCGTCCGTGAGATCGATCTTGAGCAGCTTGCGCCTGGCTGGATTCATCGTCGTTTCAAACAGCTCTTTCGGGTTCATTTCTCCGAGGCCCTTGAAACGCTTGATTTGGAGACCGCGCCGTCCCACTTCCATGATGCTCGAGAGGATCTCGGAGATGGAAAACAGGGGCTTGACTCGCGCCTTTTCGCCCTCGCCTTCGACCAATTCGAACAAAGGCCGATCCTGCGCGGAGTAGTGTTCGACATTGAGCCCTTTCCCCTCAAGTCGCGCCAGCAGCTCAGCGATGGCCTTGCTTTCGTGAATCTCGACGTGCCGGGCGCGCCGGGTGGGTCCGTTCTTCTTCTCCGTGGTCGGATCCAAATCCTCCCCGCCAAAGAGCCGGAGATCCGGATTCGCCTCGCCAAATTTCCTGAGATCCTCCTCCGTCTGGAAATAGTGCATCGTTTCGTCGTTGCCCTCACGCACTTTGACCAAATGCCTTGGCAATTGATGAGTCTGAGGGTCGCGCTTTTCGACAAATTCCCCGAAATCGCCGCCGTGCCGGCGCAAAGCCTGGGCATACTTGTCAAGCGATTCGAGCAACTCGAGCATTTCGGCGAGCTGTTTCTGACTGAGTTCCTTGCTATCCGTGAGGCTCCGCAGTTGAACGTCCTCCGTGCCGAGCTGGATGAGAATCCTGTTCAACCGAGCGTCATCATCGACATACTCAACTCGTTTCTTTCGCGTGATTTGATAGAGCGGGGGCTGAGCGATATAGACGAAGCCCTGCTTGATCAATTGAGGCATCTGCCGGTAGAAAAATGTCAGGAGCAACGTGCGGATGTGCGACCCGTCCACGTCCGCGTCGGTCATGATAATGATCTTGTGATAGCGCAATTTCTCCAGGTTGAAGGCACCCTCCCCTTCCCCGTCGCCAATTCCGGTCCCGACCGCCGTGATCATCGTCCGGATTTCAGTATTTTGGAGGACTTTGTCCAAGCGCGCCTTCTCGACATTGATCAACTTGCCACGGATCGGGAGGATGGCCTGAAACTTTCGATCCCGCCCCTGCTTGGCCGAGCCGCCGGCCGAATCACCCTCGACGATGTAAAGCTCCGTGTTGACCGGATCGCGATCGGAGCAATCCGCCAATTTGCCCGGCAACCCTCCCCCAGTGAGTGCGCTCTTCCGCACGGTCTCTCGAGCCTTGCGAGCCGCCTCGCGCGCTCGGGCGGCCATGAGGGCCTTTTCCACGATGCGTTTGGCCACCGACGGGTTGCCGTCCAAAAAACTCATCAACCCTTCGTAAACGATCGACGAAACGATTCCGTCAATCTCCGTGTTGACGAGCTTCACTTTGGTCTGGGACTCAAACCGGGGGTTCTCCAACTTGACGCTCAGAACGCAGACCAAGCCTTCACGCACATCATCCCCGGAAATGCTGGGATCCTTGTCTTTGAGCAGATTGTTGGCCTTGGAATACTGATTGATCGCGCGGGTCAAAGCGGACCGGAAACCCGTCAGATGAGTGCCTCCATCAGGATTCGGAATCGAATTGGCGAAACAGAGAATCTGGTCGTTGTAGCTATCGTTGTACTGCAGAACACAATCGACGATCACGTCATCTTTCTGCCGAATCAGGACGATCGGTTTGGGATGGATGACTTGCTTATTCTTGCCAAGCTGTTTGACAAACTCCTCGATCCCGTCGCGGTAAACGAAACGCTCGCTCCGGTTCTCGAACCGCTCGTCCGTCAACAGAATCTCAACTCCTGTATTCAAAAACGCCAGCTCGCGCAAACGATTTGCCAGAATGTCGAACTTGAACTCCGTCGTGATGGTGAAAATGGTGGCGTCCGGTTTGAACGTAATCAGCGTCCCGGACTGATTGGATTTCCCGATCACCTCGAGCTTGCGGGTGGTGCTACCGCGGGCGAACTCCATGGAAAACACCTTGCCGTCCCTCGAGACCTCCACTTTGAACCAGTCGGACAACGCGTTCACACACTTGGCGCCGACCCCGTGCAACCCTCCAGAGTATTTGTAGGCGCCCTGGCCGAACTTGCCCCCGGCATGGAGATTGGTCAGGACAAGTTCAACGGCGGGCATGTTGAACTTCGGATGCATATCGACCGGAATCCCGCGACCATCATCACGGATCGAACAAGACCCATCCACATGGATCACGACATCAATCCGCGAACAGAAACCAGCCAGATGTTCGTCGATCGAATTGTCCAGAACCTCAAAGACGCAGTGATGGAGCCCACGTTCATCGGGATCGCCGATGTACATTCCAGGGCGTTTTCTAACCGCCTCCAAGCCCTCCAACTTGTCGATCTTGGAGGCATCGTACTTATCCGCGTCGCCAACAGCAGTAACCATACATTGCACCTACGGAAACGAGTCGGAAAACCCGACGAAACCTGCATTCTGCGCTCCGTGTTGGAGCGTCAAAAGTATAATGCTTAGAATAGAGAAACCCACGGAGCAACACAACCTTTTATTTGCCGCTTTCAACCCGAAGAACCCACAATAAGTTGTGGTCTGCCCGGCTCGTTAGCCGAATATATTGAGATGCCTAAAACGGCAAAATCGAACCTCGAAACGGCGAAGAAACAGGACTTGGCGAGAGGGCGGAACGGGGAATTCTACCTCGGCGTTATCAGAATGAACCAAGCCGTATCGTTTTTGTCATCGCCCGCCAAAACCAAGCTTTCTCCAGGCGGCATCGGATGGGTGACTTTACGGACCAGTTTGCCTTCCCCATAGAGCTTCACCTCGATCATGGCTTTGCCGAGGTTCTTGATCTCAACTTCGCACTTCTCGCTCAATTTGAACTTTTCGGATTTTGTGTCCGCGACCGAAGCGGAGTGCCGGTTGACTTCGAAATAGTGGTTCCACTTAAAAATCTTCTTCAGTTTCTCGACAAAATTGGCATCGACCTCCTTTAGTTTCGGATCAGAGGGTTTGTCGCTGTTGGTTCCCCAAATCAATATCGCCTGGAATTTCACCTCGCTCGCAGAAGCTTGAGCAATATCCAAGGTCAGCGTGAGTGCGAGAAAACAGAGCAACTGGAAGGACATGAATCGATTCAGCTTCATTCGCGATGGGAGAGATATCTGGACCAACGCCTCGACTGCCTGATTGGAATCGCCCGTGTTACCTGGCAGCAATCCAGACTACAGTCATGCCCGCCTCCTGCGAGTGAAAAGAGATAGCGTCATCCTCCTCCATGGGTGTGTCGATTTCATGGAAGTAACTCGCTATTTGTTGAGGAATAAAACCGGGTTTCAGGGCCACGACCACAAGGAGGACCAGCGCCGCCGTGCCGACCAGTGGAACCGCGACTCGACGCCACCATCCGGGCAGGACGAACCACCACGGAGCGCGTCGAGTTGAGGAAGTCCGCTCCAGGGCAATCGCTCGCTCGATCTTCGACCAATAGAACTCTCGCGACTCGGGAATCGTCACTTCCAATTCATTGCCCCCCACCAGCCGCTTGGTCGTCT
>CAYHFE010000251.1:0-10354 GCA_964355375.1 uncultured Verrucomicrobiota bacterium
GCGGCAGAGGGCTGCCGCACTCCAAAACCTGGCGGAGTTCTCCTGCCCTCCTCTCAAAAATCAGCCGCCCGGTTAAGGAACGGTTCATGGAGCGAGAAAACCTCCAACGATTGGACATGAATCGTGGCCATGAATCTGAAGGCGCGATGGGGAGCGCGGGCGTCCCGCCTGCCGTGTTCGGCGTCCCGCCGAACCCTCGTGGAGGTGGACCAGCTTGATTCCGGTCGGCGAGACGCCGACCGGTGCAGCCGGGACGGCCGCGCTCCCCATTCAAACAACCACGGTTCATGGAGAAAGCGGCGATCCGCTTGGCGCCTGCATTGGGACCCGGTCGAGCTGCCGATACGCCATCAACCACTCACGCAGTGATCGATTCGCCGGCGGTTCTGACTCCGAGCAAACCAGCGCGAACAAGCGCCGCGCTTCCTCGGCCACAAGTCCTTCTCCGTAGTAATGGTCGCGGGCGTGATGGAGGTACTTCATGACTCGGAAGCCGTCCATCCATCTGAAGAACCGCCGACCAAAGGACCGTTCGCCGACCGTGTTCTCGCGTATCTCGCGCCAGGCCTGCTCAAAGGCGTTCGCCTCCAGAAAGGTCCGAATCGATTCAGGCAGATCGGCGAGCCGCTCGATGACGGAAGGGCGATCCGCGCGAAACAAGGCCGGCACTTGTTCGATCCAAATCCGGAGATCGCGGAAGGCTGATAACGGATAGGTTCGAGTTTCTCCGCATCGCAGGTGATCGGCCACCGCTTGGCCGGTTCCGAACGGGACCCGATTCGAAACGCGCGGTGACGGCAGGACGGTCGTCGTCGTCAGCTCAGTGAACCCGCCGAGCGGCATGATCTTATGGAGGAAGTAAAAATCCTCGCCCGCCCGGCGTTTGTTCATCCCGCCTTGCGCTTGATAGACCTCCGCCCGCACCGCCATGCACGAGCCGATGGTGTGATAGGCATGGGGAAAGCCCGCGTAGCGCAATCCCTGGATGTAGTAACGCAGATGGAGTTCATAGGCCGTGATCGCCTGGTAAACTTCCGCTTCGAGCGGGCCGCTCAGCGGATGTTCGAAATAGATGCTGCAGCCGGGGCTCTTCGGATGTTGACGAAAGTGGGTCTCGAGGCTCCGCAGATAATTGGCCTCGCACCGACAATCCGCATCAAAACCGACCACGAGGCCCTCGGCGCTCCGGCCAATCTCCCCGAACCGGCCGACTGCTTCGTCCATGCCGATCTTGCGGGCCAAGCCCACGCCGGCGTGCTTCGGGGGCAAGGCGGGGAAATGCAGAAGATGAAAGCAAAACCGATCGTCCCGATGATCCACGATCCACGCGGACGCCTCGTTCCAGGTCTTTAGATTTTGCTGCTGGACCGCTTCGCATCCCTTGCCCGGCGCATTGATCACGACGATCACCTCGACGGCACACCCGGGCCGATCACAGCGCCAGAGCGCCGCCAAACTGCCGACCAAGTCGGGCTCGTTATGACAGGGAATGACCACGACGATCCCCAAATCCGCATGGGGATGGACCGCAATCTGCCTCGGGCAAAAGCCAAAGCGCCGCCAATAGGAATCGAACGACATGCTCCAGGACTAATGCCGGACCCGGGCGGACGATTCAATTCCCGTTTCAGCGCTGGGGAAGCTCAGAGCTTGTTATGTGTTCATGGCTCAACCGCGGTATCACTACTGATGAGAAGGCCACACCAGATGAGGGACCGAGGGGCGAGCCGCGTGTCCTAAAAATCGTAAATGAGAATTGCTCCAGCGCCTGGGCCAATCCTTGACTTGCCCGAGATGTCTGGAAATAGTCGGGCCATGTTTCAGATCAAAGAGTGGCAGCCCAGAATCGGCTCATCCTCTCTGAAAGGGATCGCACACTTATGACATTTCAGCATTCACCCGCTTCACAGATTGCGTTAGTGGTGAGCGTCATCATGGCCATGACCCTGACGAGCACCGCTCAAAAAACGGATTCCGTCGCGCGCGCGCGACAGTTCATCGCCGCGCACGAAAGCGCCATTCGCCCCTTGGAGAAGACCGCCAGCGTGGCGTGGTGGAACGCCAACGTCTCGGGCAAAGACGAGGATTTCAAGATCAAGGAGGAAGCCCAGAACAAGCTCGACCAAGCCCTCTCGGACCAAGCCCGGTTCGCCGAACTCAAAGCGATCCGGAGCGCCAAGCTCCGCGATCCCCAGCTCGCCCGCCAGATTGACGTCCTTTACCTGATGTATTTGGAGAAGCAGGTCAATCCCGAGCTCCTTCGGAAAATGACGGCCAAAGCCAACGCCATCGAAAAGACGTTTAATACCTTTCGCGCCAAGGTGAATGGACGGGAAATGTCCGACAGCGAAGTGCGCAAGATCCTCAAGGAATCGAAGGATTCCACCCAGCGCCAGGCCGTTTGGGAGGCGAGCAAAGTGGTCGGTGCGGCGGTCGAGAAAGATCTCCAAGAACTGGTCGCCCTGCGCAACGAAGCCGCGCGCGCCCTCGGATTCAAGGATTACCATGTCATGCAGCTTTTCTTGAACGAGCAAAGCCAATCCCAAGTCCTGAAGTTGTTCGATCGCCTCGACGCCTTGACCCGTGAACCCTTCCGTCGCGCCAAGGCGGCGATCGACGAGAAGCTGGCGCAACAATCGGGCCTCCCGGTCGCGAACCTCCGCCCGTGGCATTACCAGGATCCGTTCTTCCAGGAGTCGCCGTCCATTTTTCGCACGGACCTCGACGCCGTCTATGCCAAGGTCGATATTCTCAAGTTGTGCCGCGAGTACTACGCCGGGATGGGATTGCCGATCGACGACGTGCTTGGGCGGAGCGATCTTTACGAGAAAGCGGGCAAGAGTCCCCACGCTTTCTGCACCGATATCGATCGCGCGGGCGATGTCCGTGTGCTCGCCAACATCGTGCCGAACGAGTATTGGATGGGCACGATGCTGCATGAGCTCGGGCATGGCGTTTACAGCAGCAAGAATATTCCGGAGAGCGTTCCTTACGTGCTCCGGACCGAAGCCCACATTCTGGCGACGGAAGGCGTGGCCATGATGTTCGAACGGGCGTCCAAGAGCGCCGCTTGGCTCCAGCAGATGGGCGTGCCGGTGGCCGATCCAGAGGGCTTCAATGAAACCGGGGCGCAGATGTTGCGAAACCGGCTCTTGATCTTCTCCCGTTGGTGCCAGGTCATGCTTCGCTTCGAAAAGGAGCTCTATCGCAACCCGAACCAGAACCTCAATACTCTGTGGTGGGACTTGGTGGAAAAGTATCAATTGGTCAAACGACCGGAAGGCCGGACCGCCCCCGACTACGCGAGCAAGATTCACATCGTGGTCGCGCCCGCCTACTACCACAACTACATGATGGGCGAGCTCTTCGCGTCCCAAGTCCATCACACGATCGCGCGGGAAGTCCTCAAAACACCGCCGGCGAGCGCGCTTTACGCCGGCCGAGCGGAGGTGGGTGAATTTATGAAAAAGCGGGTTTTTGGACCAGGGCGAACCTTGCCTTGGAATGTTCTGACGAAATTCGCCACCGGGCAGGAGCTGAATCCGAAAGCCTTCGCCGCGGACTTCCAGGCGAGGTAACGGAACGAGCCGATCACCCGAAGACGACGGGTTCACGCGCGGACCACAGTCAGCCGGTTGGATGGATCAGCCAAGACTCGCGGCGGCTGTTGCCCGGGCCAACTCACTCGCACTGAGCATGCCGACATCCGAGAAGTCACCATCAGCAGAAAGGCGGCATCGAGTCAGAACAGAGGGTCGCGGCTCGACGGAGTCTCGCCCCACCGGATTGGGCGGATGACTTGAGTTCGGAACCCGTCGCGCTTGATCCGGGCGAGCGGTTTTCAAATGCTCTGGTGAATTGACGCGGCTCACACCCACTGACGGACCAGGGTCGGGAACTGGCAGTGCTCGCACAAGGCGTTGGAGTGATCGCAGAAATCGCGGACGATTTGCAGCAAGCCCTGCTGCGCCGCCGCAGTCGTCAAGAAGCGAATCTTCCGTCCACCAAACAAACGCTGGCGGGCGAGGCGGAGCACCGCGTTGTCCTCGGCTTTCGGCCAGGCGAAATAACGGTGCTCGGCGATCTCCCGGGCAGCTTCGTTTTTCCCCGCCATGGCCCGAGCCCAGAACCAGGGCAGGATCACATTCACCGCCAGATCGGTCGCGCGCTGAAACCCGAGCAGCGGCTGTGGAGCGTTCATCCGATGCGAGCGAAAAGTCCAATGCCAGGACCAATAATCATCGTGGTGAATCTGCAGAACCTCCATCAGCGAGCCGGCCAGCGCGGAGTCGGGCACCGAGGCGGCGAACCAATTCTCGAGACGGGCCACCCAATCGCCCGCGGCCAGCCAATGCGCGGCCAGGCTCAGCCGGCGTTGGGGGTGATTGGCCGGCCGCAGCCCGTTGAATCGCCAGAGGAGACGCGGCAGGATCAGTTCTTGGATGGGCTCGCGATCGCGCCACCAGATATCCCAGATCCGGCGAAGATAATCGGCCGCACCCGCCGCGGAGCCGGCCAGTTCCGTCGGGAGCAAGCCGCTGATCCCGAGCAAGCGAGCCTGCTGGACCAGCGCGGAAGGCGCCGGATCGGCGGGCCGCCGCAGGACGGGCAGCAGTTCGGCCACGCGCCGCATCGGCCACACGTTGTGTTTGTAGCCCAGCGCGCCGAAGAGGCCTTCCCAGAGCGCTTGTTCCCAACCCGCTTGGCGCGCGCGGGCCTCGCAATGCTCCGCCTTGGCCTGCAGGCGAACGGCGGCCGCCTGCCGCAAGATCTCCTCCGCGACCGGGACCGACATATCCCGGAGCGGCGCGCCGCACTGACCGAGAAGGGGTCCGGAGAATCGGCGGAGCGAGTCCCGGTTCAACCCCGCCTTCAACTCGCACCAGGGCGCATCCAGATAAGGCTGCAACGCCAGGGTCGGCAGGGGGCATCGTGGATTGCTGTCATCCGCCCAAATGACATGCAGAATGACCTGGCGATAGGCGGGGTTTTGGTCGTGATGATGATGTCGCCACCCCTGGGAAGAGAGATCAATCTCGACGTCGCCCGTCCGCACGGGATCGGTCCCGATCTGGAGAACCGCGCCATGAAAATCCGGACCGGCCTCCTGGTTCCAAAACCCGGGATGCAGCACTCGAACGGCGCGATCATCGACCGTCCGCAATTGATCGCGGAGCAGGCGTTGGTAATGCCAGACCAATTGCAGCAGCCGTTCGGTCGGCGCGCCGGGATCGTTCTTCTCCTGAAACGACGCCTCCAGGCCGTTCTGAGCCCGCCACTGAGCGTATGAGTTGGACGGAAACGTGACCACCTTGGCCTAAGCTTTTGCGCCGCCCTTCGCGTCCTGTCAAGTTTTTGCATTCCGTTTGTGGCTTAAGACGAGAATTGAGTTAGCCTTCCGCCTATGACGAATCGATTGATTACCGCCGACCGGCCCGGCCGGTCGCGATCCTTGCCCCGGACGACCGGCCACCCCTCCGTGCTTTCCTTGACCGCGGCCTTGCTCTTCGCGGCGGTCAGCGCCCCCAGTGCCGATACCGAAGTCCGGGATATTCGCCGCGACTCGACGGTCAAAGCCATCGAAGAAGTGATGCCCAGCGTCGTCAACATCAGCACCGAAACCATCGTCGAGGTCCGGGATCCCTTGGAGAATATGTTCCGCGACTTCTTCGGCAAGGATTGGGGCCGGCGCTCCCAGTCCCAGCAAAGCCTCGGTTCCGGGGTCATCATCGACGAGACCGGCTATGTCCTGACCAACCTGCATGTCGTCCGCCGCGCCAACCGCATCACCGTCACCTTGCCGGACGGCCGCGTCTTCGAAGCCAAACCTCTGGTCGGGACGGCCAAGACCGACGTCGCCCTGCTCAAGCTGGTCACGAAAGGCGAAGAGAAATTCACGGCGGTGCGGTTTGCCCCCGATGATGATCTGCTCTTGGGCGAAACGGTTCTGGCCCTGGGCAACCCGTTCGGCCTGGGCGGGTCCGTGACCAAAGGAATCCTCAGCTCCAAGGCCCGGAGGCCACCGAATGAGGAGGAACTGCTCAACGTCGCCGACTGGCTGCAGACCGACGCCGCCATTAACCCCGGCAATAGCGGCGGTCCGTTGCTCAACCTGCGGGGAGAGCTGATCGGCATCAACGTCGCGGTTTATCGCGAAGGTCAGGGCATCGGCTTCGCCATCCCGGTGAAGCGCGTGAACGAAGCGCTGGCGGAGATCTTCACCCCCGAACGCTTGCAGGGCCTCTGGTTCGGAGCCCGGATTCAGGCGGGTCCAGGGGGCTTGACCGCGCTCGCCGTGGAATCGGCCAGTCCGGCCGAGAAAGCGGGCCTGCGGCCGGGCGACCGGATCGTGCGGCTGAATGACCGAGTCCCGGCCAGCTTGCTCGAGCTCAACCGGGAATTGGTCGCGGTCGGCCCCAAGCGGGACGTTCGGTTGCTCGTGCAGCGCTCGCGCGAAACCAAACTTCTGACGGTGCGCCTCGTGCCCGAAACGGAATTCTTCAATGCCAGCCTGATCCAGCAGAAGCTGGGCGCCACCCTCCAAACGCTGACGCCGGATCTGGCGCGCGGCTTCGGCTTGAACCGGGTCCAGGGCCTGCTCATCGCGGCGGTGGCGGAGGATGGTCCGGCCGCGGATGCGGAGTTGCGTCGGGGTCAGTTGCTCCAAGCGATCGAGGGCGAAGTGGTGGAGAATGTGACTCAGGCGGCCAAACTACTGTATGCGAAAAAGGCCGGGGAGAAAGCCCGGCTCAACCTGATCATTCGCCGCAGCCGCGGCAGCATCTCGCAGATCTTTTCCGCCACCACCGAGGTCACCCTGCGCTGATCCGGCAAGAATGCACTCTAATTTTGATGGCCGAATTTAGCCTGACATGAGAGAATCCGCATCGAACCATTGATGAACGACGGACCGATGATTGAAGTGACCGACCTGACCAAACTCTACGGCTCGCGCCGGGCGGTGGCCGGGGTTTCGTTCAAGGTCAGCCGGGGCGAAATCGTCGGCCTGCTCGGCCCGAACGGAGCGGGCAAAAGCACCATTATCCGGATTTTGACCTGCTTCCTGCCGGCCACATCGGGCACGGTGCGGGTGGGAGGCATGGATGTCTTTTTTCGGTCCGAGGACGTGCGCCGGCGCATCGGCTACATGCCCGAGAACAACCCCCTGCACCTGGACATGCGGGTGCGCGAGTACCTGAAGTTCCGCGCCCGGCTGAAGGGGTTGACGGCCAGCCAGACCCGCGAGCGGGTGGGAATCGTCATGGACCAATGCGGCTTGACCGAGGTCAGCCGCCGGATCATCGGCCAGCTTTCCAAGGGCTACCGGCAGCGGGTGGGATTGGCCGACGCGCTGGTCCACGAACCGGAATTGATCATTCTGGATGAGCCGACGATCGGGCTGGATCCGAATCAGATTCGATTGGTTCGTCAACTGATCAAGGACCTGGGCCGCAAGCACACGATATTGCTCTCGACTCATATCCTGCCGGAAGTGGAGATGACCTGCACCCGCGTGCTGATCCTGCACGAAGGCCGGATTCTGGCGTCCGACACCACCGAAAACCTCCAGCGCCACGCCAATCGCGACAGCCAGGTGATCGCGGAAATTGCGGCGTCGCCCGCGGCTCTGAACGAGTGTTGGAGGGAGATGGAATGGATCGAACACTTTGACGTCTCGCCGCTGGATGGAGACTTTTGCCGCTGCGCCTTGACGCCGCGATCCGGCGTCGATATCCGGCCGCTCATCTTCGAGCAAGTCCGCGCACAGAACTGGACGCTGCGGGAATTGACGCGCAGCCGCCACACTCTCGAGGACATCTTTGTGCGCATCATCCGGAGCGACAAGGAGGAGAGCCTCTAATGCAGGTCTATCTCACGCTCGTGCGCCGGGAATTGGGCGGCTATTTCGGATCACTGACCGGATACCTCGTGGTCGCGGTCGTGCTGTTGCTGCTGGGTTTGAGTTTCTCGGACATGCTGGCCAAACTGGGCGCGGAAGCGACCGACGCGCCGGCGACGGAACAGTTTTTCGTCACGCTGTATTTTTGGCTGATCCTGCTCTTGACCGCGCCCATCATGACCATGCGCACCTTTGCCCAGGAGAAATTCTCCGGAACCTACGAAACCCTCATGACCGCGCCGGTCAACGATGTGCAAGTGGTCCTGGCCAAGTTCACGGGCGGGCTGGCCTTGTTCGCCATCACCTGGTCGCCCCTCCTCCTTTACATCGTCGTGGTTCGGCACTACGCGCACGACTCGACTTTGCTCGACCCGCTGACCCTGGTGAGCACGGCCTTGGGCATGTTGCTCATTGGCGGGCTTTACATTTCGATGGGTTGCCTGGCGTCCGCCTTGTCGCGCAGCCAGATCGTCGCCGCCATTTTGAGCTACGCCCTGGGTCTGGGCGTCTTTCTCTTGAGCCTGCGCGCGATGGTCTCCACGCCGCCCTCGGGATGGTCCGCGCGGCTCTTCCGCTACATCTCCATGGCCGACCACATGGAGAGCTTCGCCCAAGGTGTGGTGGACACGCGCTGCCTCGTTTATTACACGAGCGTCACGGTCTTTTTCCTGTTCGCCACGATCAAAGTGGTGGAGAGCCGGCGCTGGAGATAACCGCATGCCGCCCGCCCCTCTCCCTCCCCCGAGTTTCTCGCCCCAGCGCCGCTGGACCATCGGGGGGCATGTGCTTCTTTCCCTCGGACTGCTCCTGGGCGTTCTGGTTCTGGCCAATTATCTGGGCGCCCGGCATTTCGCCCGGTTCGAGTGGACCTTGCGCCCGTCCGTCGAGCTCTCTCCCGTGACCATTCGGGTCCTCAGCTCTCTGACCAACCCAGTCACGGTGGTGGTGCTTTTCGATCGCAAGAAACCGCTCTACTCCTCGGTCAAGGAACTGCTCGGCGAGTACGAGAACCGCTGCGCGAAATTAAAGGTCGAGTATGTGGATTACATGCTCGCACCGGGCCGCGCGCAAATCGTCCTCGACCACTACCGGCTGGCCCTGGGCCAGGACGGAGACCGCCTCATCATCGATGGCGGGGGCAAGATCAAAGTCGTTTACGCCAAGGACCTGTCCGAATTCGATACCGCGGCGATCCTGCGCGGCACCCCGATCAAACGGTCGTTCAAAGGAGAGCAATTGATCACCTCGGCCCTCTACAGCTTGATCGATCCCCGACTGCTGGCCGCCTATTTCGTTTCGGGCCACAACGAACACGACCCGAGCGATCCGGGAAGCATGGGCTACCTCGAGTTCGCCCGCGTTCTGGACGAGAACAACGTTCCTTGGAAGCGTCTGCCCTCGCTCCTCACGAACGATGTCCCGGCCGATTGTCAGCTCCTCATCATTGCCGGCCCCAAGCATCCTTTCCTGCCCGATGAACTGCCCCGGATCGAGAAGTATCTCAATCAGGGTGGAAGGCTCTTTGTCTTGTTCGACTATCGGGCTCGCAACGACAAGACCGGACTGGAAAAGATCCTGTCCGCCTGGGGCGTGGAAGTTGGTCATGACACGGTCCAGGACCCGTCGCAGAGCCGCTCCAGCGAGAACTCCACGGTCGTGACGAGCGAGTTTGGCGCCCATCCCATTGTGGGTCCGCTGCGGGATTCGCGCCTCGAACTGATTCTGCCGCGCTCCATCCGGCCGCGCACTGCCTTGCCCCAAACCGCCGACGCTCCGAAAGTCGTGGCCCTGGTCTCGACCAGCCCGGGCGGCGTCGCGCGCGTGGATGCGGGCGGTCCATCCGCCAAAGTCACACTGACCGGGTCGATCGCCTTGATGGCGGCCGTCGAGAAAGGCGCCATTCAAGGAGTCAGCGCCGACCGCGGCGCGACCCGGATGGTCATCGCCGGAGATGCGCTCTTCCTGGGCAACGGTCCCATTGAACTGGCGGGCAATCGGGATTTTCTGCGCAACGCGATCAATTGGCTCCTCAACCGGGAATTGTTGCTGGAAGGCATCGGCCCGCGGGCTATCAAAGAGTACCGCGTGACCATCACCCAGCGGGAGATGATGGCTCTGCGCTGGATTCTGCTGGGGGCGTTTCCGGTCAGCGCCCTGCTCCTGGGCTGGCTGGTGGCCTTGCGCCGGAGGAACTGAGGAATCGCCCATGCGCCCGCCCCAATCCATGACCCATTCTCGGACGCGTCGCCCGGCCAGGGTAAGGGCGGGTGCCGCCCGAGGCCGGATCAATGCAGTTGGGTTCAGGGTGGAACGGGCAACTTGCCCGTTCCTGTGGGCTACCAGCCCACAGGCTTTGCTGCCAGAAGTCTCACTGAATGGTGAGTTCAATCGCCGGGCCGGACTCGGCGGCAAGTTGCCGCCGAGCACGGCCAAGTTGGCCGTGCCACCCATTTC